>JAENZF010000163.1 GCA_016841385.1 Methanobacteriota archaeon | reverse complement strand
TCGACCGGACTCTCTCCGGGAGGATGCTCTGCCGGAAGACCTGCTCGAAGTAGCGGTCCGTCATCCCGGCGATGAAGTCTCTCGCGAGCTCCGCCGGTGCGGCGGCGGCGATGTATTCGCGGGACGCCCACGGTGCATCGATGAGGTCTTCATAGACCGGCGAGTCTCCGCGTTCATTCTCAATATCATCAAGGATGCGGTCGAAGAGGTACCGGAACATGAACCGGATCTTCTCCCGGTTCTCGAGAAGTCTCTCGTTCTCGTAGATGTGGTCCATGTTGAAGTCCTTGAAGGCCTCCACGCACGCCGACGCCTCCGCCGAGAAGGCGATGCAGTCGGCGTCGTAACTCATCGCGATGATGTCCCTGACGAGGACGTCGAGCACCGTCCGGTTGATGCCTGAAAAGTCCTCCCTCCCGGGGATACCGAAGAGGTCCATGCAGATCTCCGGGAACTCCTCGAGGTCCCGATCACCGATGACCGTGACCTCGAGGGCGTCCTGGAGGTCGCGGCCGAGGTAGGAGATGCTGTCGGCGCACCTGACGACACCCCCCTCGCTGGTGAGGGGGAGCGCGTCGCCCCCGCCCTCAATCCTCCGCAGTTTCTCGGCAAACGAGTCCCAGGTGGCCTCACCCTCGACCGTGAGGCACTGATCGTGGGCTTCGCCGTTGTGGCAGAGGATCCCGTCCAGCACCTGCAGGGTGAGGTCGCAGTCCTCGACACCGTCGAGGAACCGGACGCTCTGGACGTTGTGCCGGAACCCCCCGAGCCCGTGCTCGGTGCAGAGTTCGTCGAGGAACTTCTCCCCGAGATGGCCGTAGGGCACGTGGCCGATGTCGTGGCCGAGGGCGATCGCCTCGATCAGGTCCTCGTTCAGGCCGAGGGCCCGCCCGATCGTCCTCCCGATCTTTGAAGCCAGCTGGACGTGGAGGACCCGGTGGGTGATGTGGTCGTTCTCGACGAGGTAGAAGACCTGGGTCTTGTCGATGTAGCGCGAGTAAGCCTTCGAGTGGACGATCCGGTCGGCGTCCCGGGAGAACGGCGGCCGGATCACCGGCTCCTCGGGCCTGTGGCCGGATCTCCGCAGGTAGTCGGCGTTCCTGGTCGCCCGGGACGAGAGGAGCGATTCCCGGTCGGCCATGCTTTTGGCCATCCGGTCATAGATGCTCTGCGGGATCTCCATCGGGTATCCTCCGGGGCGGTGCTCCTGCCGGGAGACCTTCCGGTAATGAATTCTCGGCCGGGAGAGGGGATAGGATTTTCTCTTCCGGCCGGGCCGTGGCCGGCCGGGGCGGATCCATGCGTGTTTATCTCCCGGGCGTTCGTAACCTCTCCGCATGTACCCGGAAGTCATCATCCACAACAGCGTGAGCCTGGACCACGCAGTAAGGGGCTTCGACGTCGACCTCGGGCTGCACTACGGCGCACTTCTCGCCCTCGAGCCGGGGGCGCTCCTTGCGGGTTCGGCCACGGCAAAGTCCGGGATAGAGATGTTTATGGACATCAGAGAGCCCGAAGAGGCGTCGGACCGGCACCGGCCCGAGATGCGGTCGGACGACCGCCGCCCCATCAGCGTCTTCGTCGACAGCAGGGGCGTGCTGAAGGACCTGCTCCACTTCTACCGGAACATGGAGTACACCAAAGACGTCGTTGTCCTCGTCTCGGAGACGACGCCGGAGGACTACCTCGACTACCTCCGCGAGCGGGAGTACCCGTTCGTCCGGTGCGGGAGAGAGCGGGTCGACCTCAAGGCGGCGCTCCGGGAACTCCGGGAGCGGTTCGGTGTCTCGCGGGTGGTCTCTGATTCCGGCCCCGACTTAAACGACGTCCTGATCCGGGAGGGGATCGCGGATACGATCAGCCTGATCGTCCACCCGGTCATCGTCGGCGATGGGGAGAAGAAGCTCTTCGGCCGGGTCGGGGGACGGGTGACGCTGGAACTACAGAAGGCCATGCCGATGGAGCAGGGCACCGTCCACCTGGTGTATGCCGTAAAGAAGTGAAAGGGGTGTTTTGAGCCGGGACCGCATCTACGAGGGTGCCCGGGCCAGCGGCCGGACCTCTCTGCGAAGGCCCCGCCGTCGTCGACTCCGGCACCGCTGCCGGCTGGGCACGACACCTGCTCGTGCCGGCCGGGAAACCAGCCTCAGAGATGCCCTCCGGGATCCGGACAGCACCGCCACGTCCTGCCAGCGCGTCATACCAATGGCCGGGGATTGCTTTATTGTGAAGAAAGTGCTACACCTGGACAAATAGCCTGTAGATACCGGGGCCCGTCAGAACTCCCATCTCACCTGCTGAACGGTGATCGGGAGTATCCATCTTCGGCGAACCATGTCCGCGCACACGTCATCTGACTATATCACGCCACTATCGCACGATACTTGAGAAGATGCAGCTCTTTTGCGGAGGATAGTCGTGAACGAAGAATTCAGGTCTGCCAGCATGCTCCTTGCGCTTGGAAAGGTCGCCGCAATCACGCTTCTGCTGATGAGCGTATTCCAGATCTTAAAGACGTTCTTCTATCCGAATATCACCATCGTGGAGACGCACATCACCACCGTCGCGTTCACCACGTTGCTCGCCGTATTCGCCGCGTTCTTCGTATTCCGCAACCAGCAGAAACTTCTCATGGCGATGACGGCCGAGGTGCACGAACGGAGAAGAGCGGAAGAGGCACTCAGGCACCGCACCGACGAGCTCGCCCGGGTGCACCGGCAACTGGAGGCCTCGCACCGGGAGGCGAACCTGTATCTCGACATCCTGACCCACGATATCGGGAACACCGAGAACGTCTCGAACCTGTACGCCGAACTGCTCATCGAGACCCTGGACGGAGAGTCGGCCGGGTACGCGGAGAAACTCAAGCGCAGCATAGCAAAGAGCATCGAGATTCTCGGCATCGTCTCGAAGATCCGGCGGATTCACGCAGGATCGCCTCTCCTCCGGCCGACCGACCTCGATGCGGTCATCCGGGAGGAGATAGCCAACTTCCCGGAGGCCCTTATCCGCTACGAGGGCGCTCCCCGGCAGGTCCTTGCCGACGACCTCCTCTCGGAAGTTTTTGCGAACCTCATCGGCAACGCCGTCAAGTACGGCGGGTCAGGGGTCGCCATAACCGTCCGGGTCGAGGAGCGGGACGGCGAGGTGCGGGTATCCGTCGAGGATACCGGACCCGGCATCCCGGACGCGGATAAGCAGGCGGTCTTCCACCGGTACGAGCAGAAGAGACGGGGCGTCGGGGAAGGGCTCGGTCTGTATCTGGTCCGGATCCTGGTGGAGCGCTACGGCGGGAAGATCTGGGTGGAAGACCGGGTGCCGGGCCGCCCGGAAGAGGGAGCGGCGTTTTCGTTCACGCTCCAGGAGAACATGGCCAGCGGATAGGCAGACCCGCCGGCGAGCATGCGGGAGCGTTGCGGATCACACGGCGAGTATCGGTTCTCGCACAGACGTCATACTCGAGATCCCCGACAAAGCCTATGGTCTTGAGGCGCGTCACGGGGTCGTAGACCTCGGAAAAATCCAGCATCGTGAGGCCGTCGTAGGTGACGAAAGCAACTTTCATGGATCGGCTCGCCCTCCCGGGCAGTATGATCAGTGTGTTCACCCCGGGGTAATAAAATCAGATGCGCCGTAAGGATCCCGGGCCGATGCGGCCGCATTCCCGGCGTCTGCTCCGATAAGCAGGCCAGAATCTTCTCGATTGGCGTGAAGCGTATATGTATTTATAGTGCCAGTGAACACGTCGCACGGTGCTATTATGGTTAACGTACAGTTCGGTGCCGGCTCCCCTGAGTCCGGCGCTGTTACGGCTTCGCCACGCTGGCTCGTGCTGCTCCTCGGCATTATCGCGATCCTCTTTGGCGTTCTCTTCTTTGTCTACCCCGTCCAGACGCTGACGCTCCTTGTCACCGTCCTCGGCTTTTACTGGCTGTTCAACGGTATCGTCGTGTTCATCAGCCTATTTGGGGATACAACCGGACGGGGCTGGAAACTGCTGGTCAGTATCCTCGGTATCCTTGCAGGAATCCTCGTGCTC
>JAENZF010000162.1 GCA_016841385.1 Methanobacteriota archaeon | reverse complement strand
ACTTCACGCCGTCCATCGACGCCAGGGCGTTCCCCACCAGGTCGACGAGCATCGGGGGAACCAGTAGTGTCTTCTTCACGATGGCAATTCTCTCCCTGCAACTGTGCGAGAGGTGTAGGCTTCCACCGATAATAACACCTCCCCCTCAAGCGGAACGGGCGGCACAGGGGTGGTCATTTCAACCCATAGGAGGGTGCCCCGGAGAGCGCACGCTTCTTGCTTGCCCTGCCATTCTCGCTTCAGTCCGGGGCAATCACCCTGGCCCTGCGAGCGACTCGAGAGGCCGCCGCCCGGGCATTGGTTCAGCACTTATGTCTGGCTTCGATAGGTATGCAAACTCATATTCTGCTGAGTATTACTCACGTAAAAACTCAAAGAAAGAATACGGATTGTTATTCACCAGCCAATGCTGCCAGCGAAAGGGGAGGGTAAATTTGGTTAACTACCACAATTTAAGTAGCTTAACATCCGATATTCGGTTCGCCATAGAGGTGATAAAAATATGACGTTGAAGTATGTACAGACAACATGTCCCTACTGCGGAACCGGCTGCAGTTTCAACCTTGTCGTCCAGGACGGGAAGGTCGTTGGAACAGCGCCGTACCGCCGCTCACCCGTGAACGAGGGAAAGGTCTGCCCCAAGGGCACCTACGCTCACGAATTCGTGAACAGCCCGGACCGCCTGACAAAGCCGCTCATCAAGAAAGACGGCAAGTTTGTCGAGGCGACCTGGGATGAGGCATACAACCTGATCGCACAGAAGTTCAAGTCGTACAAGCCCGACGAGTTCGCGGCGCTCTCATCCGCCAGGGTCTCGAACGAAGAGAACTACCTGCTGATGAAGTTCGCCCGCGGTGTCATGAAGTCCCGGCACGTCGACCACTGCGCCCGGCTCTGCCACGCATCCACCGTCGCCGGCCTTGCCGGCGCCTTCGGCTCCGGTGCGATGACCAACTCCATCCTCGACATCGCCGAGTCCAAGTGCGTCTTCATCCTGGGGTCCAACACCTTCGAGCAGCACCCGCTGATCGGGCGCAAGATCGTCCAGGCGAAGCAGAACGGCGCGAAGGTCATCTACGCCGACCCGCGCTACACCGCGACCGCCCGGCAGGCCGACCTCTACATGCCGTTTGTGTCCGGCAGTGATGTCGCCATCTTGAACGGCCTGATGCAGGAGATCATCAAGAACGGCTGGGAAGACAAGGAGTTCGTCGCGAAGAGGACCAAGGACTACGAGAAACTCAAGGAAGTCGTCATGAAGGACACCTACAGCCTTGAGAACGTCTCGAAGATCTCCGGCATCCCCGTCGAGAGCCTCAAGACCGCTGCAGAGTGGTTCGGCACCACGAAGCCCGGCGCGATCCTCTACTCGATGGGCATCACCCAGCACACCACCGGGGTCGACAACGTCAAGTCGGTGGCGAACATCCAGATGCTCACCGGCAACCTGGGCAAGCCCGGCAGCGGCGTGAACGCACTCCGTGGCCAGAACAATGTGCAGGGCGCCTGCGACATGGGAGCGCTCCCGGTCGTCTTCACCGGCTACCAGAAGGTCATCGACGAGGCCGCTCACAAGAAGTTCGCCGACGCCTGGGGCTTCCCCGACGGCATCTGCGAGCCGAAGAACGGTTACGAAGTCACCGTCATGATGGACGTCCTGACCGACAACCCTGGTGAACTCAAGGGTATGTACATCATGGGCGAGAACCCGATGCTCTCCGACCCGGACCTGACCCACGTCAAGCACGCCATCGAGAACCTCGATTTCCTGGTGGTCCAGGACATCTTCATGACCGAGACCGCTGAGATGGCCGACGTCGTCCTGCCCGCCGCCTGCTATGCGGAGCGGAACGGCACCCAGACCAGCACCGAGCGCCGCGTCCAGATGTGGCGCAAGGCACAGGACCCGCCCGGCGAGGCAAAGGTCGACTGGAAGATCATCAGCGAACTCGCCGCAAAGATGGGCTACGCCAAGCAGTTCCCCTATCAGAGCGCCGAGGAGATCTTCACCGAGGTCGCCGAACTCACGCCGTCCTACCACGGCATGACCTACGAGCGGCTCAACAAGCCCGAAGCACTCCACTGGCCCTGCCCCTCGGCAGACCACCCGGGAACGCCGATCCTCCACACAGAGAAGTTCGCCCACCCCGACGGTCTGGGTGTCTTCACCCCGATCGAGTGGAAACCCCCGGCGGAAGTCCCCGACGCGGAGTACCCGTTCGTGCTCACGACCGGCCGTGTCCTCTGGCACTGGCACACCGGCACCATGACCCGCCGGTCTGCAACGCTCGACCATGAGGTCCCCACCGGCTGGATCGAGATCAACCCCGAGGACGCGAAGGCGCTCGGCATCAAGGACAAGGAGACGGTTCGTGCGACCTCCCGCCGTGGGTCCGTGAACGTCCCCGCGAGGGTGACCAAAGACATCATGAAAGGTGTCATGTTCATGCCGTTCCACTTCAAGGAGTGCGCGGCGAACACACTGACCAACAACGCTCTCGACCCGATCGCCAAGATCCCCGAGTTCAAGGCCTGTTCTGTGAAGGTCGAGAAGATTACGGAGGCCTGAACATGGCTGCAATTGGAGATATGTTCTACGCATGGGCGGCAGATGCCGACATACTGAAGAAGGGAGAGTGCGGAGGTGCGATCACCGCCCTGCAGCAGTACGCCCTTAAGTCCGGCATGGTGGACGCTGTCCTCGCCGTCAAGAAGGGACAGGACATCTACGATGCCGTCCCCACGCTCGTCACCAACCCTGCAGACCTCGCAGAGACGGCAGGCTCGCTCCACTGCGGGACGCTTCTGCTCTCGAAAGTGGTGAAGGATTTCCTTGACAGCAACAAGACCGCACGGCTCGGCGTCACCGTCAAGGGCTGTGACACGATGGGTCTCATCGAGCTTGCGAAGCGCAACCAGGTCGATCTGGATCGCCTCCTCCTGCTCGGCGTGAACTGCGGCGGCTCGGTGAGCCCGGTCCTGGCCCGCAAGATGATCCGCGAGAAGTTCGAGGTCGACCCCGACTTGGTCCACAAAGAGGAGATCGACAAGGGCCAGTTCATCATCGAGTATGAAGGCGGCCACAAGGGGATCAAGATCGACGATCTCGAGGACGAGGGCTACGGCCGCCGGTCCAACTGCCGCCGGTGCCTCTACAAGGTCCCGCGCCAGGCGGACCTCGCCTGCGGCAACTGGGGCGTCATCGGCGAGCGCGCCGGGAAGGCCACGTTCGTTGAGGTCTGCTCCGAGAAGGGTGCAAACCTCTTCGATGCGGCCGCGAAGGCCGGGGCCATCGCCACGGAACCTGCGAACCCGAAGGGTATCGAGATCCGCGGCAAGGTCGAGGGCGCCATGCTAAGCCTCGGCAATAAGTGGCGGAAGAAGAACTTCGAAGCGCTCGCATCCGACCTCTGGGGCACCATCGGCCGCGAGACGGGCCGGTGCATCAAGTGCTACTCCTGCATCGAGAACTGCCCGGTCTGCTTCCCGGTTGCAGATGAGCTCAGAGGAAACTCCAGGATGGTCACCTCGGGAGAGGTTCCGCCGAACCCGATGTTCCACCTCAGACGGTTTGCGCACATCTCCGACACCTGCGTAAACTGCGGCCAGTGCGAAGAGCTCTGCCCGATGGACATCCCGCTTGCGCTCTTCTCCCACGCCATCAGGACCGAGGGTGACAGTGCATTCGAGCCCAAACTCGGGAAGGCACCCTACACCAACTAACCCTTTTTTCTTCATACTGCAAACCCATCCGGCGCTATTTTTGGTGCGCATCGCCATATCTGCTCATTTTGTACGCCCAAATGCAGATTCCGCCGAGTATTCCCGATAATGCGTTGATCTCCCGGGAAGAAAGGTGGTGCAACCCACACTTATTCTCTAAAAAGACGTATGTTAATCACTACTCTTAAATATGCTTAACTTCGAATTTTTATGTATCCGAGGTTTTACCATGGATCTCAAGTATGTACAGACAACATGCCCGTACTGCGGTACGGGATGCAGCTTCAACCTCGTCGTGAAGGACGGGAAGGTTGTCGGCACACAACC
>JAENZF010000161.1 GCA_016841385.1 Methanobacteriota archaeon | reverse complement strand
GTCGAGATTCGAACTCGAGACCTCCGCCGTGTGAAGGCGACGTCATAACCAGCTAGACCACGAGCCCCATGCATCGACCGGGAATTGAACCCGGGCTATTGGCTTGGAAGGCCAAAGTCATACCACTAGACCATCGATGCGAACGCACGTCTGCCTACATAGATAGACCGTGCTGAATATTAAATATTGGGTGGAGAGAACCCGGCCGGGTTCAGTATCCACGCATCTCCGCCTGCAGCTCCTCGAGGGCGGCCACCCGCTTCTCCAGCGGCGGGTGCGTGGAGAAGAGCTCCATCAGGGTGTTGCCCGAGAGGGCCGGGATGATGAAGAAGGCGTTTGCACCCTCCACTTCCTGTTTCTTCTCCGCCGGAATGTAGTCCATCCGGCCGCTGATCTTCTGGAGAGCGGAGATGAGTGCCCTCGGGTTGCCGGTGATATAGGCGCTGCCCCGGTCCGCCGCGAACTCCCGGTAGCGGGAGAGGGCCCTGATGAGGAGGGTGCTCACGACCCAGACGAGGATCGAGGCGATGAAGACCAGGATCAACGCGCCTCCATTGCTGTCCCGTCGGCCGAAGAGGCCGATGAAGAGCCAGTTCCGCATGATCAGGAACGCGAGCATGGAGAGGAAACTCGCCACGGTCAGGGTGAGCATATCCCGGTTCTTCACGTGCGAGAGCTCGTGAGCGAGCACCGCTTCGAGTTCGTCCCTGGAGAGTATCCGCATGATCGAGTCGGTGACGGCAACCACGGCGTTCTTGTGGTTCCGCCCGGTGGCAAATGCGTTGGGGACGGGTGACGGCATGATCCCGATCTTCGGCATGGGCAGATCCGCCTCGGTCGCGAGGCGCTGGACTGTCCGGTGCAGCTCGGGATATTCGTCCTCCCCGACGATACGCGTGCCGGTACTCCAGAGGACCAGTTTGTCCGAGAAGAAGTACTGGACGAATGCCATGCCGGCAGCTACGATGAGAAGGAACTCAAAGCCGAATCCCAGGGCCGAAAGGATGCCCAGGAAGATCAGGTAGACTATGAGGAGCAGGAACGACGTCAAAAGCATCCTCATCGTGAGACCGAAGTCGCGCGTCCACTTCATGACGGATATACATTGGGGCGGATAGCTATTAAGACATATGCCGGAATCCCTCCGAGCGCTTCCGTTTGAACCGCGATCCGGTGCGTTTCGCGCACGCGCCAGTGTCCTTATCTCTCTCCGGCGACATAGATAAGAGTCAGATGACGCTGAACGAAGTGACCATCAGCAGGGCCATTCTCGAGGAGCAGCACCGGGCATACATGGACTACCTCGAGATGGACGCCGCCGTCATCGGCGGGGGCCCCTCCGGGCTCGCCTGCGCCGCGCTCCTCGGTGAGAAGGGCGTCCGGTGCGCACTCATCGAGAAGAAACTCAGCATCGGCGGCGGCATGTGGGGCGGCGGGATGATGTTTCCGCGGATCGTCGTCCAGGAAGAGGCACGGCGGCTCCTCGACCGGTTCAACATCGCCTACCGGGAGTTCGAGGAGGGCTATTACGTCGCGAAATCGGTCGAAGCCGTATCTAAACTCACTGCGGCGGCCTGCGACGCCGGCGTCGAGTTCTTCAACCTCACCACCGTCGAGGACGTCATGGTCCGGGACGACGGCAGGGTCGGCGGCCTCGTCATCAACTGGACGCCGGTCGACATGGCCGGGCTGCACGTAGACCCGCTCACCGTGGCCTGTACCTGCACCGTCGACGCGACCGGCCACGACGCCATGGTTGCCCGGATGATCGAGCGCAAAGGCGGCGAACTCCGGGTGAAGGGCGAGAGTTTCATGTGGGCCGAGCGTGCCGAGTCAAAGATCCTCGAGCACACGAAAGAAGTCTTCCCCGGCCTCTTTGTCACCGGGATGGCGGCAAACGCCGTCGCCGGGGAGTGTCGCATGGGACCGATCTTCGGTGGGATGCTCCTCTCCGGGGAGCGGGCTGCGGAACTGGTCGCAGAGAGATTGGGCCGGTAACAATCCAGAACCATTTTTACCGCCCCGGTGGTTACCAATAAGTATGGAAGAGATCGATCCGGAGTCCCTGGCTGAGATTGCGTACGGGATCTTTGAGATCTACCTCAACCGCGAACTCCGTCTCCGGGGCCCGTACCTGTTTGAGCTCGTCGAACAGGGGGCTGATTTTGAGGCCGATGTCCGCGAGATCTTCGGGCGGTTCGGGGAGGATTACCCGGTGCTGGCCGAGGCGCTCCTCCGGCGGTTCGGCGGGATCGATGCGATCTATGCACCCCTCAAGGCGGGCGAAGGGGTTCTCCCCTCGAAGACGACCCGGATGTACTGGATCGTCCAGGACGCCCCCGGGCCCGCGGCGAGAGGTCTCGACGACGAGCAGGTGGGGAAATGGCTCATCTTCGTCCCCGCGGACGAGGTGGATGAGGCGTGGAGGAAGGTCCGGGACGAGACGGCGAGAGGAATGCTCGGGATATCCGCAAAAGTCAGCACCGCCAAACCAAACCCGGACTCACGAGATGAGTGGTCGGTCATCTACGTCTACACCCGGGACTGGGCGGACGAGGCGGATGTGATGCGGGTCCGCGAGCGGCTCCGCGACCTCGGCTTTGTGGAACGGATCGGCTACAAGCGCAACATCGAGACGTACAGGGGCGAGTACAGCGAAGAGGGCCGCAAGGTCACCTACTACAGCGCTTGAAGGACGGGCCTACCAGAGCAGCACCTAAAAAAAGAGTATGCCGGATCCCGCCTCAGCGCGACCCGGAGCCCGCAGTTACGGCGGCGTTACGCCTTCCGTTCCTTGGACTTGGCGCGGAGTTCGTCAGAGCCGCACTTGCGGCAGCGGGTCGCGCGGATTGCATTCCGGGCGTTGCATTTCATACAGATCTTTACGTTGAGCAGACGTGCTTCAGCTTCGGGAAATCTTGCCATGTTGAAAACACCACTTGTCAGATGGGTACTATGCGTTCTTGCTACTATTAACAGTTCTGCCGTCTCCGGCCTCCCGCTCGACCCAGGCGCGGAACGCCTCAAGTGCCCGTGCCCGGTGCGAGATCCGGCTCTTCTCGGCAAGCGGCATCTCGGCGAGCGTCTGCCCGGCGTGGGCGAAGATCGGGTCGTAGCCGAACCCGCCCTCACCCCGGGGGGCGACGATCGTCCCGGAGAGGATTCCCCGGAAGATCCGGATGCCGTCCTCGCGCGCGAACGCGATCGCCGTCTCGAAGTGAGCGCTCCGGTCCGCGACACCCTCCATGAGTTTCAGGATCCCTGCGTTCCCGATGGTGTCGTGGACGTAGGCGGCGTATGGCCCGGGAAACCCCCGGAGCGCATCGATGAAGAGGGCGGTGTCGTCGACGATCAGCGGGCGCGAGAGCGCCCGGTAGGCAAACTCCGCCTTCCCCCGCGCGATCTCCCCGACGTCGGCGTGGCGGAACTCCGGGCACTCCAGCGCGACGTGGTCGACCTCAAGCACCCCCGCAAAGTAGGCGGCCACCTCCCGCGCCTTGTTGGCGTTGCTCGTCACCACCGCGAGGTTCACAGGTAACGCCCCCGCAGTTCGACTTCATGCTCCCGGGAGAGGACCTCGTCCGCCCCCGGGAATGTCCCTGCGTAACCCTCGATGAAGGCCTTCTTCAGCTCCTCGAAGTTCTCCGTGGTGCTCTCGAGCGTCTGGAAGAAGACATGGAGGTCGACCCCCCGGCTCTCGACCTCTGAGGACGTGGACGCAAGCCCGAAGTCGATTAAGACACACTGGCCGTCGCGGACGATCATGTTGCTCGTCGTCAGGTCGCCGTGAACGATCCCCGTCCCGTGCAGCCTCCCGACCGCCTCGCCCGCGAGGCCGATCGTCTCGGGGGTGGCGACATACTTCAGCACCTCGCCCATGACCCGCTCCATGACGATCGTATCCGCGGTGATGTCCCGGATCACCGGGGTGGGGACGCCCGCCCGCCGCGCCGCCGCGATCAGGCGGGCCTCGTCCCGGGTCCGCTCCGCAATCCGCCGCCGGTCGACGCCCGGGTTCCGGGCGCGCTTGCCTGTTCGGTGCTTGACTACATCCCCCTCCCGTCCCGGCTCGCCCGCCTCTGCACCGCGGGCGACGCCCCCGTCCTCCCTGTGGGTCGCACTGCTTTCTCCGCGCCCC
>JAENZF010000160.1 GCA_016841385.1 Methanobacteriota archaeon | reverse complement strand
GACCGTGCGCGCCGGACAATCAGAGGTGAGGTTCCCTTGAACCCCGACTCTTGAAAAATGTGGGATATTCAGAATACTGTTCTTCCGGGTAAATGTTTAGTACCGCTGGAAGTCGCTTCTTGGTCTCGGAGGCCGGGCCTCGTCGATCTTTAAGGTGCGGCCTTCAAATACTGTGTTGTTCAGGGCTTCCTTTGCTGCCTCAGCCTCTTCGGGGCTGGACATCTCAACAAACCCGAACCCTTTGCGCTCGATGACTCTGACGTCACTTACCGTCCCATACTGGCCGAATAAGTCTTTCAACTGTTCTTCATTTACCGAGTAGGTGAGGTTGCCGACGTACAGCTTGCTGCTTTCCATTCAAAGATCCTCTTCACACATGTACGCTCAAACCTTAATTACCCTTCGGAAGAAAACCCGGACAGCAGTTTGGGGGCAACTCACCTGATGCGGGAACACACCTGCCGATAGAGTTGCGCTTTTCCGGAGAATGTTTAACACCCCCGATCCCGGATTCGGGGCAACATATCCCTTTGAACAGGGAAGCCGTGCCGGGGGTATGCTGCGTCGGGCCTGGTACTCTCTCCGGACGGAGGAAGATAACTTGCGTTCCCAGAGCAGGCCTCCCTCGTGCCCGTCATCGGGCGAGGCATACGATGTGCGGCACCGTCTGCCATGCAGGTTGAGGTGTCGGAGGGTAGTTCACTCTGTCCTGTTTCAGGCCCGGAAAACTACTTTGAGCAGAGTTCCCGGTGTCGATACCTGAGCAGCGCCCGGAACACCCTGTATTGGTCCGGCTCTCCTCGCCGGATCCCGGTTGCGCGGGTGTTCCCGGGAATAGATACTTTAATGCTGGCTTGGGTCATTGGTATACACCTCTAGTAAATATTCAGGTGGGTTGCACCACCGCCTATTACGGAGTTGATTAACTGACGAATACACGAGGATCACAGAACAACGGAAGCGAAGAGATCGTACGCGTACGATTACCGAAGAAGAGAAACCGGGAGATATTCGCCCGGGCCGACCTGATGCTCGGGGCAAACCACATCCGTGTCCGCTGCGAGGACGGCGTCACGCGCACAGGAAGGATCAAGGGCAAGATCAAGAAGCGGCTCTGGATACGCGAAGGCGATCTCCTGATCGTTGTGCCCTGGAGTTTCCAGGACGAGAAGTGCGATATCGTCTACCGTTACATCAGGCCTCAGGTAGACTGGCTCAAGAAGCACAACTATCTCAGCCAATAATTCCTGCATTTCTGCGCCAGGATTGAGGTGCCGCCGCCTGCCTCCGGCAGGACCCGCACCAGAGCGGAGGTGGGCACAATCCGGGATTCATCCCCCCGGCGATACATTATTTCCGCGAATCCTGATCGATGGCATCAGACAGGTTGGCCGCGAGATCGGTATGCACCAGTATGAACGTTCTGCTCACCGACGCCGTCACGCTCGCCGCTATCTGCATGGTGAGCATGATGAGCCGCATGGCGTCCTGAATCGTTCCTCCCTCCCACATCCCCTGGATGCACTGGTTGGCGGTCTGTTTCGTGATAGCGTTTCCCAGCACTACGAAGTTGCTTGCCCTGCCCCTCTGCGTTACCCGTAGCCGGGAATCGGTGACCTCGGCAATTGCGTAACTTCCTGCCGTAGCGTACAGCCTCTTCCTGCGGATTGCCGCCCCCTCTGTCTCGGTCACCTCGCCGATGAGCACCCCGTCCTGTTGCAAGACCTTGGCTTTATCGTCCCTGACCCGGATTGTCACGCCAATCTCAGCCGCCCGCGCCTTCAGGTCGTTATCGGAGATGATCGAGCCGCTGTAGAGTTCGCGTTCCAGCTCTTCGATGCAGGAACCGTCCCCCCCAAATGCAATCTCCCGCATATCCCCCGCCATTACGGCGCTCTGTTTTCCGATGAATGCGATCACGAGAGTCATACACTGAACCCCCAACCCCCGGCACGGAGCGGGAAGTTGCGCTCACCCCCACTCTCCCGCACCCCGTATCAATCTGTTGATGCCCCTTCACTGTCTCCGTTCGCTGCCGGAAGGGACTGTCTTTTAGTCAGCGACCGGGAGGAACGATGCGGATGGGGCACACTTGCGGGTGAAAAACATTCGTGCTTTGCAACGGATGCGTGAACATCTGTTACATGAGCATATATACCATAATTTACAGTCAATATAATTATCCTGATTTGAGTATATTATGTTCAAAGGTGCATAAAAATGTCCAGAATCATTTACGGGCTAATTAGATTCCTTAGATTTTAATATTTTACTCTAATGTAACTTTTTGATAAAGAATAGATTTATATAATAAAATGAGAAAATATTCTCCCATGGCTGAAATCTTCTCGCAAGACGTCGGGATATTGCAGGATGGACTCGCTATCCAGATCCCGATATTCTACAAACTTATGGCGAGCATGCTCACCGTTGCAGTCATCCCGATCTTCCTGCTGGGGATCGTCTCGGCAGGGGATACCGGGAGCGTCATCGCCATACTCGGTCTGCAGAACAGCATCCTCGTCCTGACCCTGCTCACACTCTCTGTGATCCTGATGTGGAGTTTCTGTCTTGCAAAGAGTATCACGACCCCCATCGAGCAGCTGTCAAAGGTTGCGACCAGCGTAAGCCAGGGCGACCTCGCAAACACCGAGATCACGGTGATAAGCAACGATGAGATCGGCGAACTCGCACTCGCGTTCAACCGCCTGATCAACTCCTACAGGATCCTCGACACCCTTGCAAAGGACGACGCCGAGTAGGAGAAACGGCCGGAGAGGACGTTCTCTCCCGACACAAAAGATGCGGTTAGGCAGGAATCCGGATGATGGATAAGTTACCAGAGGGAAAGGATATCGGGCAGATGCAGGCATCGCTTCGATGGATCTTCTCCCACACGTCCCGCTTTGACGGAGCGGTGCGGATCACGATGCAGGATGGAGAGGGGTTCCTGCTGGTGCAGAAAGGAGAACCTCTCGCTGCACAATTCAGGCACCCGCTGAAATCCCTGAGCGGGCCGTCGGCGTTGAAATACTTCGGCAGTCAGCCTATCCTCGACTTCGGCCTCTGGAAGTACGAGCCCGATGAAATGAGGGAGGCCCTCGCCTTATCGGTAGAGATGCAGGCCCTCATGCAGCCCGACCTTGAAGCTCCCGTGGCCGACCTGTCCGGGGAGAGCGGCAGGCGCAGTCTCGTGGCCGGGCCCGTGGAGGATGATGAAGAGGACTCCCACGACACACCTCCCGGATCGGAGCCCGAACCGCTCAGAGCGGTGCTGCAGCACCCGGGGGTGACTGCAGTTGCCTGCTTCGTTGACGGCCTCTGCATCTCTTCAGCCGGGGAGATCGATGCCGACTATACCGTCGCTTTCGCCGAGGACCTGCTCCGGTGGTCGGTCAGCCTGCAATCGGCTGCACCGGCATGCGGGACATTCGTACAGTTGACACTCTTCTATCGCGGCGGAAACGTCATCATCGCTCCCTATGGGGACGAGTATCTCTGTATCTTTACCACGCCGGAGGTACAGTTCGGTCAGGTACGGCGGATGATCAGGGAGATGCAGAGCGGGGTATAAGCATACCCTGCGGAGAGCCCCTGAAGGCTCTATCCCGACCATCGGACTGCATTGCCTGAACGGATGATTTCCTGCCGTCCTGAATATTAGAACAACCATTTTATAATAGTTGCTCCATTCACCCGCCGTCACCTCCTGTGACGGACGCTGGCAGGGCAGAGCGTGAGTGCAAGTACGGCAGGGATCCCGGTATGTATCCTGCAAACAGGCGAGACCCGGTCGGTAATGTGAAGAGGAGCAATGCGCGGACAAGGGTATCTCCTTCTCAACCAGGAGCTATGGTTCCGTTCTGCAGCCGATGTGAACGAACAATCGATAACGTTGAGTGACCCGGAGGAATCGATGGTATGACCGGAGAGGAGAAGAGGGCGAAACGCGGCCTCGCATCCGCAGACGAAGCGACCCGGGAGCGTGTCGCGAGGATTGGCGGGATGTCGCCACACACCGAACGGGGGCTCCAGGCAGCCAGTGAGGAGACCCGGCGGCGGGTCGCGAGGGCCGGGGGCAGGGCCCCGCACGAGGCGAGGGGGCTCCAGGCAGCCAGTGAGGAGACCCGGCGACGGGTCGC
>JAENZF010000159.1:511-4228 GCA_016841385.1 Methanobacteriota archaeon | reverse complement strand
GGGGTTGGAGGAGGTCGGCCGCCGCCGGCCGCCCGGGAAAGCGGGGAAGAGAAGCGAAAACGCGAGCATGAGGACGATCAAGATGCCTCCGGAGAACAGGAGGACTATAAAGCCGATCTGGCCGATTCCGGACGTGGGCACCTGTCCTCTCCACGGGAATCCCGGCGTCCACGTCGTCTGCCCGCCGGGACGGTACCGGAACGGGTCCTGCGGAGCAAAACCGGCACCGCCCCGGAGAGCGAGGTCGTAGCGCGCCCGGGTTTCAGGGTCGTTCAGCGTCTCGTATGCCTGCTGGATGGCGATGAACCGCTCGTTCGCACCCGGGTCCGGGTTGATGTCCGGGTGGTACTGTTTGGCGAGCCTCCGGTACGCCGCCCGGATCTCGTCAGGCGTGGCGTCCCGGGAGACGCCCAGAATATCGTAACAGGTCTCCACAGCAGCCCTCACGCAGTCTCATCAAAGGAGACCTCGCCCGTATCCCCGTTCACCGTCACCCGGGTGCCGGGAGCGAGAAGGGAGAACTCCGGCGGGAGGCGGTCGACCATGGGGACCCCCGCGATGATCGCCCCGACCGCGATGATCGGTTCGGCCTCCGTATTGATGATCGCTGCAGGGGCAAGGCCGTTCTGCTTCAGCGCGTAGATCACGTAGGACCCAACCGTCGATCCCTTCCCATACGGGAAGGCCAGCACGCAGCCGGCGATAGATTGCCCCTCAAGCGGGTGTCCCTTCTCCACGACGGTACCGGTCTTTGGGTCGACACCCGAGAGGAACGATATGGGTTCAGACGAAACGAGGAGGTCCCCGTTTGCAATACCCCTGGATATGCTTCTGCCTTGCATGATCACTGCCACCACACTATAATGTGGTTGGAGATCCAACTATATGAGTGACATGGACGAAACCATTGGCAGCACGCCTGGCAGCGAGCACGACATGCTCACCCTCCAGATTCAGGATTTGAAGGCGCAGATCCTGGATTACAAACTTAAAAACGAGTTGCTCGAGAAGGAGCTTCAGCAACTTCGGAAAGAAAACGGTCAGCTCAAAAGGGTGCCGCTGTTTGTTGCCGCTGTGGTCGATGTACTTGAGAACGGCGAAGTGTATCTTCGGCAGCAGGGCAACAATCAGGAATACGTCACCGTGGTCAACGAGAAACTCCACCGCACCCTCAAGCCCGGGATGAAGGTGGCGGTGAACAATACGCTCTCCATCGTCAAGACGATCGGCAACATCTTCGACGCGAGGGTCAGGGTCATGGAACTCGACGAACAGCCGAGCGTGACGTTCGAGCAGGTCGGCGGCCTGAAGGAAGAGATTGAGGAGGTCCGGGAGGCCGTCGAGTATCCGCTCACGAAACCCGAGATCTACGAGCGCGTGGGCGTGGAGCCCCCGAAAGGCATCCTTCTCTACGGTCCGCCCGGTACGGGAAAGACCCTGATCGCAAAGGCGGTTGCCCGCCAGTCCCAGGCCCGGTTCATCAGGATGTCGGGGAGCGAACTCGTCCACAAGTACATCGGGGAAGGCGCGCAGCTCGTGCGGGAGCTCTTTATCCTCGCCCGGGAGCGCGCTCCGGCAATCGTCTTCATCGACGAGATCGATGCTATCGGGAGCATGCGTACCAACGACGGAACCTCCGGCAGCGCCGAGGTCCAGCGAACGCTGATGCAGCTCCTCGCGGAGATGGATGGCTTCGGGAACCGCGGCAACGTCCGGATCATGGCGGCGACCAACCGGATCGATATGCTGGACCCGGCCCTCCTCCGTCCCGGCCGGTTCGACCGGATCATCGGGGTCCCGCTCCCCGATACCGGAGCGCGCCTCGAGATCCTGAAGATCCACACCGCGAAGATGAGTCTTTCCGGGAACGTGGACCTCACGGGGATTGCGGAGCTCGCCGGGAACACTACCGGTGCGGAGCTGCAGGCGATCTGCCGCGAGGCCGGGATGATGGCGATCCGGCGGGACGCCGATGCCGTCGACCAGGAGGACTTCCTCGCGGCGATCACGAAGGTGAAGCGCGAGGTGGCGGCACCCGATAGCCGCATGTATACCTGATGGGGACTCCTCCATCCACGGATTTAGGAAACCTTATGGATCTCTCCGGCCCACCAGATATGCGATGAACGTCCTCCTCATTCAGCCGGAGGGGGTTGACCTCTATGCCACCCTGCTCAAATCCGATACGAGCAGGGGAGCCCTTCGTTTTTATCAGCCTGATCGGCTGGCGTATGGTATACGCATCCGGACGGCGTCGCTCGGGAGTGCACTTGCACTCGCCTCCGAGCTCAGGTGGTATATCCAGCGCTACGTCGATGAGGTCCTCTTCGAGCCCGAGGAGAGCCTCTTCTGCTCGTCCGGCCTTGCCCGGCAGATCTACGAGCGGGATGTGAAACCCGCGTCGCCGTGGAGATACCGCTGCCTCTACCGGATTTCGGGGGACCACATGATCGACACCGTCTGGATGGACGAAGGCACGACGCCGGAGGCGTATGCCGACCGCGCCGGGCCCGGCGATACGATGCTCGAGGTCTGGTGCACTGAAGAAGAGTATCCGACCGGGTAGGGCGGGGGGGCGTGGGTTCCTGCGCCTGTTCCTGAGAACAATCACGGTGCGTGCCTCAGGTGCTCGAACTCCATCCGGCCACACGCGCTCGGACACCGATTTCTACTGGATACCGCCACGACGGCCCCGGCACGCCCTCCGCAACGAATCACCTCCGTAGAAGTGGTTTCGCCGGGGTGCCCCTCCTCATTTCAGGACTCTCATCATAATATACAGGAAGATTGGACACTAGCACATGCAGCACACATGGATCGGCGGGGATCTGAGGTTCTCCTACTGCACCGAGCACGACCTTCCCGATATATCCCTGATGCTCTCGAAGGAGTCGGTCTGCAGGTGGCTGTTTTTCGGGCCGAACACAGAAGAGGACACACGATCCTATTTTCTCCCTCTGATTGAGGAGATGCAGGCAGCGCTCGCGGAGGGGAGAGAGCCGGATCACCATGTGTTCACATTAAGACTGGAGCATTCCGGCGACTTCGTCGGGCAGTGCGCACTATTACCGGTCGATTTTAGTCCTGGATCGTTCCTGATCGGCTACCAGCTCGACGATATATACTGGGGGAGAGGCTACGGTACCCTGGCCTGCACCTTTCTGGTATATTTCGCTTTCACCGTGCTCGATAGCTACCGGCTGAACGGCGATACTGTTGCCGATAATGCGGTATCCCGGCGAGTGATGGAGAGATGCGGCTTTGTCCTGGAGGGTATCCAGAGGCGATACTGGCATACCAGGGGTGGGTATTACGATCGTGTGGTCTTCGGCCTCCTCGCGAGCGATCTTACCCCGGAGCGCCTTTCGGCACTGGGGGAGGCGTTCACGGCATAGCGTTTGGCTACGGTTCAACAAGCCGATATCCGAAAAGGGCC
Source organism: Methanobacteriota archaeon (assembly GCA_016841385.1). Classification (GTDB taxonomy): domain Archaea; phylum Halobacteriota; class Methanomicrobia; order Methanomicrobiales; family Methanoculleaceae; genus Methanoculleus. The sequence continues at coordinate 792 of JAENZF010000159.1, read as the reverse complement.
TTGTTGAAAGTCTCTCGGGACAGTCGTTCCTGGAACAGGGCCTGCTCTGCAGAACAGGCACAGTCACGATCGCAGTGAACCGCACCTGACGGTGTTCACACCCCCTCTATCTGGTATTTTTCTGCAGTTACACTAGCACGGATTTCAAGGGGATATCGTCATTTGGGGAGTGCGACTGGCCGAAGGGCTGGAGCACGAGAAGAACGAAGTTCTTCGAGGGGCTGACGGGGAGTGCGACTGGCCGAAGGGCTGGAGCACGAGAAGAACGAAGTTCTTCGAGG
>JAENZF010000159.1:0-501 GCA_016841385.1 Methanobacteriota archaeon | reverse complement strand
GGGGAGTGCGACTGGCCGAAGGGCTGGAGCACGAGAAGAACGAAGTTCTTCGAGGGGCTGACGGGGAGTGCGACTGGCCGAAGGGCTGGAGCACGACCACCGTCAGGTGGGGAGGGGGGCATGCCCCCCTCGAAACTCTCCGAGTTTCTCATGCTCGCTGCGCTCGCACTCCCCTTTGTCCCCACCTCGCACCTTCGGTGCTCAAACTCCTGTCCTTCGGACAGTCGTTCCCCCCACGGCGATAGTCCCACGGTCCACTGCATGGGGACATGCCTGAGGGGACAAGTCGGGCCCAGCACCAACCTTATCAAGGTAAGGGATGAAGACCAGAAAAAGGGTTTCAACAGAGCCAAAAAAGAAGGCGCCCTTCAGGCGAACATCTCGCCGAAGGTCGTGTGGAAGTGGTGCCGGTCGAAATCCACCGCGAGTTTATCGATCGCCTTCATGAAGTCGTCGCTGTTGATCGTATCGCGCTCCATCCTGATGGCGAACATGCCCGCT
>JAENZF010000158.1:1540-4238 GCA_016841385.1 Methanobacteriota archaeon | reverse complement strand
TCCATGCCCGATGCGAGCATCCCGTCACGGTCTTCCACCGACTGGAAGATCACTCTGTCCGTCACCTTTGTCCTGCCGTTGAGGTCTTCCAGGGTAACCGTCTCGAGCGTGACGTGGCCCGGCACGCCTTCGAACTCGAAGGTGTAGATGAGCCTCTCGGGGGGTGCAATCTCGTGGTATACCCCGTGAAACGCGTACTCGTTGCCCCCGGCGTCGCGCTGGAGGTAGCGCCAGGTGCCGCCCGGCCGCACGTCCATCGTATCGACCGTGGTCGTGTAACTCTTCGGCCCCCACCACCGGGGTATCAGTTCCGGGTCCGTGTAGGCTTTGAACACGAGGTCACGCGGCGCGTCGAAGATCCGCGTGATGATAATCTCCTGTTTTCCCGGTTCGGCGGTGAGATGCGTCTTCGTCGTCGCGGCTTCCCCTTCTTCCAGGACCCTTGCGAGCTTGTCGAGGGACTCGTTCCACCCGGCCTCGGCCATGTCGAGCGTCTCGCCCGCCGGGATGCCGGCCTCCCGCAGGGTCACCTTCGTCCCGCCGCCGTGCTCCTCAAACGTCACCGTCACCGGCAGCTCCCGCGGCCAGTCCTCGCTCATCCCGTAGGTCGAAGCCGGGACCACGTTGCCTTCCGCGTCCGCGAACGAGTCGGTGAAGACGAGCCGCTCCATCGGGACGATCTCGCGGTAAACGCCCGTGCTCCAGAAGTCCTGGCCATCGGGCGATCGCATGTCGTAGAGGTACCTGCCCCCCTCGCGGAGTTCGATCTTGATGACCGGCGCGGTGAAGCCCGCCGGCCCCCACCACTGCGCTATCAACTCCGGGTCGGTCCAGGCCTTCCATACGCGGTCACGCGATGCCGCGAAGATGCGCTGGATGAATAACCTCCCTCTCTCCTCCGTCAGAACAGCTTCTGCCATCTTGTTGATCCTCCTTTTTTCCGGGCATCCTATCTCCTGCATGAAAAACCTTTCCCGGCCGCAGAGTTATCGTGCCGGCGCCGCCTGTTTCAGCGACTGCAGGAGTCCGGCGAGACGCTCCATGGGCTCGATCATCTCTTCCTGCGATCCCGACTGGAGCATCCCGTCGCGATCCTCGACCGACTGGAGGACCATCTGGTCCGTCATCTTTGTCCTGCCGCCGCCAAGGTCTTCGAACGTCTCCGTCTCGAGCAGGACGTGGCCCGGCATGGCCTCGTACTCGAATGTGTCGACGATCCGCTCGGGCGTAACCTCGTGGTATACGCCGTGGAACGCGTACTCGTTCCCCTCGGCATCGCGCTGAACGACGCGCCACATCCCGCCGGGCCGGACGTCCAGCTCCTCGACCGTGGTCGTGAAGCCCTTTGGCCCCCACCACTGCGCTATCAGCTCCGGGTCCGTGCACGCCTTGAAGACGAGGTCCCGCGGCGCGTCGAAGACCCGCGAGACGACGATCTCCTGCTTTCCCGGTTCGGCGATGAGACTTGTTTCTGCCATCTTCTCTTCCTCCATTTTTTCCGGGCCTCATCGCTTCTGTATGAAATACTTTCCCGCGGCACATGCACCGATGGAATCGGGTGCGATGACGGCAGATCAAGGAAATACTTCGTGAACGACGGCGCTTTCATCGTATGTCCCGGGTGCGGGTTCGGGCTCCCCGATAAGGACCTCAACCCTGTAGAGCGCTACAACGGGCGAATGTCCGGAGATGTCCTTCGCCTTCCCTCTTCACCAGAGCCAGGCGAGCAGGAAGATGGCTACCAGCAGAAGGCCGTCCTGGAGAGCGACGGAGAGGAGCATGATCTCGGTGCCCCGCTTCGGCCCGAAGATTGCGATGTAAAAGGACCCGAGCCATCGCAGGTAGGTGACGACGCTGGTGAGCAGGTTCGCTACGAGCAGCGTGATGACGATATCCCTGCCGGAGATCTCGCCCGCCGCGAGCAGTCCGGACGCAAGGCTTGCCGCGGCGATGTACGACCCGAACTTTGCAGCGATGATCGCGAGGCCCTCGGGCGGTATGGGGAAGAGCCTGCTCGCGCCCTCCAGGTATGCAGCAACGGCATCGAAGACGCCCGCCTCGATGAGAAACGCCACAACGACGAGCGTCGGGATCATGATGCCGAGGATTCGGCGGAGGGTTCTCGCGGTCGGTCCGAAAGAGGCTCTTATAGCCTCTCTCGGGGATAACGCCCGCCGTGAGGGTCTCTCCGGCGGCCCGGATGCCGGAACCCCCGGGAGAAGCATCCTCCCGGCCATCATGACGATCCCGGTCTTGAGAAACCCGATCACCATCAGTATGGCGAAGTAGATCAGGCCGAAGACCCCGAGCAGCGGCACGTAGACCGGAATAAGGTAGCGCCAGTGCATGACGACGGACGGGAAGGAGTTGATGAGCGCTGCGACGACGAGCTCGCCCTTCCCGATCATCCCCTTTTGGTAGTAATCGACAAGCATCGCGTCCGCCGCCTGCGGCGAGATGAATGCCAGGAGAAAACTTGCTCCGCACTCGCGGGGCAGGTGAGAGAACGTTGTGACCGGATAGGCAACACTCGCGATCCTGTCGGTGATCCGGAGAGCAATCAGGATCTCGGCGAGCAGCACGCCGATGACGACAATCGGGACCGTCCTTATCAGGAGTTCTGACGAGAGGCCCAGTGTCGCTGAAATGATCTCTGCCGTGCTGTCCATGATTCACCGCTCTGTATGGTTGCGACCCG
>JAENZF010000158.1:0-1440 GCA_016841385.1 Methanobacteriota archaeon | reverse complement strand
CGCATTCTTCTTTAGATAGGGAACCGGCCCTTTTGCTGAGTTCCCGTGTAATGTAACGGTTTTTCCGTTACCGCCAGGTGGTTTGTTATGTTTGGAATTACTGATCCCTCGATCTGGGTTGGATATCTGCTTGCGCTCGTCTTTACGCTCGCATGCCTAGTGTACGGCCTGTTGAACTGGAACAACGGCGTGGAGGAGCAACGGGATGGCAGTTGATACCGGTATCTTCGTCGCAATAACGCTGGTGTATCTTGTCCTCATCATCGGTCTCGGCTATCTCGGCTACCGCCAGACAAAAGGGGACGACGATTATATGGTCGCCGGCAGGAAGATCCACCCCGTAGTCCTTGCCCTCTCCTATGGAGCGACGTTCATCAGCACGTCCGCCATCATCGGTTTCGGCGGGGTTGCGGCGCAGCTCGGTATGGGGATGATCTGGCTGACCGTCCTGAACATCGGGCTTGGAATCTTCATCGCATTCATCGTCTTCGGAAAACGGACCCGCAGCATCGGGAGTAAACTCCGTGCCGTGACCTTCCCCGACCTGATGGGGAAGTGCTACGGGTCGCCGTTCATGCAGTATGCCGCAGGGCTCGTCATCGTCATCGCCATGCCGCTGTATACGGCGGCGATCCTGATCGGCGGAGCCCAGTTCATCACGAGCACGCTGCAGATCCCGTATACCACCGCGCTCATCGCGTTTGCCGCGATCGTCGCCCTCTATGTGGTGCTGGGCGGGCTCATCGCCGTCATGTACACGGACGCGCTACAGGGGGGGATCATGCTCGTCGGCATGACCATCCTTCTCGCGCTCACCTATGTCCAGCTCGGAGGTGTTGTCGAGGCGAACACCGCCCTTGCCGGGATGTCGGACCTCGTCCCGCAGGCGCTCGCCGCCGGAGGGATGACCGGGTGGGCCTCCATGCCGGCACTCGGATCGTCCATCTGGCTCACCATGGTGACGACGCTCGTTCTCGGGGTGGGCATCGGGGTGCTGGCGCAGCCTCAACTTGTGGTCAGGTTCATGACCGTCAAGGACACCCGGTCGCTGAACCGTGCGGTCCTCGTCGGCGGACCGTTCATCCTGATGATGACCGGGGTCGCCTTCACGGTCGGCGCGCTCACCAACGTTTACTTCTACCAGACCAGCGGCGAGATCGCCCTGCAGGCGGCCACCGACGGCAACATCGACACGATCATACCGAATTTCATCAACGCATCGATGCCCGACCTCTTCATCGTCATCTTCATGCTGGCGCTCCTTGCCGCTGCGATGTCCACCCTCAGTTCCCTCTTCCACGTCATGGGAACGTCGCTCGGGTTTGATGTTGTGCGGCGCACCGGTTCACAGAAAGCGTCGATGAGGCCGATCCGGGTGGCGACCGTCGTTATGATCGCCATAAGCGTCGTCCTTGCCTTCATCATGCCCGGCAGCATCAT
>JAENZF010000157.1:2026-4251 GCA_016841385.1 Methanobacteriota archaeon | reverse complement strand
CCCCTGTCCCCACGCACCTAACGGTGCTCGTGCTCCTGTCGTCCCGACAGTCGCACACCCCCCGTGGCGATATCCCCACGAAATCCGAGCCAGGTGTGACCGGAGGTAATTGTCGGCTGCAAAGGTTCGGGAGCGTGAGCACCATCAGATACGATCGCGCAAACCCTGTGGAGATCGGCCTTCGAGTGCTTGAGCTCCGATCCTACGAACTGGCGCACTCCGCACACTTCGGGTGCTTGAACTCCGGCCCTTCTATCCGTCCTTTGCCCCACGGTCCAGCGTACCGGGCAAGCCGGGAACAAAACCAATCCCGAACACCTGCATCCCGCACGAAGAAGAGCGGACGATGAGAGCCCCCGTGCCGTTCGCCGGGGTTACACATTAATAACAAAATGTTCAAGATCGTATACAACGGCTGCACATGAAGCGAAACACGTTCTATCTTCTGGCCGGTGTCGTCGCGCTCGCCGAGGTTGCCGCCTTCTGGCTCTCGGTGGAGATCGAGAGGCCGATCCTGATCCAGGTTGCGTTCGTTCTCGGCGTCCTACTGATCTACGGGGCGCGCAAGATGGTCGAAGAGAGGATAGAGGACGAACGGACGGCGATGATCACAGAGAAGGCGGCGCTCCGGACGCTGGAGATCTTCTGGGTGGTCTTCTTTGCGGTCAGCCTCGGGAGTGCGGCCTTCGCATTCAGCAGACCGCTCGGGCTGCGCCCGCCCCCACCAGGCCCTGACCCTACAATCATCATACGGATAACAGAGCCCGACGTTCTGCCTTTCGATCTCTTCGGCAGGTTTGCCGTCGGCCAGCTGGTACTCCTCTGCCTGATGATATTCCTGTACGTCGGGTTCAGGGTGTACTACGCCCGCAAGTACGGAGAATGGGATAGAGATGAAGAACAGGATTAAGGTCTACCGGGCGATGCACGACCTGACCCAGGAGGGGCTCGCAAACGAGCTCGGGGTCACCCGGCAGACCATCCTCGCCATCGAGAAGGGGAAGTACGACCCGTCGCTCGACCTCGCCTTCAAGATCGCCCGGTTCTTCGGCGTCGCCATCGAGGAGATCTTCCTCTACGGCGATATGGTAGAGCGCAAATAATCTCCGGATCCCTTCCGGGGACCGGGGCTCGTTGCTGCGATCTTCTTTTAACGACCCTGGTGACGGAGCGAAGCAATTGTCAGCCCTGACCCAACCGCATAACCCCATTAACTAATCTTCACCAGGTTGCGCAATTCGCACCTGACGGTGCTCAAGTTCCTGCACTTGCACCTGAAGGTGCTCAAGCTCCGGCCCTGCGGCCCGTCGTTTATCGCCACGCACTGCCCCCGCCCCAGGGGGCGGGGGTGAGGATATCGCCTTGCGAGAGGAGGGCAGAACAGCTCCGCCGGCAACCCGAATCGTTGTCGATAAATGTCTGACATACTACCCATTATGTTGCTTTTTCCGGCAATTAGTATTTTATAAATAACAATATGTAAAATATAGTTTACATTGTCGGGCGGCCCCTCCAGCAGTTACCGGGAAGGGCGCGACATCAGAGCACCAGGTTCAAAGCGAGTGGAAAGACCATGAAAAATGCCAGAACGATACCAGAGCAGCGCCGATGCCGTGCAGACAACGCCATGCACCGGAGGCAGCGCCGATGAAGCATAAGTTATGCATCCTGCTCCTCCTCCTGTCGTCCATAGTGGGCGCCGCTGCGGCGGCCGATACGTCGTCGGCGGAGGAACAGATCGCGGTCACCGGGGTCACCGTCAATCCCGACGCGCTCATGCGCGGGGATACGGGCACGGTGACGGTCGAGATCAAGAACACCGGAGAGACAGGCGTTGCCATCAGCAGGGCCGAACTGTATCCGAACGGGATTGCCGTCATCAACGACAAGACCTACGATTCGGTAGGCACCATCGGTCCCGGGAACACCATGTCGTTCACGTTCACCGTGAGGGCCGATACCGCGGACGGCGTATACTACCCGGTCTTCTACCTGGACCTCCGGAACAGTGGGAGCATCCGCTACTTCGTCCCGGTGACGGTTGAGAGCACCCAGATCCAGGTCAACGTCGTCGACGCCCCGGAGACCTACCCGGCAAACAGCAAAGATACCATCGTTCTCTCTATCGGGAACCCCCGTGAGAGCAGCGTGAACGGCGTAACCGTCACCCCGAGCGGCGAAGGCGTCAGGTCCACCCAGACGGCCGTCTTCCTCGGAGCCCTGGC
>JAENZF010000157.1:0-1926 GCA_016841385.1 Methanobacteriota archaeon | reverse complement strand
GCAACCGACCCCTACCCGGTCTACGTTGTCGGCGGACTGGAGCCGGACGACTTCTCGAGTTTCGAGGTCACATGCAGCGCACAGGGCGCATCTTCCATCCCGCTCCTCGTCCAGTACAAAGATGAGAACGGCGAAACGTATAGCGAGACCGTGACCGTCTCCCTCTCGTCGGCAGGACAGGCATCGCAGGCAGGTACGGGCGGTCAGGCACAGGCCGGCATCAGCGGCGGCCCCCAGGTGAGAACAGGGGGTATGGGCATGTCGTTCGGAGCCGGGTTTGCGCAGATCCCGGTAGTCGAGATCCTCCTCGCGATCGTCGGGGGCGTGGCCGTCGCCGTCGCGTGGCGGAAGGGCTACTTAGGAAAGATCCGTGACCGGCTCGGCAAATAAGAGGGAAGGGAGACGCATGAGCAGTCCGGTTATCGAACTCGACGACGTCACGAAGGTCTATCCCCTCCCTTCAGGCGACGTCACGGCCCTCTCCGGGATATCCCTCACCATCAACGAGGGAGAGTTCGTCACCATCATGGGGCCGTCGGGGTCGGGGAAATCGACCCTCCTCAACCAGATCGGGTGCCTCGACCGTCCCACGTCCGGCGACCTCTCTATCGCAGGGAAGAACATCAGGGAGATGGACGACCGGGAGCTGACCAGCCTCCGGCTCTCTTCCATCGGCTACATCTTCCAGAAGTTCAACCTCATCCCGCTCCTCTCCGCCTACGAGAACGTCGAGTACCCCTACATCATGAAACACCGCAAAAACGACGATACCGGGAGGGTGCGGGACCTCCTCGCCCTGGTGGGGATCGACGAAAGCCTCTCGACCCATAAACCGAACGAACTCTCGGGCGGCCAGCAACAGCGGATTGCGATCGCTCGGGCGCTCGTCAACGACCCGGCGATCCTCCTCTGCGACGAGCCGACCGGAAACCTGGACTCGCAGACCGGCGCCCAGATCATGGAGGTGCTCTCGGATCTCCACCGGAAAGGCCGGACGATCATCATGGTGACCCACGAATCCGAGATCGCGGCATATGCGGAACGGACGATCGTCATCCGGGACGGGAGAGTGGCATGATCGGAAAAGACATCATCCTTGCCCTCTCGATGAGGAGCGTCCGGCTCCATTTCCTCCGATCGGTCCTTGCCGCCCTCGGTATCGTCATCGGCGTCGTCGCCATCGCCTCGATCGGGATGATGGGGGCGAACATGACGCTCTCGGTCACGGAGCAGCTCTCCGATATGGCGAACAAGCTCACCGTCACCCCGTACACCGGGGGCGGGGGCGGGGGCGGTATGATGATGGGGGGATCGGGCGGCGGCAGTTCCTCCTCCAATGACGACACGATCACACAAGACCAGTTCAAAGAGATCCAACGTATCGTCGCGAAGTACGGGACCGCTTACACCGTCAGGTCCGAGTCCGACCGGATCGAGGTCGGGTCGGATACCGGGAGAGCGACCGTCTACGGCCTCGACCCGGATATCATGCGCGAGGTCCTCACCGTCGAGGAAGGGGAGTACCCCCAGAGCACGACCTCGGTGGCGGTCGGGCCGACGCTCGCCGAACGGCTCGGCCTCAAGATCGGGAGCAAGATCAAGATCGGCGACCCCGACGAGGGGTCCACCACGACCGTCCGGGTCGTCGGCATCCTCGAGGAGCGCGGCATGTCGATGGACCTGAACACGGATATGGCGATCGTCGGAAGCGACAAACTCTTCACCGGCATCTACGGCGGTGAAGGCGAATACGGCCAGGTCAACGTCGTCGTGAACGACATAAACAACATCGATGCGGTCAAGACGGCAATCGAAGACGGGCTCAACAGGAAAAAGGATGTAGTCACCGTCCAGGACAGCAGCCGCATGATGGAGAGCATCACCTCGACGGTCTCCACGATGACGACGTTCGTGATGGCGATTGCG
>JAENZF010000156.1:2279-4293 GCA_016841385.1 Methanobacteriota archaeon | reverse complement strand
GGTCGCCGGGAGCGATCCCTGCCCGTTCGCGGATATCTTTCGGAAGCACCACCTGCCCCCGTGCGTCGACGCTCACGACCGCCTCGATCGTGCAGGCACCGGAACAGGAGGAACTCCGCTCGTTTTTCGGGGCATCTCCCATGTGGCTCACCGGATCAGAGTGGTCTGCGGAAGCACATAAATGTTCCGAATATTCTGAATATTCTGAAAAATATGAATTTGATGGATGGTGCTGGCCGGGGAACAGGCCCGGGTCCCATGGAGATTTCAATGGGGAGGTGGCGTCAACCGGATCGTGGCCGGCGGCCTCCGCGAGCGGCACCATAAAGCCGGGCAGCGGCCATCCTCAGCCCGACCGATTGCCCGGTCGAACCGTTACGAAGCGTCCGCCGAACCGGTCCGGAGGGAGAACCCGTTCACCCTCCGGACTCCGGCCGAAGGCGTCCGGATGCAGGCAGGGCCGGTCTCACGTGGCGACGACCCGCTCTTTCGCCTGCTTGCTCATGAAACGCTCGAAGTACTCGTGCGCCTCGAGCGCCGCCTTCGCCCCATCACCGGCGGCGACGATGATCTGCTTGGCCTTGACGCAGGTCGCGTCCCCGGCCGCAAAGATCCCGGGAACGCTCGTGTGGCCGTTCTCGTCGATATCGATCTCGCCCAGCTCGTTCAGCTTCACCAGGTCCCCGAGGAACCCCGTATTCGGCACGAGCCCGATCGCGAGGAAGAGTCCCTCCACGTCGAGGACCGTCTCCTTCCCGGTCTGGCGGTCGCGGATCGTGATCCCGGTCAGGGTCTGGTCGCCGTGGAGTTGCGTCACCTCGTGATGGAGGAAGATCCGCACGCCCACCTCCTCTGCCCGGTGGACGTAGATCTCATCGCACCGGAGGGTGCTCCGGACGATCAGGGCCACGGAACTCGCGATCCTGGTCAACTCGATGGCGGTCTGGATCGCCGCGTTCCCTCCGCCGACGACGGCGACCGGTCTGTCGCGGAAGAACGGGGCGTCGCAGGTCGAGCAGACGGAGACGCCTCTCCCCATCAGCCGGTCCTCGCCCGGGAGCCCCAGGGTGCGGGGCTGCTTGCCGGAAGCAAGGATGACCGTCCGGCAGTGGTAAGTGTTCCCGGAGGCCGTCCGGACGAGGAAGACGTCCCCCTCTTTTTCGATGCTCTCGACGCTGTCAAGTTCGAGGCTGACGTTAAGCCCCCGGACCTGCTCCTCGAACTTTCCGACGAGGTCCTCTCCCGTGATCACCCTAAACCCCATGTAGTTCTCGATCGCCCAGCTCCAGGCCGCCTGGCCGCCGATGTTCTCCGAGACGACGACGGTCTTCATGAGTTTCCTGCCACAGTAGACCGCAGCCGTCATCCCGGCCGGCCCGGCGCCTACGACGACCACATCGTCGATCTCATCCGTCACCGGCGTCCCGAAGAGCTCCCGGAGCCTCTTTGCATCGAACCCGACGATCATCTCATCGCCAAAGACCGTGACCGGCACCCCCCGCTGCCCCGAGATCCGGATCATCTCCCGGGCCGCCTCGCGATCCTTCCCCACGTCGACGATCTCGTATTCGACGCCGTTCTTCTTGAGGAACGCCTGGACCATCCGACAGTAGGGGCAGTTCTCCGTCGTGTAGACCTTCACGCCTGCCATGGGGTGGAATATCTCAGGAGCCCTATTTAACTTGTGAGGGTGGGGGAGACAGGTTCCGCAGGTGTGGGCGATTCGCGGATCCCGGACGTAGCGGCCTGCAGTGTCGCACCGCAAAAGGAGAGGTTATTGAATTTCGCGGAACATCCGGGCCGGAACCCCGCAGATCGGGCACTTCTCCGGCGCCGCTCCGAGTTCGACGTTGCCGCAGACCGGACAGAGATAGACCTTCTCCGCGTCGAGGTCTTTTCCTTCCCGGACGGCCTCAAGCGCCTGGAGATAGAGATTCGCATGCACCTCTTCCGCCCGCATAGCGTGGGTAAAGACGATCGAGGCCTCGTTCTTCCGCTCCCCCTTCGCCTCGGC
>JAENZF010000156.1:0-2179 GCA_016841385.1 Methanobacteriota archaeon | reverse complement strand
CTCCACTCGGGGTTCGACTCCTTCTCAAACGTCGTCGGCATAGTCGCCCTCTACTTCGCCGGGAGACCCCCCGACCCGGAGCACCCCTACGGCCACGGCAAGATCGAGACGCTCGGCACCCAGGTCATCGGGGCGATGCTCCTCCTGACCGCCGCCGGGATCCTCTACGAAGGCTACCGGCGGCTCGTCGAACCCGTCGCCCCCCAGATCACGGCGGTCACTGTCGGGGTCATGGTCGTTACACTCATCATCAACATCGCCGTCTCCACCTACGAGCGTCAAAAGGGCGAAGAGTACCGGAGCCAGATCCTCGTCGCCGATTCCCAGCACACCAGAAGCGACGTCTTCGTCTCCATCGCCGTCCTCGGGGGGTTCCTGGCCGTCAGGCTCGGCTACCCCGAGGCCGACCCAATCATCGCCTTCGCCATCGGCCTCCTGATCGCGAGAATGGGGCTCGGGATCCTCTACGGCGCAGCAGAGGTCCTCACCGACACGATGAACCTCCCCTGCGACCCGGCGCTCATCCAGGCGGTGGTGACGGACACCCCCGGGGTGGCCGGGTACCACGACTTCCGGTGCCGGGGAAAACCGGGCGAAATCTTTGCCGACCTCCATATCACCGTCGACCCGGGCCTCCCGGTCTCCCGGGCCCACGAGATCTCCGACGAGGTTGAACGGCGGCTCAAAGAGACAGTGCCGGGGCTCGCGGAGGTCGTCGTCCATATCGAGCCCGATAACTCACCCTAGGAGCCGCCCGAGTTCGGAGCCTTTCCGGTACGCCGCCTCCATCACCTCCGGCCGTGTCCTGATATCCTGGATCGTGTCCATGTCGTTTCTGAGCACCTCGTCCCAGTACGGGCAGTCGATGATCTCCCCGAACGCCCGGGCGGTCATCTTCACGCCTTCAAAGACTGTCGGGAGGTTCATGCCCGCGATCGATATGAAGAGCATCTTGCGTTCTCTCCGCCGCTCCGGAGAGATGAAGGACCGACCGCGGTGGTACTTGGCCATGTAAAAGACCTGGAACCGGTCCATGAACGATTTGAGTCTTCCGGGGATGCCCATCGTCATCACCGGGGTGGCGATGATCAGGCCGTCCATCTCCCGGAACTTCCGAAAGATCTCCTCCATCTCGTCCTGGATCAGGCAGGTTTCACTCCCCTTGCACTGGAAGAACTCCATGCAGGGCAGGATGTCCATGTGCGCGACCTCAAGCTTCTCGACCTCGCACCCGGCCTCCTCTGCACCCCGGATGGCCTCATCGAGGAGACGGGCGGTGTTCCCTTCGAGAATGGGGCTCCCGAGCAGCGCGATAACCTTCTTGGGCATGGTGCAGGGTTGCGCACGACCCTATTAATAGGATGCGGCCATGCGGCGCGGACACGGTTAGGCGGATAACGGGGGCGATCCGGTGCCGTCCGGGGAGGGAACTACTAAATACCTTGTGAGGCTATTACCGCCTGGTGAATTTCTATGGCCGAATCAGAAACCAAAAAGACAGCGAAGGCCGGTGAGAAGCCGGGCCCCGGCCGGTTCATCTGCATCGACTGCGGGCGGGAGCTCCGGCTCGACAGCACCGATGCGGACCTCGTCAAATGTCCGACCTGTGCCTGCGAGATGTACAACTGCCTCCCGATGACCCACATCCGGCCTGACATCAAAACACCGGAGGATGTCCTGCATCCCCCGGAGAGGAAGAGCAAGACAGAATAACCCGAGGTGAGAGGAATGGTGAACGTATCGGCAAAAGGGCAGGTCTACCACTGCGAGATCTGCGGAAACGTGGTCCGGGTACTGGAAGCCGGCGGCGGGGAACTGGTCTGCTGCGGCGAACCGATGGTGCTTGAGGAGTGATGAGGATGGAAGAGAAGAACCTGGAGGAGAAGATCGGGAAGATTCCCGAGATCTTCAAGGAGCTCAAAGAGACGGACCCCGACCTCTACGGCAGGGTCATGGGGCTTGACCAGATGATCTGGGCCGACGGCGCCCTCTCGAAGCAGACGAAGAAGATCATCGCGATCGCGATCGCCGCGGCGCTCCGGGACGGGCACGCCGTCCGGGCGCAGATGGCCGGTGCCGGGAACCTCGGCGTGACGAAGGAGGAGATCGAGGAAGGACTCCGGGTCGCGTTCCTGCTCGCGGGGATGCCGGCCTATGTCTACGGCAAGACCGCCCTCGA
>JAENZF010000155.1 GCA_016841385.1 Methanobacteriota archaeon | reverse complement strand
TGGTGAGATCGTTATAGACGATGAGGATGCTCTCGACCGCATTTTCCTTGTCAAGAAGCGGGATGCCGTACTGCTCGAGCGTATGGGTGCCCGAGGGCAGTTCGACGATGACTTCCGCATACGCACGCTTCTTCTCCTGGATCGCCTGCCGGAGGCCGGAACCCTTCTGCGACATTATCTTGAATTCTCTCAGGCTCCTGCCGAGCATCTGGTCCATCGGGATCCCGCTCATCTCGGCATAGGCAGCGTTTGCCACAGTTACTTTGAACTGCAGATCGACGACCAGCATGGGCATCGGGTTCTGCTCGATGATCATATCGGATCCCTTCAGAAGCGTTCTGGCCTCCTCCAGCCGGCGCCTGAGGGCCTGCTTCTCCTCCTGCTTCTTCTCAAGCAGCGCGTTGATCGAGGCCGCCAGGGGTCGGAACTCCTCCTGAATGCCGGCAAGGTCGATCTTCGCGGAGTCGCCGCCGATCCCTGCATGGAGTGCAGCCTCGATCGCCTCGGGCAGTACCACCGCCCCCTGTTTCTGTGCCTCTCCTGTCGTACCCGGCACAATCGGCCCGGTAAATAGTGCTTTTCTTCCAGGTTTATCGATCATTGATTACACATCCTCATCATGTTTCTCGTCTCGTTCCAGAAGTGCAGTTGCTATTGCCCGGTATTCCCTGCCGGCATCGCTCTCGGGTGCGTAATGGGAGATTGGAAGTCCCTGTTGCTGTGTTTCGTAAATTGCAGGTGAGTATGGGACTGTGAACACCTGCTTGAACGCTTTTCTTACCTCGGATTCAAATGCTTTCAGCCGCTCCCTCTCTTTCTCCTCTTCTGCGGAGGGGCCGGCTGAGAAGATTCGTTTCAGGAAGAGTGCAAGGCCGCCCGTTCCTGCCGCCGGGTCGCCCGACCCCTTCCAGCGGGTGAGGATGGCGAAATCTGCGGCGACGTCTTCCCCGAGCATCTCCCTGATGTCGCAGAAGACCGTTGACAGGGCTTCCATACCCCTGAGGGCGAAGGTGCCGGGGTCGAGGGTGACGATGGTGTGGTCCGCTGCGACGAGGCCGTTGATGACGAACTGGCCCATGCTCGGGGGCGTATCGATCAGGATGAAGTCGTAGGCGTCCTTCACCCCGGCGAGCGCCCCTTTGAGCACCCCTGCCCGGTCCTCGATACTGTAGAGATAAGGCTCAACCCCCACGAGATCGAGGGTTGCCGGGGCCAGGTCGATCCCTGATGCCGTGGGGACGATCACATCACTGATCGCAGTATCGGGAAAGCCTTCAAAGACGTTCATGAAGACGTCATACATGCTCAGTTCAAGGGTTTCAGGGTCGACCCCGAGCCCCGTGGTAGCATTGGCCTGCGGGTCGCAGTCCACTACCAGAACGCTCTTCCCGTCTTTCTGAAGGTACCCTGCAACATTGAGGCACGATGTCGTCTTTCCGGTGCCACCTTTGTGGTGGGCGAACGCTACAATTGTCATATCCAGCACCCCTCAATACCACTATTTGAAATAGGGGTTATTAAATCTATTTCTATTGTGCTATGTATTTTCCAAGCGTGTCTCGTATTTTGAAATATTCCTTCGTCCTTGATGATAAATTCGGCTTTTTTTTGCCATTGCGTCCCCCCGGGATCAGGAGAGGTGGGTAAGGAAGGTCTTATCAGCTTTTTCCTGTCGTCCCGGGCCCCTGCGTATGATAAAAGAGCAGGCGTCAGCGGGAGAGGCCGCTCTCTGTGCGGCGAGCAGCGGGGTCCCCGTCCTCGGGACCCGCTCTATCCCGGAGTCTCTGTACGCGTTCGGAGATGGATGGCCGGTAGTCGGGTTCGGAACGAAAGAGCCCGGGGGTCACCCGCGAGAGATAGCCGGATCCCTTGCGGCACGGGGCCGACGCCCCGGCCAGTAGACCGGAGAGAAAGTTCTGGAGGAGGGCTCCGGGATCCCTGATCCGGTAGCAGTACCTCATCGCATCTGCCGCGTACCGGTCGGCGGTGAACTCCTCGTCGTACATACGGCAATAGTATGTCCGGTAGGCGAAGAAGACGGTCAGGAGAAGGAGGGTGATGAAGACTAACTTTGTGACGGGAAGGCCTGCCACCTGCAGGGACGGATGCCCAAAGAGCATGAGGCACAGGAGAACCGGGAGTGCCGGGAGGGCGGAGAGAAGGGAAGAGCCCTTCCTGGCGTGCCCCTCTTCGTGGAGCAGCACGAACCGGAGCGTGTCGTCATTTGCCCGGGAGAGGTTTCTTTCGTAGAACGAACGCCGGTAGCGGATGCAGTTGAGCGCCGGGCATCCCCGCATGGAGAATGTGAAGGTGCACCTCACCAGCCTTCTCTTGCGGTCGATCAGCCCCTTCTCCTGAAGCTCATGAAATATCCGGTACAGGCGGGAGTCTCGGTCTGCCTCATGCATTCTAACTAAATTATAATAATTCACGAATATTAAATATTGCTCCGGATCGAAATGCCGTCTATTCCGTAATTTCCCGATTTTATTCATATTCATCCCGGGACTGCGGGGTCCTCCGGGCGGAGTACCGGCAGGGTCCGCTACAGCATGGCCTCCCGGGTTGGGCCGCTCCGACCGTCGTACGGTGTATCCCGGGTGCCCGGGCTCCTGCCGATCGGCCGGTCCTCGCACCTCAAAGACGAACGGGGTGCTCCGGGGAACGAACCCGGACGGGCACCTGCACCTGTACGACGCGACCCGCGGAAATTCCGCATCTTCCCGGTACGCCCCTCCGGTATCGGGCCCGGAATCCGAAACTTTTGCAATGCCCGTTTTTTTCACAATATATTAATAATAGCAACCAAAATTGTGAATGAATAGAGTGGAGGTGAATTTGTAGGACCGGAGGGTTCACATGGCCCGTGCTCGTGCCGGCACGGCATACGGGTCTCCGGTACTCTGAGCGAATGTCCAGCAAATACGTGAGTCTTGTGATACTGGCCCTTGCCGTCCTCGCCGGGGCTGCCGGGTGCCTCTCCACGGCATTTGGGGAGGTGACCTACAGCGGCGACGCCCTGCAGGTCCATGTGGAGCAAACCGGCGAGCCCGTTGAGAACGCCGTGCTCCAGGTAACGATCATGGAGGTGGTCGCGCTTGAACAGCACGAGGCCTTCTCCGAAGCGCGGTATATCGACCTCGACCGGGGAGAGAACGAATACACGATCCCGGTAGACCTGCAGCCCGGCTCATACAAGGTCTTTCTGACCATATTTGTCGGCGACGAGCGAAGGACGTCCGTCATCCGCGACCTGGAGGTAGCAGCCTGATCCCGACCGGGCTCGCGGCGGCACGAGGGCTTGAACCGGCGGATGCCGTCTTCTCCGGTGGCGAGGTCTTCAACCCGTTCGCGTGCACCTGGGAGCGCGTGGACTTCGCGGTCAAGGACGGCTACGTCGTCGGCCTCGGGGAGTACGAGGCGGAGCGGGAGTGCGACCTCGCGGGGGCCTGTGTGGTGCCCGGGCTGATCGACGCCCACGTCCACATCGAGAGTTCGCTCCTCGCGCCGGCGGAGTATGCCCGGCTCGTCCTTGCGCACGGCACGACGACCGTGATCGCCGACCCCCATGAGATCGCCAACGTCTGCGGAGCGCCGGGGATCGAGTACCTGCTCGCTGAGGGCATGGAAACACCGCTCGATATCCTGGTCATGCTCCCCTCCTGTGTCCCGGCAACGCCCCTCGATGCGGGCGGCGCTGTCCTTACCGCCGAAGACCTCGCCCGGTTCCGGGGGCGGGAAGGAGTCATCGGGCTTGCCGAGGTGATGAACGTCCCCGGCGTCCTCGCCGGCGACGAGGACCTCCGGGCGAAGATGGACCTCTTCGAGGTGATCGACGGCCATGCGCCGTTCCTCTCCGGAAAAGACCTGAACGCCTACATCTACGCCGGGGTCCAGAGCGACCACGAATGCACGACATTCGCGGAGGCACGGGAGAAACTCCTCCGGGGGATGTACGTCATGATCCGGGAAGGTTCGACGGAGCACAACCTCCGGGACCTGCTGCCGCTCGTGAACGCCTGCACGGCGCCGCGGTGCTGCTTTGCCACCGACGACCGTCATGCCGACATGCTCGCCCGGGAGGGGCATATCGACGACTGCGTGAGGAAATCGGTCGCGTGCGGCCTCGAGGTAGAGCAGGCGCTCCGTATGGCCACGCTCTCTGCTGCCGGGCGGTTCGGGCTCCACGACCGGGGCGCCCTCGCTCCCGGGAGGATCGCCGACTTCTGCGTCGTCGACGACCCCGACCGTTTCCGCGTCCTGCGGACGTTCAAGCGCGGCATCGAGGTGATCG
>JAENZF010000154.1 GCA_016841385.1 Methanobacteriota archaeon | reverse complement strand
TCTCCAGGTTTCGCCGGAGATAGAGGTGGACTGCGGCGTCCAGCATATGCCGCTCGCTCACCTCCAGGATATCGTGCATGGTGAGGTCTTTCAAGACATCGAGCTGCAGTTCCTGCACCCGGATGATCGGGACATCGGGCGTCCCCGGGGGGAGCGGAACCGGATCGACGAACGAGACGACCGCGAGTGCGCCGATCTTCGCCGCCACCTCGCAGGCGGTTGCGAGCATCAGGTCGCCGTTCATAGCACCTCGCGGATCAGCCCCGGTATCTCCGACGGCCGGGATGCGACCGGGATCCCGAGGGCGGAGAGCCGCCGGACCTTGGAGCGTGCATCGCCCTCGCCGCCCTCGATGATCGCCCCCGCGTGGCCCATCCGCTTCTCGGGCGGGGCGCTCACGCCGGCGATGTAGGTGACGACCGGAAGATCGGTCGACCGGACTCCCTCTTCTTCGAGGTTCCCTCCAACCTCGCCGATGACGACGACGGCCTTCGTCTGCGGGTCGTCCTCGAACCGCGCGAGCGCGTCCACGAACGTCTGGCCGATCACCGGGTCGCCGCCGATCCCGACCACCGTGCTCTGGCCGATGCCGGCACGGGTGAGCTCGTCGACCACCTCGTAGGTGAGGGTGCCGCTCCGGGAGACGACGCCGACGTTCCCCCGGGTGGCGAGGTGGGCCGGCATGATCCCGAGTTTGCACTCCCCCGGCGAGAGGAGCCCCGGGCAGTTCGGGCCGATGACCGTGCAGTCGTGGAGTTTAGCGTAGGCGAGTGCCTTCATGACGTCGTGGACCGGGATGTGCTCGGTGATGACGACTGCAAGATCGATTCCTGCGTGCGCCGCTTCCATGACCGAGTCACAGGCGGCGCTCGCCGGGACGAAGACGACGCTTGCGGTCGCGTCGTGCTCCCGGAGCGCCTCGCGTACCGTGTTGTAGACCGGGACGCCATGGACCTCCCGTCCCCCCTTGCCGGGCGCGACCCCCGCGACGACGCCCCGCCCGCCGACCTCGCGTGCGTAGGCGTTCATCAGTTCTGTGTGGAACGTGCCCTGCCTGCCGGTGATATTCTGCACGATCACCCCGAGGTTTCTGTCTCCGTAGATCATGGTGCGACCTCCATCGCCGCCTTCACGGCCAGGTCCATGCTCTCGAGCATCCGGTAGCCGCATTCGGCGAGCAGCCGCCGTCCCTCTTCCTCGTTCGTCCCGGCCATCCGGACGATGACCGTCGGTGCGACGCCGGCGGCGATGATTCCCTTTGCCACCTCGTCGCACCGGGTGATGCCCCCGAGGAGGTTGACCACGATCACCGCCACCTCGGGCATGCTCGCGACGAGGCGGACGGCGTGCATCACGCGCTCCTGGTCGGCGCCGCCCCCGACATCGAGGAAGTTGGCTGCCCGTCCGTTGTAATACTCAATGAGGTCGAGCGTCGACATCGTGAGCCCGGCGCCGTTGCCGATGACGCCGATGGTTCCGTCAAGTTCCACGTAGGAGAAGCCGTGCTTCTCGGCCTCGCGCTCGCGTTCCGAGAGGTCGCGGTTGACTGCTATCCCCTGGCGGGCGAGGGCGTTGTCGTCGACGATCAGCTTCGCGTCCGCCGCATAGACCCCCCGCGGCGTCGTCACGAGCGGGTTGATCTCCGCGAGCATGGCATCCTTCTCCTGGAATGCGTGGTAAAGAGCGTTGATGACGGGGGAGAGTTCCTTCGGGGCCCCGCCGAGGAGTTCCCGCATGAGAAACGGCGGGATGTCCCGGAGGAGTGGGGATACGACGACCTTGCGGACGGCGGACTCGTCTGCCAACGCCTTGTTCTCGATCTCCACCCCGCCGGCGTCGGCAAAGAGGACCACCGGCTGTCTGCTCGACCGGTCGATGGCAATGCTGACGTAGTACTCGTGCTCGATGGTGAGACGCTCCTCCACAAGGATCTCCCCGACCGGGACGCCCTTGATCTCCCGGGAGAAGAGTTCCCGTGCAGTCCCGGCCGCCGTGGCCTTATCGGCCATCAGGACGCCACCGGCCTTTCCGCGTCCGCCGACGTCCACCTGCGCCTTCAATACCACGCCATCGCCTAACTCCGGCAGGTGTGCCGCGACCTCTTCCGGTGCCCGTATAAGAACCCCTTTCGGGACCGCAATGCCGTACCCCGAAAAGACCCGTTTTGCCTCGTATTCCAGTAGCTTCATAGGTTACACGCTCGTTCTCCGAGTTCAAATCCACGTTTTAATGCCTTTAGATTCAGGTTCTCGGTGCCTTTGGGCACGCTGTCGAGCACCGCACGCTCGATCGCCTCCCTGCTCACGACCCCGGTTGCGGTCGCGAGGGCGCCGATCATCACGATGTTCGCCACGATCTCCCGGCCGAGAGTGCCTTTTGCCTCCGCCGTCGCCGGGACCTCGCAGTAACGGCAGGCCGGGCGTGACCGGACCAGGTCGGAGTCTAGGATCATGAACGCGTCCTCCCGCGCCTGGACACCGTACTTCTCAAACCCCTGCTGGGACATGATGACGTAGATGTCGGGGTCGGCCACCTCGGGATAGAGGATCGGTGCATCGTCGATCACCACCTGCCCCATCGAGGCCCCGCCCCGGGCCTCCGGGCCGTAGACCTGTGTCTGCACGGCGTACTTGTTGTCGTAGAGCGCCGCCGCCCGCCCGAGGATGACTGCGGAGAGGATGATCCCCTGCCCGCCGTATCCCGAGAACCTGACTTCGTGTCTCATCGTCTCACCCCCATCGCCGGCCGGTTCCGCCGGACCAGTTCCCCGACGGTGAAGGTGTCTTCCGGGACCGGTTTTCCCTCCCTGACCAGCCTGTCACGCTTCGCGACAAGCATCGCGTGGCTCCGGAGGTACTCGATCATATCCGAGACGCGCCGGAGTTTGTTGTGGCGGCCGTAGTTCGTCGGGCACTGGGTCCTCACCTCGATAAAGGCGAGCCCCGGTGTCTGCATCCCGGCGGCGACGGCCTTTGTGAGTTCCTTGACGTGGTAGGACGTCCAGCGGGCGACGTAGTTCGCACCCGCCGCCACGGCCAGTTCCGCGAGGTCGAAGGCCGGTTCGCTTGCCCCGTAAGGTGTCGTCGTCGAGAACGCCCCGAGCGGCGTCGTCGGGCTCCCCTGCCCGCCGGTCATGCCGTAGATCTGGTTGTTCATGCAGACCACGGTCATATCTACGTTCCTGCGGCAGGCGTGGATGAAGTGGTTCCCGCCAATGGCGGCAAGGTCTCCGTCTCCCGTGAAGACGACGATGTTTAAGTCCGGTTTTGCCATCTTCACCCCCGTGGCAAACGCGAGCGCCCGCCCGTGGGTGGTATGGAGCGAGTCGGTGAGGATGTAGCCGGGAGCGCGGGAAGAGCACCCGATCCCGGAGACGAAGACCGTCTCGTTCCGCTTCCAGCCCATCTCCTCCACCGCCCCGAGGGTGCAGTTGATGACCGTCCCGTTGCCGCACCCGGTGCAGTAGATATGGGGCAGGCGGTCCTCCCGGAACCAGTCGGGTGCGATCATCGGTGCGCCTCCAGGGCCTGCACAAGTTCGGCGGGGGTGTGGAGTTCTCCCCCGATCTTTGCGAGAGAGATGACCGGCTGGTCCACGTGGCGCTGGACCTCCCGCACCATCTGGCCCATGTTCAGTTCCGGCATCAGGAAGACCTTTGCGTTGGAAAACTCCTGCAGGGCGAACTCCGGGAACGGCCAGACGACCCGAAGGCGCAGGTGCCCGATCGAGTCGTCCGGGCGGTCGCGCATCACCTGCTCGACCGTCCGGGACGGCGGGCCGTAGGTGACGAAGACCGTCTCGGCGTCGGGGTTTACGACTTCGTAATCGGCGATCTCGCGGCGTGCCGACTCGACCTTGGCGACCAGGCGCCGTACGAGCCTATCATGCGCCGCAGGATCGGTCGTGTCCGGGTAGCCCCGCTCGTCGTGGGTGAGGCCGGTCACGTGGACGGATCTCCCCGAGCCGAAGGGTGCGAACCCAGGGATTCCGTCGTCGCCGGCCTCGAACGGGAGCGAGCCTCCCGCGAGCGGGCCGGAGCGCGTGACCTCGACCGCGTCGGGGATGGTCGCCCGCTCCCGCATGTGACCGACGATCTCGTCGGCCATCAGGAAGGTGGGGACCCTGAACCGGTCCGCGAGGTCGAATGCCCTCACTGTCAGGTCAAACATCTCCTGGACGGAGTTAGGGGTGATTGCGATGATGCTGTAGTCGCCGTGCGACCCGAACCGGCACTGGAGCATGTCGCCCTGCGCCGCCCGCGTCGGCTGGCCGGTGCTCGGGCCGCCCCGCTGGATGTTGACGATGACGCACGGTGTCTCGGTCATGGCCGCGTAGCCGATGTTCTCCATCATCAG
>JAENZF010000153.1 GCA_016841385.1 Methanobacteriota archaeon | reverse complement strand
TGGGAGGAACGGAGTTTGAGCACCCAAAGGGTGGGAGGAACGGAGTTTGAGCACCGCAGGTGCGAGTCGCCATGGTCTCACGCGAAGGGAAGTCTACCCTCGTGGAGACTGTCAACCGAAGCGGAGGCGGAGCATGCCAGCCAGCATCTCCCTCGCGTCCGACGTCATCACCTTCGACTCGTCCCGGTTCTCCCAGATGATCGGGACCTCTTCCACCCGGTAGCCGCTCCGCCGCAGCCGCCAGAGGAGTTCGACATCGAACTCGAACCCGGTCGACCGGATGGACGGGAGAACCGCATCGAGCGCCTCCTTCCGGAAGGCCTTGGCGCCACACTGGGTGTCCCGGTAATCGAGCCCGAAGAGCAGCCGGACCAGGAGGTTGAAGAGACGGCTCTCGGCCCGGCGCCGGAAGCCCTGCCTCACCGTCAGAACCGAGCCGGGGAGCCAGCGCGATCCGATGGCGCCGTCCGCGGTTTCCAGGCGGTCGAAGAGGCGCTCCATCTCACAGAGGGCTGTCGAGCCGTCGGCATCCATGTAACCGGCGAAGAGCGTGGTCGCCGCCTTCATCCCGGCAACAACGCCTCCTCCTTTTCCGAGGCGGGCCGGGAACGTCAGGCACCGGATGGAAAGCGACGGGTGATCGTCCGCAAACGCACCGATGATGGCGGGGGTGGCATCGGTCCCGTCGCAGACGAAGATCAGGTCGCCGGCAAAGCCCGAGATGTCCTCGAGGAGCGACCGTATCCGCCTCTCTTCGTTGTATGCGGGGATCACCAGGGTGCAGTCCGCCCGGTTCACTTCACCGCTTTCTGTATCGTTCAGCATTCCAGTTTCGTGATGATGGTATCGGCGAACCCGGCGGCAGCTCCAGGTCCGTTCGCGGTTACGACCTGCATGTCGGCGACGACCGGAATCTCCAGAAGGTTCGCTCCTGCCTTCTCCATCTCCTTCACCGACGTCGGGCTCCGGTACACCGTGGTCTGCCGCCCGGCGAGGATGCCCGCCCGTGCCAGCACGACCGGCGCGAGGCAGATGGCGGCGACGACCTTGCCCTGCTCGAAGAACGACCGAACAAGGGCCAGAAGTATCTCGCTTCCCCAGAGGTGGTCCTGTGAACCTGCGCCGCCCACAACCACGATCCCGGCGTAGTCGTCGGGGTCCACATCGTCAAACGTCATGGCCGCTTCCGCGGTGGCCCCGAGCATCCCCGTGCACGTGCCGGCGACCGTGGAGGCGATATCGACGTCGATCCCCGCCTCCTCAAAGACCCTCTTCGGGGTCTCCAGTTCTTCATCCCTGAACCGTTCAGGTGCAATCGCAAGCAAGAGTTTCATGCAGGATTCCTATCAAGGGTTTGTTCATAAGAGTATTGATGGTTGTGGGGTGGAGGAGATGCGCCGGCGGAGCCGGGTCACCCGGCGCCGTCACACCCGCAGGGCAGCCTCCTGCCCCCGGACGGAAGGCCGGAGAGCAACCGCACCGGTATATCCCGGCCGCTTCTCCCGCAGAGGGAGGAACCCCGGATGCCCGGTTCCGGGGTATCAGGCAATCTCGAACTGCTGCCACACCCGTGTTTTGAAATAAAGTTATTATAATAATGGTGTTATTGAAGTGCAGACCCCGCGGTGCTGCGGGACCCGAGGGCTCTGCAGGGGATCCGGCCTTCAACGAATAAACCCGTGTTTGGCGATCCATCGTAAATCCCCTGGAGATGGGAGGATACCGACGGTCTCCAGCACGGACTGCAGCACGTTCGCCGGGGGTGGAGACGAGGAGAGGTAAATCATGCAACGCGGCATTTATTTCGGGATCATCCTCCTGTCGGCACTCGCGCTCATCGCAGTCGCGGGAGCACAGGCAGGAGACCCTACAGTTATCTGGAACAGAACGTACGGAGGGCCGGATGCCGGTGATGCGGCATACGCAATCGTTTCCGACCCTGGAGGAGTCGGATTCTTTCTCGCCGGGGAGACGGCATCGTCCGGAGAGGGGAAGACGGACGCCTGGGTGATCAGGCTGACGCCGGAGGGCACCGAGGAATGGAACAAGACCTATGGCGGGGAGGAGACCGACACCGCGCGCTCTATCATCCGGACCGGCGACGGTAACCTCCTCCTCGCCGGGAACCTCACCCTCGTTACGAACGGGACGCGGCTGGACACCGATGCCTGGATTGTGAAGATAGACCCGTCGGGCGGCGAGGTCTGGAACCGGACCTACGGCGGCCCGGATGTCAATGCCTCGGCAAACGCGGTGACCGGGACCGATGACGGCGGTTACCTCTTCGTCGGCTCCATCGCACCCCGGGGAGGGAACGAGTCCGCCGCCTGGGCAGTCAGACTGAACGAATCGGGGGACGAGGTCTGGAACAGGACGTTCGGCGGGGCCAACGACAGGGCGTTCGCCGTCACCCGACTTCCCGGCGGGGACTTCACCGTTGCCGGCAGTACCGAGTCCTCGGGAGCGGGGATGGCCGACGTCTGGGTGGTCAGGCTGAACGGATCGGGTATGGAGGTCTGGAACAGGACGTTCGGCAGCCCCGACGACGATGCCGGCCGGGCGGTGATCAACACCTCGGACGGCAACCTGCTTGTCGCCGGCACGTTCACGGAGAGGCCTGATAATGCAACGGTCGATACCGATGCCCTCCTCATCAAACTCACCGCAGGCGGGGATATTGTCTGGAACTGGATCTACGGGGACTTCGGCGTGAATGAATCGGCCGCAGCCGTCATCGAGACTGCGGACGGCGGCTACCTCTTCGCCGGGGAGACGGGTTATCCTGGTGTGGATGATACCGATGCCTGGCTGGTCGCGACCGACGCTGAAGGAGCGGTGGCGTGGAGCAGAATCTTCGGGGGTGAAAACCCCGGCGACCGGGCCGCTTCTCTCATAGAGATCGCACCGGAAGAGCAGATCTTTGCAGGGACCTTCAATGCCACGGAGGAGGGGGGAGGGCCGGTGAATACCGACGCCTGGGCGGTGAGACTGGGGCCGACACCGACGCCGACACCGACACCGGCACCGACACCGACCGCAACCCCGACGCCCGGGCCCACGGAAACACCCGTCAAACCCCCGAAAGCACCGATTATATCCCAGAAGCCGCCGGTAACGGCCGCAACGGTGACGACGCCGGCACCCACCCTGACGACCCCGACGGTGATGCCGACAGCGACCGCGACACCGGAACCGACCGTGACCGTAGTCCCGACAGGGACCCCGACGCCCGGGCCAACCCTGACTGCGGGACCCACAGGTACACCGATGATGACGGCCACACCAACTCCGACCCGGACGCCGGATGACGATGATGACAATGATGACGAGAACGATGACGATGACCGGGACGATACCGGGAACAGTGGATCACTGTCCGGAGCGGTCTGGTACGACCTGAACGCGAACGGCATCCTCGACCCCGGCGAGCCGGGCATCCCCGGCATCAGCGTGCGGCTGATCGGCAAGCGGACCATGCTTGATTATGTGGTCACCGGTTCGGACGGGTCATACCGGTTCCCAACCATCCCCACCGCGGGCTACAGGGGCGTTGAATTTCTTCTGCCGGACGGGTACTCCTGCACCCTCCCGGGCCTGGGCAGCGATGCCAACCCTCTGGATGGGGCCGTAGCATTCGCAGAAGGCGGGGCTGAACGGCAGACCCTGAATGCAGGCTTCGTCGGGAGTTACCTGCCCGAAACCCCGGCGCCGGCCTACGGGTGGATACTCGGGACAACCTGGAGCGACGACAACGGGGACGGGGTCAGGGACGAAACCTACGGCATGACGGACGTTGAGGTCAGCCTCCTGGATGCGGGCGGAAATGTGGCGGCATCGGCCCGCACGGGCTACCATGACCGCGACACCTCCTTCTACCTCTTCGGCCCCCTCCTGCCCGGGGAGTACACCCTCGTGTTCACCGCGCCGGACGGCTACACCTTC
The DNA here is from genome assembly GCA_016841385.1 of Methanobacteriota archaeon. Lineage (GTDB taxonomy): Archaea > Halobacteriota > Methanomicrobia > Methanomicrobiales > Methanoculleaceae > Methanoculleus. The sequence goes on along the minus strand of JAENZF010000153.1, from coordinate 418 downwards.
ACGAGCCCCGGCGGTGACAGCCATGCCGACCCGGTGACCGGCACGACGGCCTCGTTTGTGGTCGGCGGTGGCGATATGATCGTCAGGGATGCGGGGCTGGTCCCCGCCCCGGCCCTGACCGCGCCTCCGGGCTCATCGCCCGGGGGGCAGGAGAGTGAGGTCGTCGCCGGGGATGCGATGGGCGGCGTTGGAGACGGGGCAGATGAAGAGTGGGAGGACGCGGACGATGAGGCTGCTCGCGATGAGAAGAAAGATAACGCCGACGACGCGGCGGACGATGAGCAGAAAGCGCCGGCTGTAACTGATAAACCGCAGGACCCGGACAAGAAAGCCGCTGATGAGGAGGAGGCCGGCGATACCGATGATGCCCGCAACGACCGGAAGAAGGTAAAAGATGATGACGACGACCGGAAAGAGG
>JAENZF010000152.1 GCA_016841385.1 Methanobacteriota archaeon | reverse complement strand
AGACCACGCATGCGACGACCGCAACGAGCGGGGGGATGGCCGGCGAGAACCGGCTTCGGGGGAGAGAGGCGATGATCTTATCTGACATATCTGCACCGTTCTCGACACGGTTCGGCTCCAGTGTCCTGTATATCTGCGGGAGAGGTCAACGTTCCTCTATAAACGATTTCTGTCACGATCGTCTACACGTCGGGACATTTGGAGCCGTTCTATTCCCGAAGAGATGTCTCGATGCGGCTCTTCCTTCATGGCACGACGGTCAGCCCGGCTGCTTCTTCCGGCACCGTTTGCTCACAACCTGCACGATGAGGCTGCCAAACAGCAGGATGAAAAACAGATACCGGGTAAAGGCGCCGGGCCGGCCGTGCAGGACTATATCCTGGTGGAAGTTGGCCGCGAGGACGACTACGGCAAGGGCGAGCAGGAGTTTCCACAGGAGCGACAGGTAGTTGCAGTTCATGATCGTCACCGGTTATCAGATCCCCACCGCCCGATGGAGGTAGTACGCGAGGACCGCACCGGTTGCCAGAGCAACGAAGACGGCCCGGTCCTTCGACTTCTCGTGGAATATCCATACGCCGAAGTAGGTCGAGAGGCAGAACCAGGCGAGGAGCAGCAGGCCGGCGAACGGAACCTCCAGGAGGACCGCCCAGGAGAAGAGGATGAGCGGCGCGAGAGCGTAGACCACCGATTTCATCGTCTTCTCGAACTCGCGGTGGACGTCGACGAAGAGCAGGAAGAAGTGCTCGACGAGGCTGACGGCGAGGAGGGCGACGGCCCCGTTTGCGAGGCCCAGGAATACACCGACGAAGCCCAGGAATACACCGACGAAGCCCAGGAATACACCGACGAAGCCCAGGAATACACCGACGAAGATAGTCGAGAGAACGGACCCGGCCTGGTGCAGCCCCTCGATACCGAGTCCATCCACCGGGTGCGGTTCTGTGAGGATGGAGGCTGCCGTCCAGAAGATCGATGCGGCGGCGACGATCGCGAAGTAGAATATGAGGTCGTCGCGCAGCGGTTTTTCATTGAGGTGCTGGAAGACCCGCCGTGGACCGGTGATGATTGTTTCCGGTGATATCTCTCTTGACATGCTCCTCTTCTTCCGGACGGCCGGTCGCCGAGATGCCGGTTCCGGTACTAATCGATGAGAAGTCGACGTTCTCCCATATATCTTCTCTGTGACAAGCGTCTACCCATCGGGGTTTCCGGTAGCCGGTCCCCTCGGCAGTCTGAGTTCGGTATCGGCCGGTGCAGCAAACGTCCCTGATTGGCTGCGGCGAATCCTCTGGAGCAAAACGAACAGATCCGGCTCGACGTGTAGAGGATCGTGACAGAAATCGTTTATAGGGAAACGTTGACGTCTCATGCATAGATCCCGGAAGACGGGCCCACCCGGCCGGGCGATGGTGAGAAGATGGACGAGCGACGCAGCAATACCAAGAAAACCGTACTGAACCTGCTGATAGCGGTCACCCTCCTCGCCGTGGTGGTCTTCCTGCTCTTCCTCGGCCCTGCGTTCGTCTCGACGACCATGCCGAATAACTCCTACATAATCGAGATCACCGGCCTGTCCGGTCTTGCCGTGAACGGCACCGCCACGGTCATGGTCCCGATCCCGGCGAACGCGGACGGTGTTTTGGCGATCTCGGGGGAGGCGCTTACCGGGGGTCGTCAGGCCTTCGGGTGGCAGATGGCGGTCCGGGAAACGCAGTACGGGAAGATGCTCGCGTTCACGACAACGGAGGACTACGCGCAGGATATCTCCATACCATCCGGTGAGTTCGAGACGAAGGAAGAGCCGCGGCTGCTCTTACCGGTCCTCGCAATCCCGGACAACGCGAGCGTCGCCGAGTTCGCCCGGAGCTCGGGCGGGACCTACACCACGGTCGTCTTCCTCGACGGCTTCGTTCCGCCGGAGAACGCCACATCGATCTCGTTCGACCTCAGGTACCAGGGCGGCGGGGGCGTGAAATACCTGATCAAAGAGAATATCTGGACGACAACGGTGAATACGGCTGTTCCGAGCACAACGTCGGGATTTGTTCCGGTTCCGGCCGGATATCATGTTATTGCCGGGGGTATCAATCTATGATGACCGACTCCGGGAGAGAAGATCTCCATCGATTGAAACGTATGCTCGTCGGTGGCAAAACTCATGCAGCCCGTAAAATGGCGATATCTCTTGCTCTTTTATCCCTCATCGTCTTCACTGCCGTATCGGGATGCCTCTCGATCGACGTTGTCGCCGACCGTCATGCTCTCTCCGTCACCCGAACCGACGCCGCCGGTATCGAGATCTGGCACACCGTCTTTGATGGAGGGGGCGACGAATACGGCACCGTCATCGTGCCGGTTTCGGACGGCGGCCTGCTTGTCGGAGGGTCGGTCAAACAATCTCCGGGAAGCGACGAGCACGCCCTGCTGCTCAAGATCGCGGAGGACGGCCGGATCGAGTGGAACCGGTCGTTCCCGACACGGTATGGGGTTGAGGCAGTTGTCTCCCACCCTGACGGCAGTTTCACCGCCGGGACGGGTGACGGCTCTCTCTTCCGGGTGGCCGGAGACGGGACACCGGTCTGGAGCAGCCGGGTTTCGGGGTCCGTGCCTGGAGTCTCCGGTCTGCCGGACGGAGGCATCGTGGCTGCAGGGAGCAAGCACGAGAGGGATGTCTGGGTGGCGGTCGTGAACGATACCGGGTCGCTCCTCCGGGAACGGACCTACCCGGATCTCGGCCGGGGGCGGGCTCTCGAGGTCGCTTCGGCGTCGGACGGGGGGTGCATCGTTGCAGGGACGACGGATAGCCACCCGCTCTGGGTGATGCGGCTCGATGGAAAGGGCAACGTCATCTGGACTCGCACCTTCGAGGAAGGCCCTGAGTTTATCGGGGTCATGCTTCACCGTGTATATTCGGTGCGAGAGAAGCCGGACGGCAGCGTGGAACTGTTCTATAAGGCCGGCCGGGCCCTGAAAGGAGAGGACGCCGGAGGATCGGTCACGGTCAACCGAACCCTCGCCCGGGACGGCTCTGATGTGAGCGTGACGGAGTTTTATATGCCCTGCCCGGTTGTCCGGGCCTCCGGCGGCGGTTACGCCTGTGCCTCCCTCGAGAGTTCCGAGGGCGACGGTTACACTATGGGGAACCATCTCGGGTCGCCGATTTACGTGATGAAATGTGACGATCGCGGTGAGATTGTCCGGGTCAGTGCCGGCACGGAGGCGGAGGTGGAAATCGTCATGGATATTGTGCAGACCCCGGATGGGGGGTTTGCGGTTCTTGGTGGGTCTACGAAGACCTGAACCTTCAAGAGCCCGTATGCTCTCCCGGTGCCGGCTGCTATCACAACCTTTATAGTTAGGTCAAGCCAAACTAATCAGCATCAACCATGGCGGCGAGACATGAGCACCTGTTCGAAGTGTTTGATCGCCTGATCGCCATCAAGAACGAATGCTCCTCTGAGATCTTCTCCGAATGCGGGCTTGCCGACGTGACGGTGAAGCAGGTCGCCTACCTGAAGACGATCGACGAGCACGGCGACGTGACGTTCAGCAGTCTTGCCGAGATCACCAGGAACTCGAAACCCACCGTCACGGAGATGGTCGATCGGTTCGTCCGGATGGAGTGCGCCTACCGCCAGAAGTCCCCCGACGACGGGAGGGTCACCTACATCCGGCTGACCGAGAAGGGCCGGATGCTGGCAAACGCCGAGCGGAACGCGCTGAACCGGATGATCGAGAGGATGGTGCGGACGCTCGATGAGAACGAAGTGGATCTCCTGGTGGAGATCTTAAAGAAGGTCGGATGATTTTTTTGGCCGGCAAAACAGTTAGGTAAATGCGAACTAAACAATCCGGAGTCACCATGCACTCACCACAACCAGACACCAGCAAAGAGCACATTGTCATACCGCTCTTCGAGACCGTGGTCTACCCCGAGACCCGGACGAAGCTCCAGGTCGAGACGGCCGTCGGGGAGGCGCTGATCGCCGCCAAGAGCGACGGATCGGCATACGCGGTCGGGCTGACCGCAAAGAGCGGCGCAGAGTTCCCGGAGAATCCGGCCGACGCGCTCTATTCGACCGGAAATCTCCTTATGATCGCGCACGTACAGCCTGCGGACGACGGCTACCTGGCCTTTGCGCACGCAACCTCCCGGGTGAAGGCCGTAACCCTCTCCGAGAAGGACGGGCAGTTCTACGCCGTCTGCGAACCCCTCCCGGACATACAGGACCTCGACGAGGAGACCCGGGCGAAGACGCTCGCAGACGTCAAAGCGGTCGTCCACGAGCTCAGCGGCAACTTCCAGGGTTCCGAACAGTTCACCCGCCCTGTCGACAGGATGGAATCCGTCGACCAGATCATGGGGTTCGTCATGCCCTTCATGCCGGTGGACGTTGCAG
>JAENZF010000151.1 GCA_016841385.1 Methanobacteriota archaeon | reverse complement strand
AAGTCGTCACTCGCACTTGACGGTGCTCGAACTCCCTCCCCTTCGGGGAAGTCGTTCCTCGAAGCCATCATGACCCGGCGGAGCGTGCGGGAGTACACCGACCGCCCGGTCGCCCCGGAGACGGTGGAGAAACTCCTCGCGGCCGCGATGCAGGCCCCCTATGCCGGCGGCGAGGAGCCCTGGCACTTCGTCGTCATCGACGACCCCCACATCCTCGAGAGTATCCCGGCGGTCAGCCCCTACGCGGAGGTCCGTCCCCCCGCACCGGCGGCAATCCTCGTCTGTCTCGATCTCCGTATCCCGGAGAACCGTGACTTTTCGGTGCAGGGCTGCGCCGCAGCGACAGAGAACCTCCTCCTCGCCGCCCACGCCCTCGGGCTCGGCGCGGTCTGGACCGCCGTCTACCCGGACCCCGACCGGATGCTCGGGTTTATGAACCTCTTCTCGCTCCCGGACGGCGTCGTAGCGTTTGCCCTCGTCACCGTCGGCTACCCGGCCGCCCGTCCCCCGCCCGAGGACCGCTACCGTGAGGACCGGGTCCACCACAACGGCTGGTGACGCTTCCCGCCTCGCGGATGCAAATGCTCACTCCTTATCAGGCCGGCGCTCCAAACAGGGATCGTTAACGATGGAGCAGAGAGACGACGCCGACCAGGAAGCCGGGACACCGCCCGGATTCCCGAAGAACCGGATGGAGGCGCTCACCGACGGCATATTCGCCATTGCCATGACCCTCCTGGTACTCAGCCTCGACGTCCCGGCAGGCATCCACGATCCCTCCGACGCCACCGTCACGGCAATGCTTGCCGGCCAGCTTCCCGCATTCTACCACTACTTCCTCGCGTTCTTCATCCTCGCTTCCTTCTGGATAGCCCATCACGCTCAGGTGAACCGGCTCCGGCATATCGACCGCACGTACCTCTGGATCAACATCACGGCACTCATGTTCGTCACGCTGGTGCCGTTCTCCGTCTCCTTCGTCGGCGATTACCCGGGCGAGATCTTCGCGGCGATCGCCTTCGAGGCGAACCTCCTGATCCTCGGCCTGCTCTTTGCCGTGCAGTGGCGGTACGCCGTGCACGAGCACCGGCTCATCCACCCGGACACCGACTTAGGGCGCGGGAAACAGCGGGTGATGGTGGTTCCGGCCGTCTCCGTCATCGCGATCCTGCTCGCCCTCGCCGGATGGACCTGGAGCACGGCAACCTACGCGCTCATACCTCTCGTGATGCGCTTTCTTCCCCCGGGCAGGTGACGCCCGGCACGGGGGACGGTTGCTGCTGACTGATACAGTGGATTGCCCCGAAACCCTCGACCATCGCCGTGCAGTCGATCCCGGCGACCTCCCGGTCGGGGAAGGCCTGCCGGATCCGTGCCAGGGCAATCTCGTCGTTCGGGTGCCCGAAGACCGGCACCAGCACGACTGAATTCCCGATATAGAAGTTGGCGTAACTTGCCGGCAGCCGCTCCTCGCCGCCGACCCTCCCCGGCATCGGGAGCGGGATGACCGTTAAGGGGTTGCCGTCCTGGTCGGCCGATGCCGCGAGGGTTTCGTAGTTCTCCTGCAGGAGAACGTAGTTCTCGTCGTCCTCGTTCTCCTCGAGGGCGCAGACGACGGTCGTCGGGTCCACGAACCGGGCGATGTCGTCGATATGGCCGTCGGTGTCGTCGCCGGCAATGCCCTGCTTTAACCAGATGACGTGGCCGGCGCCGAGGTAGGCCTCCAGGTACGCCTCGATCTCCTCCCGCGAGAGGCGCGGGTTCCGATTCCGATTCAGCAGGCACGCCTCGGTCGTGATCACCGTGCCGCACCCGTTCACCTCGATTGAACCACCCTCGAGGACGATCCCCGGCGTGAAGACGGGGAGGCCCATCTCGCGGTTCATGAAGAGCGGGACCCGGGTATCCTCCATAAGTTCAGGGTACTTCTCTCCCCAGGCGTTGAACGTCCAGTTCACCATCGCGATGCTCTCCGCCTTCTGGTTGACCACGAACGTCGGCCCGTAGTCCCGGAACCAGACGTCGGCATAATCGGCGATGTGGAACCTGACGCCCCCCGTATCGACGCCTTCCTCCCCCAGCATCGCCTTGATGCGGGTGCGCATCAGCTCGCTGGCGACGAGCAGGTTGACGGTCTCGGACCCGCGGAGCGCCGCGATGATCTCGACGTAGGCCCGCTCCACCCCGGCGAGGTCGGGAAACGTCTCCCGGTCGTGGGGCCAGGAGAGCCAGACGGCATCGTGCGGTTCCCACTCCGCCGGCATGCGGTAACCGACCGCCTGCGCCGTCCTGCCCGGCGGGAGCCTCCGGGTGAGCGCCCCGTAAGTCTCCGGCCGCCGGTTCCGGAAGAAGCCCCAGCCTTCCCGGACGGCCTCGTTTCCCGCGAGGTCGACCTCTACGACGAGGACCTCCTCGGCAGTCCCGCTCGCCCGGGCAAGGACGTTCCCGAAAGCGTCGGCGACGAACGAGCTCCCGAAGAACCGGATACTCCCCTCGTCGCCTACCCGGTTGACGGCGGCGACGTGGACGCTGTTTGCTATCGCGTGGCCCCGCTGCACCGTCTCCCACGCCTCACGCCAGTCGCCTTCAGGCGGCTCTTCCCCGGCGATTCTGCCGATGGCAGTCGGGTAGAAGATGATCTCCGCGCCCTGCAGCGCAACAGCCCTCGCGGCTTCCGGGAACCACTGGTCGTAACAGATGAGCACGGCAATCCGGCCATACCGGGTATCGTAGACCCGGTAGCGGTCCCCGGGCCGGAAGTAGGTCTTCTCGTAGAAGAGCGGGTCGCAGGGGATGTGCACCTTCCTGTAGGCGGGGAGCAGCCGCCCGTCGGCATCGATCACCACGGCTGCGTTGTAGTATTCGTCGGATGCAGCCCGCTCGTAGAGCGGGACGACGATCACCACGCCGTGCTCCCGGGCAAGCGCCGAGAACGCTTCGGTCGAGTCTCCCGGGATCGTCTCGGCGCAGGCGGAGGCATCCGTATCCTCATACTGCGGGAAGTAGGGAGTCCGGTAGAGTTCCTGCAGGCAGAGGATCCGGGCGCCCTTCGCGATCGCCTGTTCTGCCATATCGAGGGTGTGGGCCAGGTTGCGGTCGGGATCCTCGCCGACCGCCGTCTGGATGAGGCCGATCGTTTGCGTGCTCATCTCCATCATCTCTCCGTACCGGTAGGACACTCCAGCGTTTTATAGGAACCGTCCGGCCATAGCGTTATCCGGTATCACGGCCAGGATCTACAGGAGAAATGGAGTTCGCGACAACCCTCCTCATCGCCGTCGGGCTTGCGATGGATTCGTTTGCCGTCTCGATCAGCGGAGGCGCCACGATACGGGAGGGGCGGGCCAGGTACGCCCTCATCGTCGGAGCGCTCTTCGGCGGATTCCAGGCGGGGATGCCGGTGCTCGGGTGGCTCGGCGGGGTGACTCTCGCCTCGTTCATCGGGTCCTACGGCCCCTGGATCGCCTTCCTGCTGCTTGCCCTGATCGGCGGGAAGATGATCGTCGAGGCGGTGCGGGGGGACGATGACGGGGCGCAGTTCGCCGCCCGGAGCATGGCCACGCTGCTTCTGCTCGCCGTTGCGACAAGCATCGACGCGCTCGCCGTCGGCGTCACGTTTGCCGTGCTGGATACGTCGATCTTCTGGCCCGCAGTCACGATCGGCGTCGTAACCTTTGCCCTCTCCGCCGCCGGCGTGCTGATAGGGAGTTCGCTTGACCGGGTCTTCGGGCGGAAGGTCGAGATACTCGGCGGCGTGATCCTGATCGGCATCGGCCTGCGGATCCTGCTGGACCATCTCGCCGCCTGACGCTCAGGCGGTCTCGTCCAGGATCCGCCGCATATCGAGGACGAGGTCTTTGCTCTCCGGGTCGAGCGCGACGAGCCTGAGGTCCTGCGCCGACTTAACGCCGATACCGAGTTCCGCCGCCCGGGCGATCGGGTCCATTGCAAAGATCCGGCCCCGCATCACCTCCGGCGTCGACCCGTAGCGCCGGAGCAGGGCGATCCCGGCAGCGTCGAGGGCGACCCGGTCTGTGCTCGCGAGGATGACGTTTGGGGCGATACGGCTGCCCTGCTCGGGACCCCCGGCCGCGAACCCCTCCGTCGCGTCCATGATAGCGATGTCGCAGGGGAAGAACCGGTTGATCTCGGCGATCATCCTGCGCTGGTGCGGCGACGAATGCAGTTCCGCCATGTAGTTGTAACCGCTCCCGGGATCCCTCTTCGCCACGGCTCCGACCGGGTTCTTCAGGGAGAGGGAGACGTGCCCCCCGAACCGGTGGGTCTTTAAGCAGCAGGTCTGGACCACCACATCGGCCTCCCGGAAGATCCGGGCGATCAGGAATCCGCGTTCCCAGTGGAGGCCGTCCGGCGGAATTGCCTCCCACCCCTCCGGGGGAAGGCCGTCGAGCGC
>JAENZF010000150.1 GCA_016841385.1 Methanobacteriota archaeon | reverse complement strand
TCCCGGTCGGCGCATAGTGGCACCCATCCGGTGCGCTGTTTTTCCGGTATTTCTCATACGACGGTCACGTGTTTTCTCACGGAGAGGATACTGTGATCGGTTCTGCCCAACGGGTGCCTCCGCGGAATACCCAGCCCCATATCGCCGTAGGCTGCCGTCCGACCCCCGATAACCGGTGCGGAACATATATAGTCACTACCGCCTCCTCCCCCTGCTGCTATGGAGTTACAGCGGGGACTCTCGCAGTTCGACCTGACGAACATCATCGTCGGGGCGATCGTCGGCGCCGACATCTACATCGCGTCCGCACTCACGGCCGGCCTGGTCGGCCCGTTCTCGATCGTCCTCTGGGCGGTGGCCGGGCTCTTCGCCGCAACGATCGCGATGGTCTTTGCCTACTGCAGCTACTATGTCCCCCGCGTCGGCGGACCGTTCGCCTACGTCTCGGAGGCGTTCGACGACTTCTACGGGTTTCTCACCGGCTGGAGCATGTGGATCGCCGAACTCCTCGCGCTCCCGGTCTTTGCAATCGCGTTCGTGAGTTACCTCCAGGCGCTCGTCCCCCTCACCTCGGTCACAGAGGTCGCCGCGAGAGCGCTCTTCGTCGGATCGCTGACGCTTATCAACATCGTCGGCGTCCGGGCTGCAGGGAAGTTGAATGACGCTCTCACGCTCATCAAACTCTCCCCCCTGCTCCTCCTCATCGTGGCAGGGTTCGGCGTCTTCGTCGTCAGGCCGGAGACGGTCATCGGGAACTACATCCCCCTGCTCCCCCTCGGGCTGCAGAACGCCGCCCATGCGCTGGTCCTGATCTTCTGGGCCTACGCCGGGTTCGAGATGGGGACACTCCCGGCCGGCGAGGTGCAGAACCCGCAGAAGGCCATCCCCCGCGCCATCATTACGGGGATGCTTATCGTCGGTTTCTTCTACCTCCTCACCAACTTCGTGCTCTATGGGCTCGTTAACTGGACCGAACTCGACCGAAGCGCCGTGCCGCTGGTCGTCGCCGGCACTGTCCTCTTCGGGTCGGTAGGTGCGCTCATCATGACGGTCGGTGCCCTCTTCTCGGTAGCGGGGTCGGACGAGTCCGGCATGCTCGGCAGTGCACGACTCGCGTATGCGATGGCGATTGACGGGCTCTTCCCCCGGGTCTTCGCACGGCTCCACCCGCGTTACAATACACCCTATGTGGTCCTCATCGTCCAGGGTGTCATCGCGTTCGTCCTCTCCAGTGTCGGGAGCCTCTCCGGGCTGATATCGTTTGCCGTCCTCAACCTCGCATTTTCGTTCCTGCTCACCTGCTTCGCACTCATCGTTCTACGGAGCGACGGGGGCGCCAACCTCCGCGGCCAGCACCTCATCTCCCTAGCCGGCATCGCCATCTGCCTCTTTCTCCTCTTCTCCACCACAACTTTCGATAAAATCGCAGGGGTTCTGGTCATCCTGGCAGGCATCCCGGTCTACCTCTTCTACTCCCCAAAGGAGGACATACATCACCTCAAAGCCCTCTTCCTCTCCGAGGAGGCCGTACTCCTGCGGCGGCTCGAGGCGAAGGAGACGTATCTCGCAAACTTGCTGGATCTGATTCGCACGGTTCTCCGGCGAGTCCGGCGGCCGGGAAGTCGCGAGCCCGGAGAAAAGTAACGGGTATCCCCTCCTGGCCGACGGCTCCCGTCACCGCCGTCCTGACGGCGGCACCTGGTTGCAGGCAGGAAGGGATGGCCGTTGCCGCAGGCTACAGCCCGGGGCTTTGGTTCCCTCGCGTCAGACATCCGGCTTGCGTTGCCATCCCGGTGGATCGGTCAGGCACCCCGCCGCCCCTGCAGCCCTTCGAACCTGCAACAGCGACCCTGCAGGGGGTTCCCGGCACTCCATCCTGTGCTGTGGAGCATGGACTCTCCGGCGCTTCTCGAACCATACCCTTATATTTCCCGCTCCGTATTATAGTCGAAAACGCAACTCGGAGAGAGTTGTGTCTTCTCAACCTGTGCTTAGCGCATCCGCCCGCAGAAAGGTGCGTTAAGCAGCATACCGGATCTATTGGGGGGCTTTCGTGGACTCGATCAGGATTGCAATTGTGGGCGTCGGGAACTGTGCCAGTTCGCTGCTTCAGGGGATCGAATACTACCGGGGGAAGAGTAAGGAGGATGCAACCGGGCTGATGCACTGGGACCTCGGCGGCTACCGGCCGTCCGACATCGAAGTGGCCGCAGCGTTCGATATCGATGCAAGGAAGGTCGGAAAAGACGTCTCCGAAGCGATATTCTCCCCCCCGAACTGCACCACGGCCTTCTGTCCCGAGATGCCGAGGACCGGTGTGACCGTCAGGATGGGACGGGTGCTGGACGGCTTTCCCGAGCACATGCGGGGCTATAAGGAGGAGTGCAGGTTCGTGCTCGCCGACGAGGAGGAAGCATCAGGCGAGGACGTCGTCCGGGAACTCGAGGACTCGGGCGCCGAGATGCTGCTCAACTACCTTCCCGTGGGGTCTGAGGATGCCGCACGGTTCTATGCCGGGTGTGCACTGGAGGCGGGCATCGGTCTCGTCAATAACATACCGGTCTTCATCGCGAGCGACCCGGCATGGGCGGCGAGGTTTCGCGAACGCGGTCTTCCGGTCATCGGCGACGACGTCAAGGCCCAGCTCGGTGCGACGATCACCCACCGGGTCCTCGCCAATCTCTTCCGGCAGCGGGGGGTGAAACTGGATCGGACCTATCAGTTGAACACCGGCGGCAACACGGACTTTTTAAATATGCTGAACAGGGATCGCCTCGCCTCAAAGAGGACATCAAAGACCGAAGCGGTGCAGTCGGTCCTTCTGGAGCCTCTCGACGACGACGATATCCACATCGGCCCGAGCGACTACGTCTGCTGGCAGAAGGACAACAAGGTCTGTTTCCTCAGGATGGAAGGGCGGCTCTTCGGTAATGTCCCCATGCACCTCGACCTCCGCCTCTCCGTCGAGGATTCGCCCAACTCCGCAGGGATCGTCATCGACGCCATCCGGTGCTGCCGGGTCGCTCTCGACCGGGGCATCGGCGGTGCGCTCATATCCCCGTCCGCCTACTTCATGAAGCACCCCCCGGTGCAGGTCAGGGACGACGACGCCTACCGCATGACCGAGGAGTTCATCCGGGGTGTCCGGAACGACTGAAGGCCAGCGCGTCACTCGATGAGGACAAGCCCTATCGAGGTGATGTTGCCGTGCACGATCTTTCCGTACTCAAGGTCCCTGCAGGGGATGACGTGCAGGTCCCACCCGGCCTTCCGGGCGGTGCCGAAGACGTCGATCCCGGCGCCCTCCATCGTCGGCCGGACGAGGTCCATGTGCCGACAAAGCCTGCGGATACTCTCGTCGACGACTCCTTCGTGCTCTTCGGCGACGCAGTGCAGATGCTCGCAGTAGATGCAGGGGTATCCCCCGAACCCGAAGGCCTTCGGGAAATCATCGTAGAAGGCTGTCTTTTCAAGGAGATGCACCGTCGAGTTCACCCAGAGGATGAGGTCGCGGAAGAACGGGTGGAAGTCGAGCGGTATCTCTTCGGGTTTGAGGTCCGGGCGCCCGGGGATGCCCTCGAACCGGAGGAGGAGGCCGGTACTGTACTCGGCGAGCAGCCGCTTGGTGTCTGCGGGGGCGGGAGCGTACGGCGGGCAGGACATGTGTTTCCCGTAGCCCTTGCACCCGAACCGGCACTTGAACCGCACCCACTCCGCAACGACGACGTCGTGGGCCGCTATCCGCCGCGCTTCCGCGCCGCGCTCCCGTGCGAGGGAGGAGAGTCTCCCGATCTCATTCTCCAGTTCGCTTCTCACTGCGCTTCGCCTCAATGAGGGGTATCTGCCACCTCCGGATATTTATGTGTGGTTGTGGGGGGTTCGGGTTCCGGCGGGGTGCGGTGGGTGGGAAGGACAGGTGCGGAGACACTTTTATGAGAGAGGGGCATGTCGGGGGTACGGGTGCAGCAGGTGGGTGAGCATGAGCGTGTGGAGGTTTCAGGATTCGTATCGCAGCTCACAGAACAGCTGAAGCGATGGAAAAACCCGGTACGTTGAACCGTAGGGAACTGCGGAAACGGTAGAAGTTGCTAAAAGTGCCGATGCACTGGACCGTGGGGACTGCGCACCTCCGGTGCTCGAACTCCGCCTGCACCTCCGGGGCACGCGTCGTTTATCGCCACGGGGGGTGTGCGACTGTCGGAACGACAGGAGCACGAGAAACTCGAAGAGTTTCGAGGGGTCTCCCCCTCCCCACCTGACGGTGGTCGAGCTCCATTCCTTCGGAACGTCGCACTCCCCGTCAGCCCCTTCCCCCAGACGCGATACCCGGTGGAAAGCCGTGTGCTGGATATGCGACTGACTGAAGCGCTGGAACACGAGAATACACAATAACTTCAAAAAAGAAGCACCTCAAGAACCGGAACCTGAAGACGAACACCGCAAGCGGAGAAAACCTCACTCGAAACACGTCGGGTTTCTCAAGCTC
>JAENZF010000149.1:3168-4538 GCA_016841385.1 Methanobacteriota archaeon | reverse complement strand
CCGACGCCGCGTTTTTGCTGCTCGTACCGGTGGAAGATCTCCTCCTTCTCGTCGTCCGGAACGCCCGAACCGGTATCCTCGACCGACACCTGGACGACCCCATCATCCTCGTCAATCCTGACGGCAATCGTGACATCAGGACCGCCGAATTTGACGGCGTTGCCGATGAGGTTGTTGAAGACCACGGGGAGCAGGTCGTCTGCCTGAACCTGGTGGTCTGTCCCGGAATAGAGGAAGGTACTGCTGGGATAGTCTTCCATAACCCCCCGGACTGCGGCATCAAGGTCCATCGGCTTGAGTGCGGTCTTTGTCCGATGGATCCGGCGGATGGTGGAGACGGTGCCCAGGATCTCGATGCTCTTCTGGACGCTGCGCTGCAGTTTCTTCACGTATCCGGCTGCCTCTCCATTCAGGGATTCGATGAGCAGGTCGGCGTAGAGGTTCGAGACGTTCTCGGTGTTCCCGATGTCGTGGGTGAGGATGTCCAGGTAGAGGTTCGCCTCTCGATTCGCGACCTCCAGTTCGCGGTGAAGCCAGGTGAGTTCTTCAGTATGACGTATGAGCGCTTCTTCCGCACGTTTGCGCCCGGTGATATCCGTGAGGATGGCAATGGCTCCGACGATAGCATCGCCGCCATCGCGGATAGGAGCTGCTGACGTGTCCACCCAGAGCGGTTCTCGGTCCAGGCGGGTAACCATCACCTCTTCTCCCTGCACAGTCTCTCCGCACAACGCTCGGTAGTAAGGGGTCGCCTCTAGAGGCAACGGCGTCCCATCCGCCCGCAGGACTCCAAAAACCGCCTGGCGTTCCTCGAAATGGATTGGATCAAGAGATATCGACGTTCTGTCGATCATGTTACGCACCGCTTCGTTCACCCGAACAATAGCCCCGGTGGTATCGTAGATGATGACGCCCGATGCGATCGATGCAAGAGTCGCATCCAATTCGGTGGCTCTCAAATGCTCTCTTTCCATGACGGCACGGAGTTTCGCCTCAGCCTGCTTGCGCTCGGTAATATCGCTGGCGGCACCAAACCATTCCACAATTTCGCCATTCGCATCGAGCATCGGAATTGCACGCGAGTATGTCCATCCGATGCTACCATCCGCCTGCCGCACATGATGCTCCAGTTCGAAGACGCTCTTTGTCCGGATGGCTTCATTGATGGCGGTAGTCACGTGCGGCTGATCTTCTGGAGGAATGTAGTCCTGAAGCCAGGTGGGATTTGACCGTTCAGTATTGGCGAGAAATCCCTGGCTCGTAAGCTGGCGCATCTCGCTCCAATCGGGATTCATCTGATACAACAACTCAGAACTGGCCGTTACCAGAGCGCGATACCGCTCCTCACTCTCTCGAAGCGCCTCTTCCGC
>JAENZF010000149.1:0-3068 GCA_016841385.1 Methanobacteriota archaeon | reverse complement strand
TCTTCCGCTCGCTTTCGCTCGGTAATATCCTGATCGGCACCAAAGAACTGGATCGGTTGGCCCTGGCCGTCCAGCACGACTTCCCCCTCGGAATGGATGAACCGCACCTCTCCGTCCGGGCGGACGATGCGGCAGTCCACACTCAGCTTGGTATTTTCCGTCATTGCCTGTTGGACCGCCTCTTCGACCATTTTCCGGTCCTCGGGATGGGTTGAATTCAGGAACACGCTGTTGTCCGCCTCGGGACCATTATCAACACCATATATGCGGACCAGTTCGCGGGAAACGACAGTCCTGTCCGTGCGCATATCCCAGATCCAGTTCCCGATATGCGCCATCTCCTGGGCTTTCTCCAGTGCCGCCTGGCTCTCCCGGAGGGCATCTTCTGCCCGCCTCCTCTCGGTGATGTCCCGCATGATCACCTGGACGACAGGGATGCCGGCAATGTAGGTCATCACGCCTCTCCCCTCCACCCAGAGAGGGATTCCATCCAGCCGGAGGAGCTGGAGCTGGGTGGTTGGCGAAGATTCGCCCAGGAGATCCATCGCAGCGTTCTCCCGGACACGGTCGCGGGAGTCGGGATGAACGATCTCGAGGAAGTTCCTGCCGAGGATCTCATCCGGACAGGATGCGCCAAGAAGGTTCACCCCGGTTGGATTGATGTAGAGGATCTTCTCACGGTCGTGGATGAGTACGATGTCGAGAGCGGTCTCCACCAGGGTTCGGTACTTGGCCTCGCTCTCCCGCAGGGCTTCTTCGGCCTGCTTCCGCTCGGTGATGTCGGTGAAGCTCTCCAGAACCCGGACGACTTCTCCGGAGGCATTCTTGATGGGCTGGGCTACAATGCCGAACCAGCGCCCACGGTACGGGACGTACTTCTCAATTCTCGTGACCTTGCCCGTTGAAAAGGCAGTCCGGGCCGCACAGACCTCGCACTGTTCGCTCATGCCTTCGAACAAACGGTAGCACTTCCCGCCGATGGGCTCGGATTCGGGAAAAAATTCCCGTGCCTTCTGGTTTACCCAGACTATTGTCATATCCGGTTCGACCAGTGACTGCCCCGTATCGAGCGCGGACAGGATGGCGCCTACTCTCTCCTTTTCCTGGCGCAGCGCCTCCTCGTCTCTCCTGCGTTTGGTATCGTCCAGCCTGAGCTCTTCATTCTCCCGGCGGAGGGCATCAATCTCTGCCTGGAGCTCCCGGATCCGCTCTTCGACGAGCCGTTCGGTCTTTGCAGGGATCTCCTGTGGGACCTCATCCCGTCCGGCGGGATCAGACATCCTCCGTGGAGTATCTGGGGGCGCTGGCATCTGATGTGGAGACTCCTCTTTAAAGCACTAACACTGAGTTTCCCATAGGCGGTAATAACGATAGCGCTACCGGAGTGTGGAGGGTCGAGTCGGGTACAGTGATGAAAAAATGCTTTCCTGTTAACAGGGGTCTTAGGGTTGTGAATTGCCTTTAACCAGAAAGTACCATGCGAGGTGATGGAGCGGACCGGTGAATGACCGGCGGGTTCTCTCGCTTCCAGTCGCTTCGTGACAGCTGCCCCCCACTGCCGGCACAAGTCCTCACCCCTGCCCCTTCCCCGAACAGCCCGTATCGTCACCGGCGTAGCGTCCACCCGGCGCTCCCGACTCTTCCCGGTCCTGCGCGATCGTCAGCGGGTCGACGACGACCCCCGGTACTTTTATAGGATCTCCCCCTCTGACTCCGATCAGAAGAAGGGGGTAGAATATGAAAGGCCTGGCAATGCTCAAGATCGGCGAGATCGGGTGGATAGAAAAGGAGAGACCGATCTATGGTCCGAGAGATGCCGTCGTCAAACCGCTGGCGCTCGCTCCGTGCACTTCCGATGTCCACACCGTCTGGGAGGGAGCAATCGGGGATCGGCATGACCTCATCCTGGGGCACGAGGCGCTCGGGGTTGTGGACGAAGTGGGCAGCGAAGTCCGGGACTTCAAGCCCGGGGATCGGGTCATCGTCCCGGCGATCACTCCTGACTGGGGCACGGAGGCAGCACAGCGCGGGTACCCCTCGCAGACCGGCGGCCCTCTCGGGGGGTGGAAGTTCTCGAACTTCAAAGACGGTGTATTCGGCGAATTCTTCCACGTGAACCTGGCGGATTACAACCTCGCGCATCTCCCGGAGGGCATGTCCCTCGAGGCAGGGGTCATGCTCCCGGATATGCTCAGCACCGGCTTTGCGGGCGCGGAGAACGCTAAGATCGAGTTCGGGGCTACGGTAGCCGTCCTGGGGATCGGGCCGGTCGGCCTGTCCGCCATCGCCGGTGCAAAACTGCGGGGCGCCGGAAGGATATTTGCCGTCGGCACGAGGCCAGCCGCTATTAAAGTGGCGAAGGAATACGGTGCTACGGATATCGTCAGCTACAAGGAAGGAGATACTGCAGAACAGATCCGCAACAAAACCGGCGGAGCAGGCGTCGACGCCGTGATCGTCGCCGGCGGTGGTGCCGAGGTTATGATGGATGCGATCAGGACGGCCAGACCCG
Organism: Methanobacteriota archaeon; assembly: GCA_016841385.1. Taxonomy (GTDB): domain Archaea; phylum Halobacteriota; class Methanomicrobia; order Methanomicrobiales; family Methanoculleaceae; genus Methanoculleus. The sequence continues at coordinate 556 of JAENZF010000149.1, read as the reverse complement.
GTTCGGTGATCTCGAACATCAACTACTTCGGCCGGGGAATGGGTGATCAGGACATCATACCCCTTCCCCGGGTCGCCTGGGGGTTTGGGATGGCAGACAAGAACATCATGACCGCGCTCTGCCCCGGCGGAAGGGTGAGGATGGAACGACTGGCCGAAGTGGTGATGCACGGGCGCATGGACCCGTCGCTCATGGCGACGCACGTCTTCAAAGGCTTCGATAAATTAGAAGAGGCCCTTCTTCTGATGAAAGAGAAGCCCCGAGACCTGATCAAGCCGGTTGTTCTCGTGGATCAGTAGAAACCAGAACGTCTTTCTTTTTTGAGTTTTCGCCAACCTGCTCGTCCAGACGCCCCCTCCTCTGCGCGTAAATCAGTTCCCCGAAACCTTTGCAATCACGCGATCCAGGTGCTGCCTGTAGAGTTCCTGCGGGTCGAGTTCCTGCAACCCTTCCGGTGTCCTGACCACCACTCTGCCGACGCCGGCATTCACCAGCATCTTCGAGCACATCAGGCAGGGCGGGTCGTACGAAGGCGTTCCCGTCAGACGCTCGAACC
>JAENZF010000148.1 GCA_016841385.1 Methanobacteriota archaeon | reverse complement strand
TCGATCGGGAGGACCTCATCGAGGATAAACCGATGCTGGTCTCGCTCACCTCCTCGAATTACATCAAGAGGATCGACCTCGACACCTACCGGAACCAGCGGCGCGGGGGCCGGGGCATCATCGGCATGGCTACAAAGGACGACGACGGCGTCGAGAGCGTCTTCGTCGCGAATATGCACGACTACCTCCTCTGCTTCACCGACAAAGGAAGGATGTACTGGCTGAAGGTCTACGACCTCCCCGAAGGGCAGCGGGCGAGCAAGGGCAAAGCCCTCGTCAACCTCTTAAACCTCGAAGGAGAAGAGCGGGTGACCGCGGTGATCCCGGTCCGGGAGTTCCGGGCCGACCACTACCTCTTCTTTGCGACGACGGGAGGAACGGTTGCGAAGATGGCGCTCGACGAGTTCTCGCGGCCCCGGCAGACGGGGATCAACGCCATCAACCTCCGCGACGGTGATGCGCTGGTGGACGTGAAGGCGACCGACGGGACCCAGGAACTGATCCTGACGACGAAGTTCGGGCAGAGTCTCCGGTTCCACGAGGAGGCCGTCCGCCCGGTCCACCGCAACGCCATGGGCGTGCGGGGGATCAAACTCCGCCACGGCGATGCCCTGCAGGCGATATCCGTGGTCGAGGAGGACCACCTCCTCACCATTACGGAGCAGGGCTTCGGGAAGCGGACGGAGTTCGATGAGTTCCGCGGCCACGGCAGGGGTACGCTCGGGGTGCGAAACATCGTCGTCGATGCCCGGGGCGGTGGTGTCGTCGGGTCGAGAGCAGTCTCCGACGACGACGAGATCATCGTGATGAGCGCGTCCGGCATCGTGATCCGGACGAAAGTTTCCGAAATCTCGATCCAGAAGCGGGGCACCCGCGGTGTCCGTATCATGCGGCTCGACGACGGCGACCGCGTCATCGGGTTCACGATCCTCGATTCCGAAGACGCGGAAGTGGAGTAAACAGCCCTTCTCCCTTTTTTCACGCTCCCTCTATTTCCGCGTCCCGTGCCGGACTTCCTGCGGTCGCTCTCCAGAAACCTGACATACAGCATTGCTTTCATCTCGCAGATCCGCGTATAGCCCGGTTGATCGTGCACCCCCGGCGTCGATGCCATAGGGAAAACTGCTGCTCTAAATGAGAAGTTATTTACCCAATAAGAGAAGCATCTGTTACATAGAGACACCATGAAGCAACGAACCTATCTCATCTGTGTCGTCCTGGTGGCAATCGGCCTGATCCTCGCTCTCGGGCTCGGCCTGACGCTCGCAAACATGATCGTCCCGGTCGTCGCCGGCATCGGCATCCTGGCCCTCTGCCGCAGCAGGGTAACGGAGGTCACGGAAGACGAACTCTCGACGATCCTGCACGGGAAGGCGGCGCTCAGCGCGCTCGAGGTGACGATCCTGGTCGCCGCGATCGGATTTGCCGTGTTGATGATCTTCTCGTTCACCGGCGGGACCGGTTCGACCCTGTCCAGGTGCGAAAACGGGTCGATCCTGGTCGTCTACGGCGTACTCACCGCCCCTCCGGACCCGGAGTATCTCTACGAGAATACCTACCTCATCTCCGACCCGGCGAACCTGACCATCGACGATGTCGTCGCTCTCGATACTCTGTTTGCGAATGGACACCGTATCCGGGATACAACCCGTGCGTTCGGTGCGGCGCTCGGGGTGGTCACAGTGCTGCTGACTGCACTGTATGGTGCGTTTTTGTGGTACTACAACAGAAAATACGGGACGTAGAGGCGATGAAGAACAAGATCAAGGTCTTTCGCGCGATGCAGGACATGACTCAGGAGGAACTTGCCGATACGATCCGGGTCACCCGACGAACGATCAACTCCATCGAGCGGGGCAAGTACAACCCCTCCATCGAGGTTGCTTACAAGATCGCGAAGGTCTTTAATGTCACCATCGAGGAGGTCTTCTGCTTCGAGGACGACGACGGCGAGGATACGGAGGTCGGAAGATGATCAGCTGTGATCACCTGACCAAGGTATACAACGGCGCCGGCAAGAGCACCACCATCCTGATGCTCGTCGGGCTCATCCAGCCGACCTCGGGCGCATGCTACATCGACGGGACCGAGGTCGCCGCCCACCCGATCGAGGTGAAGAAGAAGATCGGCTACATGCCCGAAGACGTCGGGTTCTACGCCGATCGCACCGCAGAAGAGAACCTCGACTATGCGGCAAGGTTCTACGGGCTGAAGGACGACGAGCGGAAAAGGCGGGTCGACGACCTCCTCGCCCTCGTCGGGCTGGACGGTGTCGGGACGAAGGTCGGCGGCTACTCGAAAGGGATGCGGCAGCGTCTCGGCCTCGCCCGGGCACTCGTCAACGACCCCGCCGTCGTCATCCTCGACGAGCCCACGGCGAACCTCGACCCCCGGGGGGTGCTGGACTACCGCAGGATCGTCAGGGATCTTGCCGACCGGGGAACGACCGTGCTCGTCTCCTCGCATATCCTCTCGGAGGTCGGCAAAGTCTGCACCTCCGTCGGTATCCTCGCACGCGGAAGACTCATCGCGTCCGGCGACCGGGAGGTGCTGTCGCGCGCCGCGATGCAGGATAAGGTGGTGATCGACGTCGACACCATGACCCCGATGCCCCGGATCACGAACCCGGAAATCCTCTCCGCGGAGTATTCGCAGGACTCCTGTTCCGCCCGTATCGTCGCGAGGGGGGACATCAGCGCTCTCATCGCAAAGACCCCGTATGCCGAAGGCATCCTCCCCCGGCGGCTGGCGGTCGAGAAGCCCGACATGGAGGATATCCTGCTCTCGTACTATACGGAGGGGACCGCATGACCGCAACCGGACTGCGCATCATAGCGAAAAAGGAGTTCTCCGACCATCTCCGGAGCAGGCGGTTCCACCTGCTCTTTGCGATCCTGGTCATCATCGCCGCCGTCGGCATGATCACCGGAATAGTCCAGTATACCAAAGACCTCTCCGACTACAACTCCGTCCAGATGATCGCCCAGGATGAAGACGACCCGACGCTCGCCGGCAATCTTGCCGGACTGAAACCGTCCATCCTTTCGGCATACTCGCAGATGGGGATGCTGATGGCCGGTATCGGCGTGGTGCTCGGGATCGCGAGGGGGTTCGACCTGGTGACCCGGGAGAAGGAGAGCAAATCCTTGAAAAGCCTGCTCGCCTACCCGGTGTTCCGGGACGAGGTGATCAACGGAAAGGCCCTCGGGGGCGTCGGCGCAATCGCGCTCGCGATGGGGGTCGTCCTGGTCGTCTCCGTTGCGATCATGACCATCCTCGGCATCGTCCCGAACTTCGACGAGTTCGTCCGCATCCTGGTCTTCGGGGGGGTCTCGTTCCTCCTCGTCTTCACGTTCTTTGCCCTCGCCCTCCTGATGTCGACGGTCTCGAAGGACAGCGGAAGCGCCCTGCTGTACTCCCTGATCGTGATGATCGTCCTCTCGTCGTTCATCCCGATCTTCGCTTACGGCCCGGTCTACTCGGCCGTCTTCGGCGACACCCCCACCCAGCCGGGCATGGCCACCTACTCCTATCAGCAGGGGTCGTCGGCCTATATGGTGACGACGACAAAAGTCGGGGTTCAGGCATCCGACGCCATAGACCCGGAAGCACTCAAGGAGTACGAGCGGGCGTCGAGAGAGTATATGGCACAGAAACAGGCGATCACCGATCTCGTCACGCTCGTCTCGCCGACCGGCAACTATCAGGCGGTTCTCGGTGCCGCAGCGCAGCCTGCAGGCGACAACGACCCGGGCCTTTCGAGCCTCCTCGGCGTCCTTGCCTGCAACATCATCGCCCTGCTTGCGATGCCCGCGGCCTTCTTCGGGCTGGCATGGGTCCGATTCATGCGGGAGGATATCCGATGACCGGAACCCCTACATGGCTGGAGAAGCCGCGCATGGTGCTCATCATTCTCCTTGCCGGACTGGCGGCGGCGACGGTCTCGAATCTCGGCGGGAAGGAGGTCGCCGTCTACCTCATGGCGGTACTGGCGGTGATGAGCGCAGTCGTCGTGTACTTCGATGCGACGGCGATCGGTGCCGGGACCCGGGCAGGAACCGAGCGGCTCCGCGATACGGAGTCGTGGAAACCGGCCTCGTGGGCGATCTGGGTCCTCCTCTTCTGGCCGATATTCCTGCCATATTATATCTGGAAGCGGGACGCGATGAGAAACTCCTGATACTCCTGGAGAACGGCCGTTCTCCCCGCCTCCGGGGAGAACAAAATTCCGGTTTCCTGAAGTACCGGATGGCCTCCGGCCGGTGCTGTTCAAGTTCCTGCGCGAGCTGTGGGCTGGAGTCGCCGATCGCCTCCTACAGGGTGCGCACCAGCCACCCCCGGATATCCCGGCCGCAGTCGAGCGTGTTTATCACGACGACGACCGCCTCGCCTATAAGCGTTTACGGCCACCGTATCCCGGGCAGTCCCTCCGCATGCAGGAGACAGATCCTGCAGCATGCTGGATGACTTCGGTACCCCACCCACCCACCCGTTCCGCGAGTTTTATCCGGACAGGAGACAACAGGGCGTGTGGATGAGGTGT
>JAENZF010000147.1 GCA_016841385.1 Methanobacteriota archaeon | reverse complement strand
AAGGCGGAGGTCCTGACCGACGAGGCCGTCGGCGGGCTCTTCCGCGTCCCGGTCCACGTGATGGAGGAGGACGGCTACTACTACGCGACGGGCTACTGAGCGGGAGGGTGCCCTCTCCCGACCGGTCGCCAGCGCCAGAATTCCGCTGTTTTTGCAATCGACATAACGTTTAAGGCCGGTGACGATCTCTCTCGCCGCCCATACCCGTGCAGGGAACAGAGAATCGGAAGGAGAGAGAAGGCATGGTCGAGACTGGTAGTGCTACTTGCGTGCCCTTTTCCCGAGATACCATCCGATAACTGCACCGACTGCGGTGCCCGCAACCACGCCGGGCAGCCCGGCGAGCATCAGTCCCGCGATCATCCCGAGTGCCGCTCCGATTCCGGCATATCCTCCTGCAAAATCCGCCATACCCTTCCGGTGTGCCGTTCTGCCGTAAGTAGTCGCCGGGACAACACTTAAGAGACTGCTGCAGCATCTCGTTTCTCAGGATGACAGGGAATGCGAGTACCGCAACCGTCCGGGATCTCATGGCGGAGTTCGCCGGCCTGACCGGACTTGACCCTCCTCGCGCCCGCCCGCGGCGCTACCTCTGGACGGACGCCTATGCGGTCTGCAACTACCTCGAACTCTTCCGCCGGACGGGCGACGAGATCTACCGCGACCTCGCCCTCCGCCTCGTCGACCAGGTGCACCACACCCTCGGGCGGCACCGCGACGACGACCCCCGGACCGGGTGGATCAGCGGTCTTCCCGAGGAGGAGGGCGAGGCGCACCCGACGCTGGGCGGTCTCCGGATAGGAAAACCGCATAACGAACGCAGAAGCAGCGAGCCGTTCGGCGAGCGGCTTGAGTGGGACCGGGACGGGCAGTATTATCACTATTTGACAAAGTGGATGCACGCGCTCAACCGGGTGAGCCGGGTCACTGGAGATCCGACCTGCACCCGGTGGGCGATGGAACTTGCACAGGCTGCCCATGCCGCGTTCACCTATACTCCTCCCTCCGGCGGCAGGAAGAGGATGCACTGGAAGATGAGCATCGACCTCTCCTATCCTCTCGTCCCCGCCATGGGACAGCACGACCCGCTTGACGGGTTCGTCACCTACAGCGAGCTCCAGGCGACGGCCGGGGAGTCGGTGCAGTTCGATCTCTCGCCCGAGATTGCCGATATGGCCCGCATCTGTCAGGAAGGGAACTGGGCTACGGACGACCCGCTCGGCATCGGCGGCCTCCTCTTCGATGCCGGAAGGATTGCGCAGCTGAGAGGTCAGGAAGGGTTCGCGTACGAAGACCCGCTCTGCTCCGTCCTCGACGCGGCCCTGGCCGGTCTCGCCGCCTTTGCCGGAGGCGGCATCCTCCGGTACCCCGTGGACTACCGCCTCGCCTTCCGGGAGCTCGGGCTCTCAATCGGGCTTCGGGGGGCCGGGGCTCTCGCGGAACGGATCCGGGAGAACCCGGGCAGCTTCAGGCGTCAGGAATCCCTGCAGTGGCGGGCAGAAGCCCTCATGAAATACGTGCCGCTCGCCGACGCAATCGAACGGTTCTGGATGGACGATAGAAACCGGGAGGCCGGCACCTGGACCGGGAACCTCGAGATCAATATGGTGATGCTCGCCACCAGCCTCGCTCCCGGGGAATTCCTGGCGGTGTGAGACGGATGGCGGGAGACCTTGCCGTAGCGGCTCCTACAGGCTCTTTTCCCTCCGACGGGATCCTCCGTCACCCATACAATTTTAAGCAGAGGCGATAATGCTGGGTTCAAACAGGAGAATAACCATGTCAGACAGGTTGATGGAGTACTTCAACAAACAGCCGAGGCTCGGCGTCCTGAGCACCGCAAACAAAGATGGAAAGGTCGATGCGGCGGTCTTCGGCTCGCCCATGATGGTCGATGAGAAGACCGTCGTCATGGGGCTTGGAGAGAACCGCACATTTGCCTACCTGCAGGAGAACCCGAACGCCGTCTTCACGATCATGGAGCAGGGAGAGACGATCATGGACTGGAAGGGGCTCCGGGTCTACCTGAAGATGAAGGAATACGCGACCTCCGGAGAGACGCTGGACACCTACCGAAAACAGATCGCCCGGGTCGCGGGTGAGGATGCGGCGGCCATGATCCATGCCTCGGTGACGTTCGAGGTCAGTGAAGTGCGGCCCCTCATCGATATGGGCCAGGGCTGGGAGAAGTCTATCTGAATTCGGGAGCAGCCATAAGAAGAAGATGGGTATAAGGGGGCGTGACAGGAGGACCGAACTATGTTTGACTTACACGGTCGAATGGCGGCCGTGACAGGCGCATCGTAGGGTATCGGTATCCGCACCCGAGGCCCAGTTCCTCCTGTTTTCCCATGGTGTCCGGAGAACTGTCTGTCGACGCAAGGGGCAGGCAATCGATCTCCGGTAACCGGCCTACTCCGAGAGGAACGAGAATATCCGCCGTAAGTTCTCGTCGAGCGGTTTCTTCTTCTGCCAGGTATCTTCGAGCGGCGTGCACGTAAGGTCTCCGCCGACCTCTCCCACCATGCACCCGTTCCGGCCCTCCATCAGCGCCTCGACGGCGGCGACACCGAGGAGGCTCCCGAGCACCCGGTCGCGCAGCGTCGGGGGCCCGCCCCGCTGGAGGTGCCCGAGGACGACGACGCGGGAGTCGAAGTGGAGGTGCTCCCCGACCTCCCGGGCGATTCGGAAGGAGATGCCCGGCGTCTCCCCCTCCGCCACCACCACGATCGCGCTCTTCTTCCCGATGGTGAACCCCTCCCGTATGCGCTCGCTGACCCGGGCGATCGAGACCTCTTCTTCCGGGATGACCAGCTCCTCTGCGCCGCCGGCGATGCCGCTCTCGAGCGCCAGGAACCCGGCCGTCCGCCCCATCACCTCGATGAAGAAGAGGCGCTCGTGGGACCGGGCCGTGTCGCGGATGCGGTCGATCGCCTCGACCGCACAGTTCGCCGCCGTATCGAAACCGATGCAGTAGTCGGTCCCGTAGACGTCGTTGTCGATGCTCCCCGGCACCCCCACGAGCGCCGCCGTATCCGCATCGGCGGCAAGCAGGCTTGCGCCGTGGAACGTCCCCTCCCCCCCGATCAGGACGACGCCGTCAAGCCCCAGCCGGTCGATGGCCGCCGCTGCCCGAAGCCTCCCTTCCTTTGTGTAGAATTCCTGGCTCCGGGAGGTCTCGAGGATGGTGCCGCCCAGGTGGATGGTGTTCCGGATCGCCGCCCGGTCGAGCGGCACCGCATCGCCGGCGATGAGCCCGGTATACCCCCGGCGTATCCCAACGATGGTGAGGTCGTTTGCGAGCGCGGTGCGCACCGCCGCCCTGATGCAGGCGTTCATCCCCGGGGCGTCACCGCCGCTCGTCAGGATGCCGATGCGCTTCATGGCTCCCCCGCATCCTCGAGCACCTCCACGCCCGGGAGCGGCTTTCCCGCAAGCATCGTGAGCGCGGCCCCGCCGCCTGTCGAGACGTGGGTCATCTGGTCGGCAAGCCCGAACCGTTGCACCGCATCCGTGGTCGAACCGCCGCCGATAACCGTGGTGCCACGGAGGTTGGCGAGGCTCGCGGCGACCCGGCGCGTCCCCTCTGCAAACTCCGGGTTCTCAAAGACCCCCATCGGCCCGTTCCAGACGATGGTTCGCGAGCCCGCAAGTTCCCGGGAGAACTCGTCGGCAGCCCCGGGCCCGATATCGGCGATGATCAGACCGTCCGGGATCTCGGTGGCAGGTACGACCCGGGCCGGGACGCCTGCCTCAAGTCTCTCCGCGACGACGACGTCCCGGGGCAGGAGGAGACGGACGCCGAGTTCCGCAGCCTTCAGAGAGAGCCCCCTGACGGCATCCAGGCGATCGGTCTCGACGTATGATGCGCCTGTCCCGTACCCCCGGCTCGCAAGGAACGTCGCCGCCATGCCCCCCCCAATGAGGAGTGTGTCCACCCGTGGGATGATGTTCTCGAGAACCCCCAGTTTGTCGCTCACCTTGGCCCCGCCGATCACGGCGGCAAACGGTCGTTCGGGGTCTCCCAGGATGCGCGTAAAGGCGTCCACCTCCTTCGTGAGCAGGAGCCCGGCCACCGCCGGCAGGTGCTCCGGGACACCCACAACCGATGCATGGGCCCGGTGGGAGGCTCCGAAGGCGTCGTTAACGTAGATCTCGGCGAGGCGGGCGAGGTTCTCCGCAAAGGCCGGGTCGTCCGCCCTCTCCTCCGGGTGGAACCGGAGGTTCTCAAGGAGAACGATATCCCCGTCGTTCATCGCCGCTACGGCGCTCTCCACCTCCGGCCCGATGCAGTCCCGGAGCGCGACGACCGGCCGATAGAGCAGCAGGGAGAGCCGGTTCGCCACGAGGGCGAGGCGTAACCGCTCTACGACCCCTCCTTGCGGCCGGCCCAGGTGGGAGCAGAGGATGACCCGTGCGTCTCGCTCGCAGAGGTAGCGTATCGTCGGCAGGCTGGCCCGGATGCGGGTGTCGTCGGCGATGGCGCCGTCCTCGTCAAGCGGCACGTTGAAGTCGGCGCGGACGAGCACCCGCTTACCCCTCACGTCGATCTCCCGGATGGTCTTCTT
>JAENZF010000146.1 GCA_016841385.1 Methanobacteriota archaeon | reverse complement strand
GAAATGCCCGCCGGTGATGCCGCCAAGAGCCCGCCGTTTCACCTCGTCCTTGAGCGCGGAAAGCATGCCGGGGTCTCCCCGTCCTGCAGCGTCGATCCCCGCACGGTAGATCCCGGCCATATCCCCTGCGTAGCGGGTCCCCCGCCCCCGTGCATCGATGGCGACGGCGTCGATCCCCATCGCAACGATCCCGGGCAGGTGGTCGATCAGAGAGGTCTCGACGGCATTTGCGATGTAGGTCCGCCCCTCGCCGTCGCAACGGAGCGGGAAGACGCGGTTCCGCTGGTCCTCGAGCCCCAGGAAGCGGTCGCCGGGTCTTTCCCCCAGGACCGCCGGAATCAGCCGGTCCTCGGTGACCATCGCCTCGACGTTGCCCTGCACGAGCACCTCAAGCAGCGGGGCGCCCCCGGCCGATTCCGCGAGCCTTGCAAGGTCGGCGGCCGGGAGTTCGGGGGAGGCCGTGCACCGCAGGAAGCGTGGAGCCAGTTCCCTGGCGGTGCGGTGGTTCCAGACGTTCAGCCCGGCGGCACCATAGAGGTTCATCCGGGGTTCGGCCCGCCGAACCGCATCCGCGGCACCGAGCCCGCTCACCATCACCCCACGAACACCCGCCTCATAGAGCGACGGGAGGATCGGCGCCGCAGCGTCGAGGAACCCGCGCCGGGTGATCGACGGCCATTTCCAGACGAGGTCTGCACCCCCCGCCCGGCAGACGGCGGCGGCCTCTTCGAGGATACCGGGGGTAGAGGGCTCCAGGTAGACGGTCCGGGCACCGCCCCGGACGGCGGCCTCCGCACCCTCGAGGGTGTCGGTGTAGACCGAGACCGACGGGAGCCCCTTCTCCCTCCCTGGCACGGCCGGCCGCTCCATCCCGGCAATCGCCGCCTCGGTTCGTTCCCGGGCCGCACGCACCGCATCCGGCCCCGGTCGCCATGCGGCGAGCACGGCCTCCTCGACCCTCTCCAGGAATGAACGCCTGACCCGGTTCAACTCCCCGAGCGGCGCAAAGAGCCCGCCCGGGTACCGGAGGTCCATCGTCCGGACCGCAAACGGCGTTCCCCCGGTCTTCCCGAGTTGCTCCGCGATCTGATCCCGGGTAAGCGGCCGGCTCCGCGCGGGTTCCATCCGGAGGTCCGCCCGGTAGAAGATCCGGAGCGGTTCGCCGCCGTTCCGGGCGATGACTGCATCCAGACTGGGCGTGCCGTCCTCCCAGGTGACCGTCACGTCGAGCGGCAACGGTTGGCGGGGCTTTTCCATGACCCGTTTTGCCCGCTCCTCAAGGTCGGCGCTCTTCGTCAGGAAGACCCGGGCACCCGCTCCCACGGGCGCAGGGACGCTAAGTCGCACCGTGCCGTGGCGGGCGGCGGGGGTGCCGCGGACGACCGCTCCCAGATCCTCGTCAGGATCGTCCGTGCAGAAGGCCAGCCCGTCGCCGGAACGGGGCGCGACGTCACCGGTGAGGCGCACGGTCGCCTCCTGCCTCCGGGGGTCGTAGCCGGTGACCGTGCCGAGCGGGATGCCCCGGTTCCCGGGTCGGTCACGGGCCATAATGTCGGGAGCGCCGAGGATGTAGCCCTCCGTGAACTCCCGGTTGAACGCGAGGGCGAGGTCCTGCATCTCCTCCCGCGAGGGGGACCAGGCCTCCCCGGCGGCGATCGCGTCGAGGGCGCGCCGGTAGATGCTTACCACAGTGGCGACGTACTCCGCCGAGCGCATCCTCCCCTCGATCTTGAGCGACGTTAATGGTGTACGCACGATCCGGTCGAGGTACGGGTATACCGAGAGGTCGCGCGTCGAGAGCAGATAGTGGCCCTCTGCGGGCACGGCCCGGAGGTCCTTTGGGCGCCCGTAGTCGTCCATCTCGGCGACCACGAGCCGGTACGGCTTCCTGCACGGCTGGGCGCACATCCCGCGGTTCCCGCTCCGCCCCCCGATGACCGAGGAGAGGAGGCACTGGCCCGAGTAGCAGTAGCAGAGCGCACCGTGGGCGAAGACCTCGATGCCGACCTGTCGTGCCTCTGCGTCCTCTGCGATCCCCTCGATCTCGGGGAGGGTGAGTTCCCGCGCCAGCACCACGCGGGAGAACCCCTCCCTCGCAGCCCGGGCCACGCCTTCGCGGTTGTGGACCGTCATCTGGGTGGAGGCGTGGAGGGGGAGGTCCGGGACCACCTCCCGGGCGAGCGACGCCACCCCGGAGTCCTGCACCAGAACGGCATCGACCCCGGTCTCGTAGAGCCAGAGGAGGCAACGCACGACGTCGGGGAGTTCGGTGTCCCGGACGAGGATGTTTACGGTGACATAGACCCTGACGCCCCGGAGATGTGCGTAATCGACGGCGGCACGGAGTTCCTCGTCGGAGAAGTTCGCAGCGTAGTGCCGGGCCCCAAAACGCCTCCCGGCAAGGTAGACGGCGTCGGCGCCGGCGGCGACTGCTGCGGCCAGGGCCTCAGGCGACCCGGCCGGCGCAAGCAGTTCCGGGGACCCGGATCCCGGGTGGTGATCGTGCGGCATCTGTTGGGTACCGTTCATCCTGTCGGCCTATATATTCCACCCTGGGAGGAGCGGGTATCCTTTTTGGGAGAGAGAGCGATGTGGAGAGGAGGCCTGGAGTATGGACTGTGTAGGGATTATCGGCTACGGACACATGGGCAGCATGCTGGTGAACGGGTTTCTCGCATCCAGGGTGCTCGGCACCGATGAGGTCGTGGTTGCTTCTCGCAGCCAGGAGAGCCGGGACGCATGCGCCGCAGCATGGCCGGGGATCTGCATCGCCGCAACGAACGGAGAACTCGCCCGGCGGTGCCGCACGATCATCGTCGCCGTCAGGCCGCAGGAGATGAGAGAGGTCCTCCGCGAGATCGTCCCGGTGATGGACGGGGACGAGCATATCGTCTCGCTCGCCGCAGGCATCAGCCTGCAGGACCTCGAGGGGCTGTTTCCGGGATCGGTCACCAGGGTCGTGCCCACGGTCACCGCCGCGGTCGGGCGGGGGACGACGCTGGTCTGCCACGGGCGGCAGGTGGGCATGAATGAGACTCTCCGGGTGGAGGGGCTCTTCTCCTCCATCGGGAACGTGGTGCTCGTCGGGGAGGAGGACCTCCCGGCTGCCACGCTTCTTGCGAGCTGCGGGCCCGGGCTGCTTGCCGCCATCATTGAGGAACTGGCGGGCGCGACAGCCCGCGCGAGCGGACTCCCGCCCGACCGGGCACTTCTCCTGGCAACGGAGATGGTTGCGGCCACAGCTGCCTGCCTCCAGGAGACCGGCGAGGCGCCGGGGGACCTGATCGAACAGGTTGCGACCGGCGGCGGTGTCACGGAGGTCGGGGTGCAGGGGCTCCGGGAACGGTTGCCGGGGGTCTTCGATGAAGTCTTCGCTGCCATGCTCGAGCGCTGCGATACATTGGGGAAGTGACGGAGATAGCGGGCAGGCTTTTAAGTGATAAAGGGGTTATACCTCCGGTAAGTATGAAGATCGTCGTCTCTGTGGAGAATGCCGGCGTCATCGATGAGGTGGCGGAGTACAGCCCGACATTCATCGAGGTCAGGCTCGACCGGATGGAGGGAGACCTGCTGGATCAGGTCCGTGCAATCCGGGAGAAGACCGTCATCCCCCTGATTGCCACGCTCAGGAGCAGAGAGGAGGGAGGGCGGTTTGTCGGCAACGCGGACCTCTGGGCCCGGATCGTCGGGCCGATAGCGAGATACGTCGATATCGTGGACGTGGAGGCACGCTACCGGGACCACGCGCCGTTCATCAAAAGCCAGGGGGTCCAGATCCTTGCATCCCTCCACACGAACGAGATGCCCACCCTACCGGAGCTCGGAAAGATCGAGGAGATGCTCAGGTCCTACGGCGATATCCCGAAGATCGTCGTGAAACCCCGGACCCGGGACGACCTCTTTGAATTCATCATGTTTACCCATCAGGGCCAGAAACCCATCTGCACAAGCATCATGGGCGCCGAGTTCCGCTACGCCCGTGCAATCCTGCCCCTCTTCGGGTCGGAGTTCGTCTTCTGCCACGCCGGCACCCCGATGGCCGAAGGGCAGTACCACATCAGGGAGATGCGGCAGCTCGCGGATATGCTGAAGTGAACGGGGGAGGGCGGATCTTCGGCACGGCCTATGCCGGATTTACGGGTGCCGGGGAGTTTTCCGAAGCACGGCCCCTTCCCCCGTTTTCGCTCGTACCCGGTGGTGTGTACACTTCTCCCCGAACTGTATGATGATGAAAAGCCCGGTATAGTGGACCGTGGGGATACCCGATGGAAAGCCGTGGATAGGTGTGCAGGATGTCCTACAAGGATTTGGTACTTGAGAAGCCGTCAGATTTCGCTGTGCGTCCAGCGGAACGGCGGGTGCATGAGCATCGAAGGGGCGCAGGACAGGGAACCCCGCCTCCTTACTCCCCACCAAACCTGCGGTACTTCGCCTGTTCAAGCAGTGCGTCGAGGATGACGAGCGCGAGCATGCACTCGGCGACCGGGACGATGCGGGGAGCGATGCAGGGGTCGTGCCTCCCTGCAACCGAGATTTCCCGCTCCTCCCCGGCCGCATCGACGGTCTGCTGCACCCGCCGTATCGAGGGCGTCG
>JAENZF010000145.1 GCA_016841385.1 Methanobacteriota archaeon | reverse complement strand
GATACGTCGGCCTGGTCACGGGGGCCTGCTTTGCCGAACTCGGGCATACCGTCGACATCGTCGAGATCGATGCGGGAAAGGCCAGGGCGATCAACGCCGGAAAGGCCCCGATCCACGAGCGGGGGCTCGATGAGATCCTCGCAAAGCACGCAGGCGAGCGACTCGGCGCGGGGACGGATTACAGCCCGGTTGCGGAAGCGGATCTCTCCTTCATCTGCGTCGGCACTCCCCCGGCGGCCGACGGGAGCGCCGACCTCTCAATGGTCGCCGCGGCGAGCCGGTCGATCGGGGAGGTGCTCCGCGACGGGAAGGACTCGCACACCGTCGTCGTGAAGAGCACCGTGCCGCCGGGGACGACGGAGAATTTGGTCGTCCCCACTGTCAGCAAATACTCCTGCAGGACCGACATCGGGTTTGCAGTGAACCCGGAGTTCCTCCGGGAGGGGCTCGCGGTTGAGGACTTCCTGCACCCGGACCGGATCGTGATCGGGAGCCGGAGCGATCGCTCCGGCGATACGGTCGCCGCCGTCTACCGGGGGCTTCCGGCCCCGGTGGTGCGGTGCGGGCTCACCGCCGCTGAGACGATCAAGTACGCCTCGAACGCCTTCCTCGCGACGAAGATCTCGTTCGCAAACGAGGTCGGGAACGTCTGCAAGCGCCTCGGGATCGACGTCTACGAGGTGATGCAGGGCGTCGGGATGGACCACAGGGTCTCCCCGCACTTTCTTAACGCCGGTGCCGGGTTCGGGGGGAGCTGCTTCCCCAAAGACGTCGCGGCCCTCGTCCGCCTCGCGGAAGGGCTCGGCGAAGAGCCCACACTCCTCCGGTCGGTGCTCGACGTCAACGACCGCCAGCCGCTCCGGATGGTGCGCCTCCTCGAGGAGAGGATCGGCGACCTCGCGGGGAAACGGGTCGCCGTCCTCGGCCTCGCCTTCAAGGATAACACCGACGACATCCGGGAGTCCCGGGCGATCCCGGTCATCGCCGAACTTCTCCGGCGGGGAGCGGCGGTCGCCGCCTACGACCCCCTTGCGGCGGCTTCGATGCGGCGGGTCTTCCCCGGGATCGGCTACGCAGCCTCGGCGGCCGACGCCCTCCGGGGGGCCGACGCCTGCCTGGTGATGACGGAGTGGCCGGAGTTCTCCGGCCTCAACGGGGAGTTCGACCTGATGAAGTCCCGGGTCGTCATCGAGGGTCGCCGGATCCTCTCCTGCGACGGAAAAGAGGGGATCTGCTGGTGAGCAGGGCCGGGAAAGAATGATATGCGATGCGGAAAGATGTACGACAATATGAGACGGCGCCACCTGCTGGGAGCCGGAGAGAGAGGAGGTCTTTTGCACCGTCCGCACGGTCATCGCCGGGTTTGACGAAATAGAGATCGGGTACGTCTTCGGCTCGTTCTGCAGGGGAGACTTCCATGACGTGGACGTGGCGGTTCTCATCGCCGGGGAGCCCGCCCCCTACCCGGCGATGCGGCTTGCACGAAGGATCGAGCGGGAACTCGAACGGGCACTGGGTCACCGCTTTGAGGCCGACGTGAAGATCCTCAACACCGCCCCCGTCTCCTTCCAGTACGAGGTCATCAGAAGCGGCAGGCGCATGCTCTCCCGCGACCGGGAGAGGACGATCGGGTACGAAGGCCGGTGTGCTCTCCCTGTACCTCGACTACAAGGATACGCTCGACTGGTTCGACCGGGTCCTGCTCACGAGGGCCTGACATGGCTCAGGGTTCGCTTTTTTGAACGAAGATATTTTTCTGTGCCGGGCGTTACCCTCAACCGACCGCTACGTAGATGGCTGAAGACCGCGAGCGGGGAACCGGGAACCCGTCCTCCCGGAGCCCCTCGATGTGGAGTTCGATCGCCTCATGCATCCGCTCTTCCGCTTCCTCACGAGTCGCTCCGGTCGCCACGCACCCCGGAAGGTCCGGGGAGTATGCCGAGTAATTGCCGTCGGTCTGCTCGACGATGACAAGAAATCGATACATTATTCATTCCTCCCTTTAAGCCCGGCCTGCTTGAGCACACTGTTCAGCGTTCCCGGAGCAAGATCGTCCGCCGGATGCCCGGCGATGGTGATCCTGCCCACCTTTGACGGATGCTTATACTGCCGGTGACTGCCCCGGGTCGCCACCAGAGACCATCCGTCTGCTTCGATCATCTTTATGCAGTCTCTCACTTTCATTCTTTCCCCACCCGTTCTCAGTGACCGAAGCCTCCAGGAACCCCCGGCAAGATGTCATCTGTTCTGTACCGGTTACGGTGGTGGAACAATCATATCTCTTCTGTTCCCGATCGGCCCCCCCGAATATCTGGAGATGTTCGCACCTGGTTTCCCCGGGGTTCACCTGATGGTTTTTCTGGATGCCAACCGCCTCAAAGCCGGCTCTCTTGAGGCACTGAACACCTTCTCGCCGGTGGCTATCGGGGTTACACCAAAAAGAGAATATTACGCAGAGCCCTTCCGCTCCGCGTCCTTCTTTCTGTAGCCTTCAAGCAGGATCGTCGTCAGGTTCTTGACCGGGACATCCGTACAATCCGCAATATGGAACTCGCAGAACGGGCAGACCGTCACCACCACGTCCGCGCCCGTCGCCTTCACGCACTCGTCGCGCTTCGCCCCGAGGGCCTTTGCCTCCTCCGGCACCCCCGACCGGACGCCGCCGCCGGCCCCACAGCACTGCGAGGGCATCTCCACGAACTCCCGGACGGCCTCGCGCAGAAGCACCCGCGGCTGCTCGCTGATCCCCTGGCCCCGGAGGAGGTGGCAGGGGTCGTGGTAGGTTGCCGTGATATCGAGCTTCGCCGGGAGTTCGATCCCGTACTCCGTGAGGACCTCGGTGACGTCTTTCACCGTAAACGGCGTCTCGTAATCGTTCTTGAGCGTCGCCCCGCACCCGGCGCAGATCGTCATCACGGTCTTGATCCCCCGGCGGGCGAAGGCCTCGATGTTCTTCCGCTTCAGGTCCTCAACGAACGACGTCTGCCCCGTCCGGATCAGCGGCGAGCCGCAGCAGACCTGGTCGTGAGGAACGATCACCCGGATGCCGTTGCGCTTCATGACCTCCATCGCGTCGAGCGCCGTCTGCGGCACCCGGCCGTTGAACATGCACCCGACGAAGAACCCCACCTCGCCGCGGACGGGGCCGTCGGGCTCGATCACCTCCGGCACCTGCTCGAGGAACGTCGGCTGCGTCCGCTCGACGCTCCGTCCCGTCTCCTGCACCAGCCGCGCCACCTCCTGGTGGCGGGGGAGGGTCAGCCCGCGCCGGTTCGCGAGCTCCCGGAGTTTCTCGATTGCCTTGCCCGGGACATCGATCTCCTTCGGGCAGACCTCCAGGCACCGCTTGCAGGTCGTGCAGTAGAAGAGCCCCTTCTCGATGGCGTCGGTGATCCGGTCCCCCGAGTCCCGGGGGTCGAGGGCGAGGCGCATCTCCTGCCGCAGCACCGTCGGGCCGGCGAACTCCGTCACCTGGAGCGCCGGGCAGGCCGATACGCAGGAGAGGCATTCGATGCAGTCCCGGAGCGGCTTGATCGCCTCGATCTCCTCCCGTGCCGGGAGCCCCGCGTCCGGTGCCGGGCATATCCGGGCGATCTTCGCGATGACCGGGCTCATATCCACCGTCAGGTCCTTCAAGACCGGGAGGGCCAGCGGCTCGATCGTCATACCGTCGCGGACCTCCTCCATGCACGCGAGGACGGGCGTCCCGTCCACCCGGACGGCGCAGCTCCCGCACTGCCCGGACCCGCAGCAGTAGCGGTAGGCAAGCGTCGGGTCGTGCTCATCGTGGACCGCGTGGAGGGCGTGGAGCACCCGGGCACCCTCGTTTACCCGGACCGTATACTCCTCGAAGCGGGGCTCTTCATCCACCGCGGGGTCGTAGCGGGAGACCCGGAGGGTGATCTCCTTCATGCCGGCACCTCCCGCCGCTCGATCCCTTCCCGGGAGATCGAGACGTAGGTGTGGCCGAACGGCGACGTCGCCGGGTCCGTGATCTCCCCATCCCGCCGGACGTGGGCCCCCCGGTTCTCGGGTCGGAGCAGGGCGCACCTGACGATCAGGGATGCCGTGGTGCACATGTTCCGGACCGTGCAGCACTCGAGAAGGTTCGCGGTCGAGGCGGCGCGGAGCCGCTGGTCGGCGAGCCCGCGGATATGCCCGAGCGCCGCAGTGAGGTCGGGGGCGCTGCGGAAGATCCCGGCCTGGCTCCACATCGTGAGTTTCAGGTCCTTCCGGACGGCGGCAGGGCTCGTATCGCCTTCGGCTAAACCGTCGAGCACCCGGAGCACCCCGTCGATCCCTGCGGAATCGACCTGACCGCTCCTTTCCGGCGACTTCCCCGCGAACTCCCCTGCGCGCTTCCCGAAGACCTGCGTATCCGCGAGCGCATTCCCGCCGAGGCGGTTTGCGCCATGCACCCCGCCGGCCACCTCCCCGCAGGCGAAGAGGCCGGGTATGGTCGTCCGGCACTCGGGGGTGATCCGGAGACCGCCCATGATGTGGTGGGCGGTGGGCGCCACCTCCATCGGCTCCCGCCGGATATCCACGCCGAACGCGAGGAACTGCTCGAGCATCACCGGGAGCCGGGCCTCGATCCGCTCTCTCGGGAGGTGGGTCACGTCCAGGTAGACCCCGCCGCGGTTCGTCCCCCGG
>JAENZF010000144.1 GCA_016841385.1 Methanobacteriota archaeon | reverse complement strand
GCGTCGCTACTCGCACCTTCGGTGCTCGGGCTCCGGTTCTAACGAACCGTCACCGCCGCCATCATGCCGAGCACCCTGCCGTCGTTGCCGACGATCGGCGTCCCGAGGAGGTCCACCTGGAATGTCGCGCTGCCGTTCCGGAGGCCGGCAAGTTCGCCGTGCCAGATCCCTCCGTTGAGGACCGTCCGGATGATGTTCCGGATCTCGTCGGGGCGCTCCCAGAACCGGGAGAAGTGCGATTCCTGCACCTCCTCTGCGGTCGGGTAACCCCAGAGGGCGAGGTAGGCAGCGTTCGCGTAGGTCACCGTCCCGTCCGGGGCGAGGAGGGCGACCGCCCGCTTGGTGGAGGCTATCGCCCGGTCCTTGATGAGGAGTTCCTGCTCCCGCCGCCGCAGATCGGCGATATTCGCGAGGAGGAGGCGGTAGGCCCGCGCCTCCTCGGTGATATACTCGCAGGTGGTGTACTCAGTCCCGTCGCAGAGCATGACCGCGCGGGAGAGGATCGTCTTCTTCGACCCGTCCTGGGACCGGACGGTAAACGTCCGGGGCCTGACCTGGCCCGGGGCCGACCGCTCAAGGTCCGATCGCCAGGCATCGAGGGCTTCCTGCCGGTAACCTTCGTCCGGGAAGATCAGCCGGGTCCATTCCGTGGCCGTGGGGGCATCGTCCGGTCCGTAGCCGAAGACCTCCACGAACCTCCGGTTGACGTAGACGAACCGCCTGTCACGATCGATGAGCGCGACCCCGAAGGGAGACGAATCGACCATGCCCCGGAACCGCGCTTCGCTTCTTTGGAGCCGCTCGGCGGTCTGCCGCCGGGCGAGTGCTATGGATGCCTGCCGGATGAACGACTCCACCGTCTCCCGGTTCTCAAGCTCCCTCCCCGGGAGAAGGAAGACACCTGTGAGACCGAAGATCTCCCCCCGCCAGACCAGCCCCATGACACACAGCTTCACAATATCGAACCGGGTGAGGATCGCCTCACAGATCTCCTCCGGGATCGCCTCAAAGCAGAGGTCGTAGAACGACCACGAAGAGGGTTCGGGACGGAGGACGAACTCCTGCAGGCCGCGCATCGAGAGGGGGGTCTGGTGAAGGGGGGCGTCGAACGCATGGGTGACCGGGAGGACCAGGCCGACGGGGTCCCTTCCCAGGAGTTCCGTGAGCCCTTCCCGAAACCCCTCGCCCGCGACCACCCGGATGGCGAACTGCCGATTAGGCTCGTCGTAGGAGAAGAGGTAGGTATATGCTCCCGGCGCGAGTTCCATGAGCCGATCGGCGATGTACCGGTAGATATCCTCCACCGGCTGCAGGTCGACGAGATCCGTCGCCGTACGGGCGAGGAACCCCATGTTCCGGATATACCGTTTCCGCTCGGTGATGTCCTCGAGCACGATCGTGCATCCCTTCTCCCCGTCCTCGAACGTCGTCGGGATCGCCTGCATCTGGTAGAAAGATTCGCTGCCGTCATCCCGCCGGTGGCAGATATCGGTGATCACCTGCTCCCGCTCGAGTTCCTCGATGACGGCGAGGGCCTCGGGGGCGGAGACGACGGGGAGCGCCGCATCACGGATGTCGCGCCCGAGGAGTTCCTCTTTTGTACGTCCAAAGCGTCTGAGGAACTGGTCGTTGGCCTGGACGATCGTGAGGCGGCCGTCGAGGACCAGGATCAGGTTCTTCGTAAAACAGAGAAACGCCGACAGGGGGACGTGCTGCGCGATGGAATAGACCTTGGCGTTGCCGACGAGCCGGGACTCGACCTGGCCCGCCGCCTGCATCACCTCGAGGTGCTTCGAGACCGAGTTCCGGTTTGCCTTGAGGGCCTTTGCGATCTCGGTGATCGTCATGCCCTTCGGCCGGAACTTGAGGGTCCGCAGGACTCTTCCCGGGATGCTCTGCTCCGGCTGCATACAACACCAGTGTCTGACACTCCAAAAGGGTATATAAATTCTTGCCTCAGCAACGGGACCACAGCCCCGGCGGATCGGGCACCCCTCTCCGGTGGCGAACGGTGCCTGCGGAACAGGGACGGTCGTTCGCGCGCCGTCCGGGTCGATTGAAATGCAGGGATTTATAGGGGGGGAGGCGTATCCTCTATGACAGACCGTCGCCCGGAGGGTTGCCGCATATGGAGAAGAACGAACTTGTCAGCATATCGCAGGGAGCGCTCGCGATCATGAACCCGACCAGCCCGGAGAAGGTGCTTGCCGCCGGGCGGGCGGCGGGGCTCCGGGAGAGGTCCCGCGTCGTGGAGATCGGGTGCGGGAACGGCACGATCCTCGCCCTCTGGGGGCGTGAGTACGGGGTATCCGGGGTCGGCATCGAGGCCCGGGAGGATGCCTGCCGGCGGGCGGAGGAGACGCTCCGGGCGGCGGGGCTCGGCGACCGGATCGGCGTCCGGTGCATGGACGCCCGGGAGTACGTCCCCGACGAACCGTTCGACTGCGCCGCCTCGATCGGGGCATCCCACATCTGGGGCGGGTTTGCGGCGACGCTCGACGCCCTCCTCGGCATGGTCTCGGACGAGGGGACCATCGTCATCGGCGATCGCTGCTGGCGATCCGATCGTACCCCGCCCGAGTTCGCCCGGGAGTGGCCCGACGTCCTGACTGAGTATGAGATTCTCGGTACCGTGCGGGAGGCCGGGCTCGACGTCGCCGCCGTCCTCCGGGCCGGCCACGACGACTGGGACCGCTACGAGTCGGGGATCTGGCAGGCGGTCCTCTCCTGGCTCGCCGAAAACCCCGATTATCCCGAGCGCGAATTCATGCTCGACTACCTACACCGCATCCAGGACGAGTATTTCGGCTACGGGCGGGAGCACATGGGCTGGGCGATCTTCGTCCTGGTGCCCGGGTTCTGGTAGGCGGGATCAGAAAAATGGGAAGGCTCCGGTTACGCCCCGGCGTATACCCCGGAGCCGACGAACCACTCCCCGTCCACCGGGGCCACGTAACAGAGTTTCAGCCCGTCTAGATCGGTATCGGGGTTATAGTAGGTGACGTACACGAACCCGCCCCCGGCCTCTGCGGCGGCGCTCTCGAGCAGGGTCACCCTGACACCGTACCGGTCCTCCAGACCGAAGCGGTTCGTCCCGACGAATTCTGGCTGGTAGGGCAGGGCGAGCGTCGTCCCGTCCATCCCGTAGGCGAAGACGTACGCCCCGCCGTCGGCAAAGTCCCCGGAGAGGTCGTTGAACGCGGCGCACGCCGCCTCTCTTCCGTGCTCCTGCGCAAAGTCCCGCGCAGCCTTCACCCGCTGCACGAGCGTCTCCCTGACGCTCGTATTGAACCCGGTCCCGACCTCGGGGATGTAGATTCCTGAGCCGACGAACCAGGTCTCGTCCACGGGGAGGACATAGCCGAGTTTGAGCTCTTCGGCATATCCTCGTGCGGGATTCGGGTAGACATAGTAGATGCTGCCGCCTCCTTCCGCCGCAATCCTGCTCATGCCGTCGATGTAGGCTACTCCGCTCGAGTCGTGCACCCCGCTGCGGTTGGTGCCGATGAACCCCTGCTGGAAGGGAAGGGCAAGGACGGTGCCGTTCATGTCGTAGGCGAAGATGTAGAGTTCATCCCTGACGAACTCCCCGTCCGGATTGTTGAACGCGGCGAGTGCGTCCGTCCGGCCGTGCTCCCGTGCGTAGAGAGCCGCCCCGGCAACGAAGGCCTCCATCTCCTCGGCCGCATCCGCCGCAGGCGTTCTCTCGCGTATTGCGGCCTGCTGCTCTCCAGTATCCATGCTCCGCGTGACGACGATGCGCCACTCGGCCCCGTCGATGCCGGCAGTATCCCACTTCGCCTCCTTCGTCACGTTCCGCTCCCAGTTCCGGTCCCAGAATGAGTATTCGAGGGATCCGGAGGGCTCTGCAGCGATACGGGTAAATGCCTCCTGGAGTCCCCGGGACTGGTATCCCGGGTCCGAGAAGAGGTTGCGCCCGATCTCTTCGGGAGTCGTGTCGTAGATCACCCGTCCGTCGGTCTGCGCCACCCAGGCGTCGTACGGGGTGCCGTTCGTCAGGGGCGCGATCACCCGGTCGATGAGGGCGTCGGGCCGGTACGCAATACTCACGAATCCAAGGTACTCCCCTCCCTCTTTAAAGACCGGGTAGCTCTGGGCAACCCCGGAATATCCCTCCTCCAGGGAGAAAACCTCGCTTACGATCGGCACCCGCTCCCGGACCGCCCGCTCCGTCTCCGGGTGGGCCGAGAGGTCGCTGTTCACCACGCCGGCGTAGTTCTCGGGAACGGCCATAGCCACGGTGCCGTCTTTCGTTATCACCAGTGCCGATTCCGCATAGGGGTGGTTCAGCATCGCCTGCCGCACCGCCTCCTTCCCGGCGGCGCTCGTAAGCCCGGCCTCACCGAGCACCCGGGCACTCTCGCCTGCCGAGGTTCTGACCGACTCCAGTTCGCCGTTTATCCCGGAGACGGCGTCGTGGAGGACCGGGTCCCCGGCTCCCTGTTGAGGGGGTAGCCCCTCTTCCGTGCAGCCTGCCCCGAGCACCGTGACGGCGATGAGAAGAAAGGCAATTATTGCTGTTATTCGCATAATCGAAATTACCCGGAAATGATATTAAATATGCTGGATTTTCGCAGGATTGTTTACGAAAAGGGGTTTGATAACGCCCTTTCGGTCTCCGGAGCACCTTCGGCTGCGGCCGGAAGGATTGTATCGCCTGCCCGCCGGAAGGCTCCTTGCATGGAGGTCTATGTCGGTACGAGCGGGTGG
>JAENZF010000143.1 GCA_016841385.1 Methanobacteriota archaeon | reverse complement strand
AGTTCGAACGGGCGATCGCGCTCCGGGATATGATCAGGAAACTGCAGGAAGGGGGGCCGCGGTAGGGGTCCGACCCATCGAAGCACAGGCTGTAGGGGGCTGTGACAGTGAAGGCAGCCTCACCCGTGCACGGCTTTACACCGGCTATCGCCACGCACTGCCCCCGCCCCGTGGGGCGGGGGAGGAGGCCGGAGGCCGGGCGGGGTGGGGGTTACAGATGTCCGCGTACAAAGGTAGAGACAGGGGAGGGGGCGAGCCCCCTCCCCGTCAGCCCCTCCCCCAGTGGCGATACTCCCACGGTCCAGTGTACCGGACTTTCAAACGTCTCGTCGGTTTCATTCATCAGTGGAAGGTAACTCAATCAAGGATCCGTGAGCACGCGTATCAGCTGAACTCTCACAGCCCCAAAGGACTCACCAGCACGCACAGCCGGCCCCCCTCCGCGAAAAGAAACGGATGCAGCCTCTCGACCGCACCCTGACCTCGCCTATACCTCGGCAGTCGCTCCAACCGGGCGCGCCTGACCCTGCTCCGGCAGGATGATCCAGAGCAGGATGTAGATGATAATCCCGGGCAGGAATCCCGTGAGCACGGTAATGATGACCCAGATGGCCCGGATGACGTTCGGGTCGATCTCGAAGTATTCTCCGATGCCGCCGCATACGCCGGCAACCCACCGATCGGTCGTTGAACGGGTTAACTTCTTCATGATAACTCCCGGGCAACTCTTTTGCCGTATGCGTAATAGGTGTTTCCCCGGAGGACGGGAGGAGGGGCGCCGACAACCGGCGGCTCAGCCGGATGCGGAGCGGACGGCACCGCCCTTCCGGCGCCCGGGCCGGGGACGAGCCTTCCCGGCCAGGCTCACCTCACGATCCAGGGCCGGGATGCGGTCCGGAGCACAGACGTCGCAGCCGCCGCAGGGAGCATCGAAGCGCTCCCCGAAGTATTCGAGGAGCACCGTCCTCCGGCACCCCGTCGCGGTGCAGTAATCCACCATGCTCTGCAGTTTCGAGCGCGCGACCTCGCGCTGGAACTCGGACGGGAGGTCGCGGTCGATGAAGGACCGGAGGCGTTTTGCATCGTCGTCGTGATAGAAGAGGATGCAGTCGCTCGTCGTCCCGTCCCTCCCCGCCCGGCCGCTCTCCTGGTAGTAGGCCTCGAGGGTCTTTGGCATATCAACGTGGACGACGAACCTGACATCCGGCTTATCGATGCCCATGCCGAACGCACTCGTTGCACAGACGACCGGGACCTTCCCGCTGATGAACCGGTCCTGCGTCTCTGCCCGGGCCGCCGCCGTCATCCCGGCATGATAGGGAAGCGCCGGGACACCGTCGGCCCGAAGATTGGCCGCGAGCGTCTCGGCCCCCTCCCTCGTTGCGGTGTAGACGATCCCGGTCTCGGTCTTCCTGCCCTGCATGTAGACGCGAAGCCGTTCGTATGCGTCCTCTTCCTTCGGGACGACGGCATACCTGAGGTTCTCCCGGTTGAAACTCCCGACATAGACCGACGGGTCCGCGAGATTGAGCTGCCGTGCGATGTCGTCGCGGACGTCCGGCGTCGCGGTCGCCGTCAGGGCAACCATCGGCACCTGCCCGAACCGTTCCTTGAGGACCGCGAGCGACCGGTACTCCGGGCGGAACTGGTGCCCCCACATCGATATGCAGTGCGCCTCGTCGACCGCGATCAGCGTGACGGGGGTGGATGCGATGAGCGTGAGGAAGTCGTCGCTGACCGCCTTCTCCGGCGAGACGTAGAGGATCTGGATCAGGCCCTCTCCCAGTTCCGAGCGGATCCGTCGTGTCGTTGCGTAGGATCCGGAGGAGTTCAGCGCTTCAGCGCCGATCCCCCGGGCCTGCAGGTCGTCGACCTGGTCCTTCATCAGGGCGATGAGGGGCGATATCACCAGCGTGACGCCAACGCCCATGAGCGCCGGGACCTGGTAGCAGAGCGACTTGCCACCTCCGGTCGCAAGTACCGCGAGGACGTCGCGCCCGTCCAGGATGTCCTGGATGATCTCCTGCTGGTAAGGGTTAAACGCCGTATGCCCAAAGTAACGCTGCAGGATCAGGTGCATGCGATCCATCACTAAAGATAGGTGCTCTGGCGGCATAGTCTCTTCGACCCCCAGAATCCGGCAGAACGCGGCCCGATCCGGCAGGGATCCTTAGCCGGAGACCTCGTCCCAGAAGCAGGTGACGGCGGAGAAGATCCTCTCGCGGAGGTGGGTGAGCCGTGCCTCGTCGACTTCACGGCCTTCGGTCTCGTAGAGGCCGCGGTTGATCTCGACCTGGACCCAGGGGATCCGTCGCCGCCGGTAGTGCGCCACCGAGATGAACCCCCCCCTGAAAGGGTCGTTCATCGCAACCCTTCCTTCGCCGTCGAATTCCGCCTGGAACGACCGGGCGAGCGCCTGGAGCCACTCCGGCGGGCAGGTTACGAAACCGCCCGTTATTTTCGGCTTCCCGTTCCGGTCCCCCCGGTTGCTCAGGCAGAAGAGCGGGCGCTCTCGTCCGGCGTCCATCCGAACCGGCGGGGCCTCCGGCAGCATGCTGTGGCAGTCAAACGCGATCTCGATCGGGAGGGTATCGAGGGCCTCGGTCAGCCGTTCGTGGAACGGGTGGTAGTAGTTCTGCAGGAGGGTCCCTATCAACCCCCTTCCGGGCACCTGGCCCTTCCGGTATATCGGGGTCCCGTCCTGTGTAATGACCTTGACCACGCCGTCCTGGGCCCGTGGCGGGTAATCGTAGGGTGCCCGGTTTGTGTCGACGAAGATCCGGGAGACGTCGAAGTCGACAATCGCCTCCGCCGCCTCGTCGAACCCGTAGAGGTGGCGGGTATGGGGATCGCTGTTGAAGACGATCTCCTTTCGCGAGAGGTTGACGAGACCGCGGAGTTCGGACGGAACAGAGACGCCCCCGTGGGGGATAGAGACGAGGAACGGGTACCGGCCGTTCATCCTCTCTTCCCCCCGCCGGGGCACATCCGTGAACTGACGCTCATGCTGCTTCTAACCGCAGTCGTATGGGACATCCGGTACAAAAGTGCAGTGGTCCGGGATACCCGGGCGGGCATGCATATTAAGGTAGAGCGCCTCTCTACCAGTGGCAACAGGCCCCGGACGGTGAGGAATATGAAAAGAGAAGAGTGGTCGTCAACGCTGGGCTTCATTCTTGCAAGCGTCGGCTCGGCCGTAGGGATCGGGAATATATGGCGGTTCCCCTACGTCGTGGGCGCCAACGGGGGCGGCGCGTTCCTGGTCCCGTACCTGATCTCCGTCCTCCTCTTCGGCCTCCCCCTGATGGTGCTGGAACTCGCCATCGGCCGCTCCACAGGGACGTCGGTCGTCTCCGCTTTCCGGTCGATACGGCAGCGGTTCTCCGCTGCAGGCCTCGTCATCGTCGCCATCGTCAGCCTGATCCTCGGCTACTACCTCGTGATCACGAGCTGGGTGCTCGCGTATGCACTCTCCTTTACCCTCAACCTGCCGATGGACTTCGGTGCGTTCACCGACTCCTACCTCCCGCTCATCTTCTTTCTCCTTGCCGGGCTGGCCGTCTTTGTGACGGTGCGGTCCGGGGTCAGGGAGGGGATCGAGAGGGCCTCCCGGTATCTCATCCCGGTCCTCGTCATGATCCTCCTCTTCCTCGTAGCCTTCTCGCTTACCCAGCCCGGGGCGGTCGAGGGAGTCGGGTTCTACCTCTCCCCGGATTACTCAAGGCTGACCGACCCGGGCGTCTGGATCGCGGCGTTCGGTCAGGCCTTCTTCTCGCTCTCCGTGGGCATGGGAATCCTGCTCACCTACGGGAGTTACCTGAAGGGAGGAGACCTCTTCCGGAACGCCTCCATAATCGTCGTCGCCGATATGCTGATTGCAGTCCTTGCCGGGCTCATGATCTTCCCTCTGGTCTTCACCGCGGGCCTCGACCCCGCGGCCGGGGTGAACCTCGCGTTCATCGCCCTGCCCTCCGCCTTTACGGAGATCCGGTTCGGTCTGGTGCTCGGAGCGCTCTTCTTCTGGATGCTCTTTGCTGCGGCGCTCACCTCTGCGGTATCCATGCTCGAGGTTCCGGTGGCGGCGCTGATCGACTCGTACGGCTATCCCCGAAAACGTGCGACGCTCCTCGTCTTCGCCGCAGTCATGCTCCTCGGGCTTCCGTCCGCCCTCAGTTACACCGCCTTGAAACTCGAGGTCTTCGGGACGCCGTTCCTCGACCTCGCCGATTATGCGTTCGGGACGATCGGCCTCATCGTCGCAGGGCTGATCATAAGCATCGTCGGAGGGTGGTTTATGGGCCGCACCCGAATCTGCGCGGAGATCGGCGGTTGCGGATGGCAGCAGACGGTCTATATGGCACTCATTCGCTACGGCGTTCCGGCAATCCTCCTGATCACGCTCATCGGCAGTTTCTTCCGGGTTACGGAATGAGAAGAAGCCCGACCCGGGTTATATCTCCGGCACCTGCTCCTCTGCCCGCTTGCTCCTCTCCTGTGCCTGGAGAGCGTCGAGGACATCCTGCATGTCGGGCACCGCCGTCGCCGGGTACTCCCCGACGAATATGATGCGCCCAAACTCATCGATGACGATGTTGGCCCGCCGGGAATAGCCCTTTACGCTGTCGAAGACGCCGTACATCTGCGCCACGCCACCGTGGGGCCAGAAATCCGCTAGGAGCCGTGTCTTTTTAATGCCGAGACTCTCTGCCCACGCCCGCTTACAGGGGACGGAGTCCACGCTGATGCCGAGGGCAACGGCATCCAGGGCATCGAACG
>JAENZF010000142.1 GCA_016841385.1 Methanobacteriota archaeon | reverse complement strand
AGATGTTCCGGTAGCCGTCACGGGCAGCGGTGACGGCATACACCTTGTTCGTAACGAGCGCTGTCTGAAGGCATCCCAGGTTGTCGGTCACTCCGACAACCCGACCGTCGATAACAACGACCGCTTCTGCCACTGCTTTCCGGTCGGGATCCTCCGCACGGACGGTCACGCTCGCCCGGTCGTAATCGAGTTCGGCAACGATATCCTCCCCCTGCCCGGAGATCTGGCGCGTCACACCCCAGTCCCCGTACCCGGACGCCCGCACCAGAACCTGGTAGGTGCCTGCATGGAGATCGGAGAGTGCGAACCGACCGTATTGGTTGGTCTTGCCCTTGAGCGTCCCGTTGAGGTAGACCTCAGCCCCCTCAATCGGTTTCGTCGCCTCGTCGAAGGCCGTTATCGATACCTGATACGCCGACTTCGAGAGGTCCACCCGGAGGAGGACATCGTCCACCTCGAGGTAGCGGCTTTCCTGGTAGGGCTGGTAATCGGGCGCCGTAACTCTGAGAGAATACCTCTTCGCCCGCTCCAGGTGGAGTGGCAGCCTGCCGTCGGCGTCGGTCACCCCGGCGCGCGTGCTGTCGATATACACCTCCGCGCCGTTGAGGGGAGCGGAGGTCTCGGCGTCCCTGACCTGGATTGCCAGGAGGTCGTTGCTGAAGAGCCAGTACTGGACGACCCTTTCGCTGTTCTCCATCTGCACGGTCTTTGAGAGGTCGTGGTAACCTGACGCACGGATCTCGACATTATATAACTCACCCGCCTTCACCGGGAAGTTCACGATCCCGCTGCTGCCGGTGACCTCCGAGTCGGAGTAATCTTTACCCTCAACACGCACCACGGCACCGACGACCGGTTTCAGGGTCCCCGCATCGTAGAGTTCGAACGTGAGGGTCTTGTCCTCCCGGAGCATATCGACCTGGACGCGGGTCGCGTCGTAATCGACGTAATCCACCCAGTTCCGGTAGCCCTTCCGGACGACCTTCAGGTACAGGTCTTTCTTCCCGGAATGGACGTAGGAGTAGGTGCCGTCCGAGGCGGTGCTTCCCACGTAGTCGCCGTCGACATATATGGAGGCATCGACGAGCGCGGCATCGGTATTCTCATCGGCCACGCTGATGCGCAGGGTGACCGCCTGCGCCGTGCAGCAGAGGAGGACGCAGGAGATGAGAAGGGCTATGATGAGACGACGTTTCTTCATACTGGAGTGTACTGCGGCTAAAAATTTGAGTGCATCGGTTTATCTCTGCGGAGTTGAAGCGACAGAGCGGGAAGATCCCCTGCGCGAGCTGGAGGATAAGAGCGGCGCCCCAACGTCTGGTTCACTTTCACCCCACACGGCTATTCTTCATGCTGGGGAGCACCAAATACCGAATGAGCGAATCGGCAGGAGAGTTCCCGATGCACGTTGCCGCAAAGATCAAGATCCAGGTCACACCCGAACAGGAGGACGTGCTCTGGCATCTCTCCGAAAAGTGCCGGTTAGTCTACAATTTTGCGCTTGCAGAGCGGAACAGGAATTACCAGGAGAACAAATACCGATCCGACAAACAGTACATCGGGTATGTGCAGCAGGCCAACGCCCTTCCCGAGTTGAAGAAAAAGTACCCTGAGTATCAATGGGTGTACTCCAAGGTACTTCAGACGACCCTGAAGTCCCTGGACGACAACTTCAAGTCGTTCGTCGCCCTGCGGCAGAACGGCGACGAAGATGCCAACCCCCCAAGGTTCAAGGGGAAAGACCACTTCTGCACGCTGCGCTACAACCAAAGTGGGTTCAAGATCGAAGAGAACCGGATCCGGTTCTCTCACTTCTACAACAACATCCCCCTGGTCTTCACCCTCCCCGAAGGCTCGCAGTTCACCAACGTGAAGCAGGTGGACCTGTTCTACGACGACATCAAAGGCGCACACTACGTCTCTATCGTTCATGTGGTTCAGCCCCAGCAGGATTACCGTGACAACGGGCTCTACCAGGCGTTCGATCTCGGGGTCACCAAACACGTCGGAGTGAACAGTCACGGGAAGTTCATCGAGTTCTCCGTGGCTCGCCCCGATACGTACTGGAAAACCCCGATCGCCGAGCTGCAGGCCCGGCGGGACCACTGTAAGAAGAAGAGCCGGAAGTGGCAGAAACTGAACCGGCTCAAGCGGAAGTGCGAACGAAAACGGAGCAACCAGATCAAGGACTTCCAGCACAAGTTGAGCAGGAAGATCGTTGAGAACACCCGGGCGAACACGATCCTCGTCGGGGATCTGAGCGTGAAGCAGATGCCTCAGTCTAGGCAGGCCACTCCCGGGCTCAACCGCTCCACCCAGAACACGGGACACCTGTCGCGGTTCATCGGATTTTTGACCTACAAGGCAACCCTTGCAGGTAAAAGGGTAATAAAAATCGATGAACAGAACACGACGAAAGCCTGTTGTGTCTGCGGGGCGCTTCACGATATGCCACTCTGGAAACGAGTTATGGAGTGTGAGTGCGGGAACACCATGGATCGCGACCGGAACAGTGCGGTCAACATCATGGTCCTGTTCCTATCACAGAATGCCCTGTGGACGGGCTACCGACTGTTCGCCGGTAATCTGCGACAAACAGGTCTGAGGATCCCGAAGATCCCCAGATACTCGCAGGAAGCCCCTTGCGTAAGCGGGGGGTAGTTCACACCCAGCGCTCCGGGGGAACACGTTCAAGTACCATGCCCTCCACAAGCACCGGCATCAGCGTCCGGCCGACCTCGATCGCACGCTCAAGCCGCCATTCCCGCTCGGCATAGATGGTAAAGATGGGGTCGCCCTTCCTGACCCGGGTCCCCTTCTTTGCGTGGATCTCGAGCCCCGCGCCGTGGTCGTAGGGTGAGCCCGCGAGCCGGGCGAGCGTGACGAGTGCGCTGTTGTTCAGCTCGATGACGTAGCCGTCCTGCGGCGCCCTCACGTCGAACCGGCACTCCCCGGGGACGATATCCTCGGCCTTCACCCCCGGGTCGCCGCCCTGGATCTCGATGATCTGCCGCATCTTCTCAAGCGCCTTGCCGCTCCGGAGGATATCTTCGGCGACCTGGGCCCCCTGCCCCTGTGCGGCCTTGCCGGCCATCTCGAGCGCGATCCCGGCAAGCGAGAGACTCTTCTGGATCAGGGAGTTGGGTTCGGTCGCCCCCTCAAGGACAGCGAGCGCCTCGTGCACCTCGAGGTTCGGACCGATCGTGTGGCCGACGAGCGACTCCCCGTAACTTAACGCGCACTCGACCCGTATGCCGAGCCGCTCGCCGAGTTCGATGAACTCCCGGGCGAGTTTCCGTCCCTCCTGGGCCGTTGCAATCTTGGTGTTCCGGCCGACCGGGATGTCGATGACCACGAGGTCGGCGCCGACGGCGAACTTCTTGGCCATGACGCTCGCGATCATCTGGCCCCGGGCGTCGATCCGGAGCGGGTATTCGTAGGTGATGATCTTGTCGTCGGCAGGGGCGATGTTCGTGGCCCCGCCCCAGACGATGACGCCGCCGACCTTCTGGGTCATCTGCTGCACCTCGATCGCCGGGAACGAGACGGGCGCGAGGACCTCCATGAGGTCTGCGGTCCCGCCGGCGCCGGTGATGGCGCGGGAGCTGGTCTTGGGGATCATGAGACCGCTCGCGGCGATGATCGGCGCGATCAGGAGGGTGATCTTGTTCCCGGGCACGCCCCCGATGGAGTGTTTGTCGACGACGGGGTGCCGGGGGAAGTGGAGGCGTTCCCCGGTCTCGACCGTGGCTCTCGTCAGGTACTCCACCTCGTCCATATCGAGGCCGTTGATGTAGGACGCGGTGACGTAGGCAGTGATTTCGCCGGGCGAGAGGGTGTCGCTGACGATATCCCTGACTATATCCAGGGTCTCGTCCTTGGTAAACCGGCCGCCGTCCATCTTCTTCTTGATGTGCGCAAGAGATGCCGGCCTCTCAGCGCCGCGGACCTCGACGGGGGTCCCCTCATCGACGGCGAGCGTGGCGTTCAGCGGCCGGTAGACGCCGATGACACCGGGCTTGATGAGCGAACCGGTGGTGTCGACGTGGGCCTGGGCGGTCTTCCCCGTCGCTTCGTCGGCGATCTGGACGCGGTCGCCGTCGCGGACCCGCATGTTTTGTGCGTCGGTGCTGTGAAGGAGAACCCCCCTGTTTTCGATGTCGAGCAGTTTTACTGTCAGTTTCATGTGAGCAAACCCATCCCGGTTGAAATTGAGGTTTCGTACTACTTAAGGGAGGCTGATCCGGCGGGGCGACGGGGTTGGGAGAGCCCGGGATGATAGAGCCGGTCATCACTCACAGTGGCACGGCCTCCCGGCAGCGAAATGCATATCCTGTAGTGGGGCTACTACTGAATGGGGACTTGGTGTGGGAAGACTCCGGGGGATCAAAGGTCACGAGGCGGTGCGGGCAGGCGGCGTGATGCGGCAGGGAAAAGGCGATCACGTCAACATCAAAATGCCGTCCGGAGCGATTATAACTCTGCCCTGGTCAAAGGAGTTAAAGATCGGGCTTCTTACGGCGGCAATAAAGAAAACCGGTTTAACCGAGGAAGAGTTTCTTGCATTACTTTAAGTGGGGTGCTAAAAATGGAGTTTACCGTTGTGATCCAGAAGGCTGAAGAAGGAGGTTTCTGGGCAGAAGTCCCGGCGCTTCCCGGGTGCTACTCCCAGGGAGAGACAGTCGAGGAGACATTGGAGAACATCAGGGAAGCGATCGAAGGGCACGTGGAAGCGTTGCGGCAGGAGGGGCAGGGGGTTCCCCCGGAGGAAGACCTGATCATCGGCAGGGTCCGGGTCTCCGAAGGCG
>JAENZF010000141.1 GCA_016841385.1 Methanobacteriota archaeon | reverse complement strand
AGGCCGGCGATACCTGGTTCCTGGGGTCCGGGATCTACGTCAACAGGACGGAGGCCGCCAAACCGGGGTGGATCGAGGGGAGTCTCTCCGTGAGGGATGGGGTTGCGCCCATTGTGGACCGGGCGGTTGCGTTTGCCGGGGTGCATGGGAAGGATGCAGCACTTCGGGAGTTCATGGACGCGAACGGTACCTTCGTTGAGGGCGACCTCTGCATCTATGCGTTCGACTTCAACGGCACCTGTCTTGCCCTCCCCTACCGGCCCGAACTGGTGGGGAAGAAGATCTCCTCGCTCCGGGACGAGGTTACCGTCAATCCCACCCGGGTTGAGGCGCTCCTTGTCGGGCCGGGCGGGGTCTCCCTCTTCTACCGGTATCCTGTCCCGGAGGGCGCCTTCGGCGTCGTGCCCGAAGCGGGGTATATCCGGAAGGTGGACGATACCTGGTGGCTCGGGGCAGGAAGGAGTTCCTCCGGCCGGGAGTGACGTCCTGTTCCGGTGGGCCCCTCCCTCCTCCGTCCGGACATGGGCCGGTCCTGAACCTCCCCTGACCGGTGCCGGCCCATCCGTGAACTGAATATTTATCATCATCTACCGCCCATGCGGCCCCGATGCCTCACCTCGACCTCTTCTTCAAGACCGAAGCGCTGCGGCAGAGGCTTGAGCCGCACCTGCGGCTCATCCCGCCGTTCTTCGAGTTCACGGTCAGGACCGGCACCCCGGAGGTCCGCTACTTCGACCAGAAGGACCCGATGTGGAAGGGCTTCCCCTTCCCGGTCCCGGAAAGAACCGTCTACGTCTTCGACGACGCGATCCCCGCCCGGGCGCTCGGGGGCGGGATGGAGATGCGGGCGAGCGTCCGGGTCACGCCGCAGGACCGCGATGACGAGGCGATCGTCCTCCGCATCTGGCACGAGATCCTGCACGCGATCGGGCAGCCGGCGGACGATATGGCCTCGCGGGCCGCCGAGTGGCAGAGCATGTCCGAACGGCTCATGTGGGCGGCCTGGCAGTCGCTCTCCCGGCCGATCGACGTGCCGTTCTGGCATCGCAAGTTCTACGAATGGCTGACGGAGCGGGCGGCCTCCGGGGCGGGGGTGAGGTAGGGCCCCGGGTATGCGCGTGGGATTATAGTCCTCACGGAGTGATTCGTTCTCTATTTTTCGAAACGGAGGTATCCCGGGGTTGAGACCGGCAGCATGGAGAAGTGTTTATCGGGACTGCAGACTACAACTTGCGGTTAAGCCCCACCGGCGCGAGCAGAGTCACCGAAGAGATCAACCATTGGATGGACAAGACGCTTAAGTACCAGGGGACGGAATACACATGGGCGTATGTTCTCCTTAACAGCCGGGAACTGACGCATTATCCGGTTCGGGAAGACGGGTGAGCTCGACCTGGTATGCCCGGGATACGAACGGCAGCCTGCGCTATGGTCTGCGGTCAGCCGTACGAACTCCGGTGACGTGGTGGGCAAGCGGGTCGAAGACCCGGGACCACCTCCGGAGGCTGCGGCCCGGTGGGTGGTGCCGGAGAGCAAATCCTCCGCGAGGAATACGAGAGGGAGCTGGATGGTGAAAAAAGAGCATACGAGGACCCCGTGGTCCCGGTCATTGCGGATGAACCCCTCGTCGGCATTGTCGGTGTGGCAATGTGTGTGACCGAGCGCAGGCGGGCGGAAGAGGCGCGGGAGAGTGTACCGGAGGAGCTGGAGAAGATCGTCAATCGAATTCCGGCCGTTGTGTTTCTGTGGCGTGCGACAGAGGGATGGCCGGTCGAATTCGTATCCGAAAACGTCAGCCAGTTCGGCTATACGCCGGCCGATTTCACATCGGGCCGCATTCCCTATACCCGGCTCGTCCACCCCGAGGATCGGGAACGGGTAGCGGCAGAGATTTCACGGTATAGCCGTGAAGGACGCGACGAGTTTGTTCACGATTACAGGATCCTCACGGCATCCGGCGAAGTTCTCTGGCTTGACGTTCGAACCTGGATTCGCCGTGATCAAAACGGCACCATCACCCACTACCAGGGGATCGTGATCGACATCACCGAGCGCAAGCGGGCGGAAGAGGCGCTGCAAAAAGCCCACGCCGAACTGGAACGGCGGGTGGAGGAGCGTACCGCCGAGTTGGCCCGGGTCAACCGCGTGCTCAATATCCTCCGCGAGTGTAACCAGGCTGTCGTGCGGGCCACTGAAGAGCCGGTGCTTCTGCAGAAGATCTGCAGCATCATTGCAGACGTGGGCGGCTACCCTCTGGCATGGATCGGCTTTGCCGAACAGGACGACGCTCGTACGGTGCGCCCGGTGGCACGGTCGGGTTCTGAGGACGGGTATCCGGACACCGTCAACGTGACCTGGGCCGATACCGAGCGCGGCCGCGGGCCGACCGGCACGGCCATTCGTTCGGGTCAACCCTGCATCGCGAGGGACATCCGGACCGCCCCCTCTCGCCAGGGGGCGAAGTCGGGGTCGGTCCGGCGCGGCTACACGTCGTCTATCGCGTTGCCCCTGCGGGGCGGCGGCCGGGTGTTCGGCGCACTGAACATCTATGCCGCGGCCCCGGATGCCTTTCACACCGAAGAAGTACACCTGCTGATGGAGCTGGCCGACGATCTGGCGTTCGGCATCATGTCCCTGCGGGAACGGGCTGCACGCAACCGGGCGGAAGAGGCGCAGAAGGAGAGCGAGGAGCGCTACCGCTCCCTTGTCGAGCTCATGCCGGATGCCGTCGTCGTACACCGGGACGGCACTATCGTCTACGTGAATCCTGCCTGCGTCCGGATCGCAGGCGGGAAGAGTCCCGAAGACCTCGTGGGCAGATCAATTTACCAGTTCGTTCACCCTGAGTTCCGCGATCTCGTCGCCGAGCGTGTCATCCGGCAGCAGCAGGAGGGCACAATCTCCCTACCGATCGAAGAGAAATTCCTGACCCTCGACGGCAGAACCCGCTGGGTCGAAATCACCGGGGCCCCTATGTTCTACCAGGGCCAGCCTGCGAATCTGGCTATTTTCCGGGACATCTCTGACCGAAAACTGGCGGAGGAGAGGATCCGGCAAGCAGAGCACCGCAGCGCCGTCCTTCTCGGTGCCATCCCCGACCTGATGTTCGTCCTTTCCCGTGAGGGGGAATACCGGGACTTTCAGGTACCGGATGTACGTCTGCTCGCGCTTCCCCCCGATGAGATCATCGGCAAAAACATTCGCGATGTAGGGTTTTCTCCGGAATCCCTGGACGCCATCCTGCAGATGATCCGCAGAGCGATCGACACCCGGGAGCTCCAGCGTGTAGAGTACGAGCTCGCGGTGCCGTCGGGAATCAGGCAGTTTGAGGCACGTCTGCTGGCGCTGAACGACCAGGAGGTTCTCTGCATCGTCCGCGACATTACCGACCAAAAACGGGTGGAGGAGGCGCTCCGGCGCCACACCGACGACCTCATCCGTCTGCACCGGCAACTGGAAGCCTCAAACCGGGAGGCGAACCTCTACCTCGACATCCTCACCCACGACATCGGGAACACCGAGAACGTCGCGAACCTCTACGCCGACCTGCTCATCGAGTCCCTGGAGGGAGAGGAGGCCCGGTACGCGGAGCAGTTGCAGCGCAGCATCCGGAAGAGCATCGAGATCCTGCGCACCGTCTCCACCATCCGCCTGATTCATCAGGCATCCCCGGAGCTCAAGCCGATGGACCTCGACGCGGTCATCCGGAGGGCGATCGAGGCCTTCCCGGGCGGCACCTTCCGCTACGAAGGGACACAGTACCGGGTCATGGCGGACGATCTGCTCTCCGTGGTCTTCAACAACCTGATCGGCAACGCCGTCAGGTTCGGCGGTCCCGAAGTCGTAGTCACCGTCCGGGTCGAGGAAGAGGACGGGTCCGTCGTGGTAACGGTCGCGGACACCGGTCCCGGCGTCCCGGACGACGAGAAGGACGCGATCTTCCACCGCTACGAAGAGCAGAAACGGGGCGTCGGCGAAGGGCTCGGGCTCTACCTCGTGCAGATCCTCGCCGAGCGGTACGGGGGGCGGGTCTGGGTCGAGGACCGCATACCGGGCCACCCGGAGGAAGGGGCGGCATTCCGGTTTACGCTCGGGGTTGCCGGGTAGGGCGGCTGAAGCGCGGGCTGTAACCCGCCTTCATACGACGATCCACCCAACGCTTGGCAGTAGTATCGTCAAACCAAGCATCACCGCCCCCGCTACCCTCTCTCCTTTTGTTTCGGCTGTCATTCCCACCGCGATCAGCGACGGCACGAGCAGCCCGAGCGCGAACCCCCCGAGGTGCGCGTACACGTTGATGTTTTTGGTGCGCAGGTCGAGAAGGATGAAGGCTATTACCGGGATAAGGCTGAGGAACGTCATCG
This sequence comes from Methanobacteriota archaeon, assembly GCA_016841385.1. GTDB lineage: Archaea > Halobacteriota > Methanomicrobia > Methanomicrobiales > Methanoculleaceae > Methanoculleus. Next base: position 495 of record JAENZF010000141.1, on the reverse strand, counting down.
AGAGGAGGGCGAATGCCAGCCGGTATGTGTCGCGGTTCGGGCTCTCAAGTATTGTCGTGTAGGCCCAGCCGAGCATCAGAAAGACGAGCAGGCCAAACAGTGCATAGCTTATCCCGGAAAACCCGGACGCCCATGCTATCCCCATGATCCTGGCGGACCAGATAGAGATCCCGGAGATCGCGAACGGGAGCAGGAGGAAGAAGACGAGGTAGGTTGCCAGAAAGAATTTCGGGGGCATCCGGTAGCCGATTGCGGGCAGGACGATCGTGCCGGCGAGGAAGACGGCGACGAGCAGGGAGATCGTGGTGAGAAGGTTGTTTGCGATGTGTGTCGGGTCGAATGGGTTGTGCATGTAGTTGCTCAGGAGCATGCTCGAGGGATTCGGCGTGGTCATGTTGAGGTAGATGTAGTCGAGGGTGAAGCCTGCCGGGATGATGTAGAGGATCGAGTGCTGGAAAAAGTAGAGCAACGCCGCTATTCCGACAACAAAACCGA
>JAENZF010000140.1:3616-4927 GCA_016841385.1 Methanobacteriota archaeon | reverse complement strand
GAAGAGGAGTTCCAGGTTCGCGGCGTCCACGTCGCAGTCGACGAGGACCTGCGGCACCCCGCTGATATCCGCGAGCGCTGCCGCCACCATCGTCTTCCCCGTGCCGCCCTTGCCGCTCGCGACCGCGAGCCGGATCACAGGCTCACCCCCGCGATCCTCACGATCTCGTCAAAGAGATCGGCGAACTGCTCCTCCCACCCCGGGAGGTCGCGGCAGATGAGCCCGCCCCGGTTCTGGACGGCGGCGATCTCCCGGGAGAACGGGATGGTCATGAGGATGGGGAGCCCGCGCTCCCGGCAGAAGCCGATGGTCTCCTCGTCCTGCCCGTCGCTCCGGTTGATCACGACGCCGGCTCCGATGCCGACCCGCTCCGCTACCTCGGCCGCGAGGCGGAGGTCATGCAGTCCGAACGGCGTCGATTCCGTGACCAGGACGCAGACATCGCTCCCCTCGAGGGTCTCGATCACCGGGCAGGCGATCCCCGGGGAGGCGTCATAGAGAGTGAGCGGGTGCCCTTCCGCGAGCATCTTGGCCGCCTTGATGACCGTCGGTGCCTGCACCTCCCCTTCGTTTAAGACACCGCTGATCAGCACAAGGTTGGCGATCGGGCGGGAGCATGCCACCCGGCCGACGGTGCGCGGGACTTCCCGGACGGCTCCCTGCGGGCAGACGAGGACGCAGCCCCCGCAGGAGTGGCAGAGTTCCGGGAAGATGAGGACGCGGTCTTTGAGGACAGAAAGTGCCCCGAAGCGGCAGAACTTCCCGCACTCCCCGCAGAGGGTGCAATTAGCGGGATCGATCTCCGGGACCGGGGTCGTCACCGGCACGTCCACGGCAGGAGCCGGGAAGAAGAGATGGAGGTTCGGCTCCTCGACGTCGCAGTCGACGAGCGCCACCTCGCGGGAGCGGGCGAGGGTGTAGGCGAGGTTCGCCGCCACCGTGCTCTTCCCGGTGCCGCCTTTGCCGCTTGCAATCGTGATCTTCATGCTGGGTCCCGCTTCAGGAGAGGGAGAGCGGCTGCAGGGTTCCGGCGGTATATTCCGCGAGGGCATCGGCCACGCTGCCGCTTCCGCGGTAGGCGTAAGCCTTGACTCCGCCTGCTTCGAGCGCCCGGGCGGCGTTCCCACCGACCTGACCGGTGATCAGCACGGTCGCGCCGTGCTCCGCGAGCAACTGGGCTGCCCGGGGCCCAACCCCACCGGCAGCGTCGACGAGGGGATTCTCAACCGATTCCGATTTCCCCGTCTCCGTATCGACGAAGACGAAGTAAGGTGCCCGGCCGAACCGCTGCTCGACCGGGGCGTCCGTGCC
>JAENZF010000140.1:0-3516 GCA_016841385.1 Methanobacteriota archaeon | reverse complement strand
CCGCCGGCGATGATCAGGTTGACCCCGTGCTCCGCGAGGAAGACCGGGAGCCGCCCGGGTTCGTGGCCGGGGCTCGGGAGGTCGTCCCTCCGGTAGATGATGGAATCCTCCACATCAAAGATCGCATACTCCCCACAATGCCCGAAGTGCTCGGATACCCTGTTTCCGTCCTGCGCAATTGCAATTCTCATGATTTCACTTATTCCTGCGGCCCCGTGCAAGTGATGAGCCGCATACAATCATACTACACATAAGCGCGAAAGTAAGTAAAACCACCTATCGTACCATCCGGGTGGCAGGGGTAAAGGTCCGGGAACCTTTTTTAAGGCGAGCGACATCCTGCGGTGTAGTTGCAGGAACTTGGTGAGACTGATGGTTCAGCCTTTGGATATCGGAGAGTACCGGAACGTCTACGAGCCGGAAAAGGTAGAGTGTGCCAGCACCGGGGAGATGCGGCCGATGGAGGAGATCATCGGTCAGGAGCGGGCGCTCCGGGCGCTCAGGTTCGGCCTCGAAATTCGGGAGAAGGGGTTCAACGTCTACACCGCGGGCGCTCAAGGAACCGGGCGGATGACCGCCGTCCGGAGTTTCCTTGATGAGCTCGCGAAGGCCAAACCCCGGGCAAGCGACTGGGTCTACGTCCACAACTTCGAAAACCAGTACGAACCCAACGGCATCGCCCTCCCGGGGGGGAGGGGGCCCCGGTTCAGGGAGGATATGAAGCGGTTCATCGAGGAGGCCCGGCAGGCGCTTCCGCGGGCGTTCGAGAGCGAGGAGTACGCCAAACGACGGGACGAGACCCTCCAGTCGCTCCAGGGGAACAGGACCGACCTCATCGCCAGGATCAACCAGCGTGCTCAGGAGGCGGGGTTCGTCATCCAGATGAGCCCCATCGGCCTCCTGACCATCCCGGTCATCAATGGCAGACCGGTCCCCGAGGAGGAATTCATCACCCTCCCCGACGACGTCCGGGCAGAGGTCCAGCGGCGACGGGACGCCCTCAACACCGAACTCCGGAGCACGCTCCGGCAGGTGCAGGACATCGAACGGCAGGGGGCCGAGGCGGTCAAGAACGTGAACCTCGACATCGCCCTCTACGCGATCGGGAACCTCGTCGCCGAACTCAAAGAGAACTACGCCGACGTCCCGGAGATCCCGGCCTACATCGACGCTGTCCAGAACGATATCCTCGAGAACCTCCAGGCCTTTCTCGGGGTCCCCGAGCAGCCGGGCGCCCCGCCCCAGTTCCAGGCCTTCATCCGGGAACTCCCGTTCCGGAAGTACGACGTGAACGTCGTCGTGGACAACGCCGGTGCCGGGGGGGCCCCGGTGATCGTCGAGCAGAACCCCACCTTCCAGAACCTCCTCGGGAAGATAGAGAAGGAGGTCCAGTTCGGCATCTTCACGACCGATTTCACGATGATCCGGCCGGGCTCGCTGCATAAGGCCAACGGTGGCTACCTCATCCTCAGCGTCGAAGACCTCCTGCGCACTCCCCTCTCCTGGGACGGGCTCAAGACCGCCTTAAAGACCGGGGAAGCCGTCATCGAGGAGCCGGGAGAGCGGATGGGATTCATCACCGCAAAGACCATCAAGCCCGAACCCATCCCCCTCGACATCAAGGTGGCCCTCATCGGGACCCCGATGCTCTACCAGCTCCTCTACCGTATGGACCCCGACTTCAAGGAGCTTTTCAAGGTCAAGGCCGACTTCGACACCGTGATGGAGAGGAACGATGAGAACGCCGGGAAGTACGCCGACTTCATGTGCAACCTCGTCCGGGAGGAGAACCTCCGGCACCTCGACCGGGAGGCGATCGCCCGGGTGATCGAGTACGGTTCAAGACTCGCCGCGGACAAGGAGAAACTCTCGACACAGTTCGCCGCCGTCGCTGACCACATCCGGGAGGCGAATTTCTACGCCGCAGAGGAAGGGGCGAAGGAGATCGGAAAGCAGCACGTCACGAAGGCGATCGAGGAGAAGGTCTACCGCTCGAACCTGATCCAGCAGAAGATCGAGGAGTACATCCGGCGGGGGATCTTTCTCATCGAGACCGAGGGGGAGAAGGTCGGCCAGGTGAACGGCCTCTCGGTCATCGGCCTCGGGGACTTCGCCTTCGGGCGGCCGTCGAAGGTGACCGCGAGCATCGGGGTCGGCCGCGAGGGGATCGTGGATATCGAACGGGAGGCAGCCCTCGGCGGGCCGATCCACACAAAGGGCGTCCTTATCATCAACGGCTACCTCAACAACAACTACGCGAGAGACAAGCCGCTCGGCCTCTCGGCACGGCTCGTCTTCGAGCAGAGCTACGAGGGCATAGAGGGTGACTCCGCGTCGAGCACCGAGCTCTACGCCCTCCTCTCGGCGCTCTCGGGGCTTCCCCTGAAACAGTACCTCGCCGTTACGGGCTCGGTGAACCAGAAGGGCGAGGTCCAGGCGATCGGCGGCGTGAACGAGAAACTGGAGGGGTTCTTCGAGGTCTGCAAGGCCAAAGGGCTCAACGGGAACCAGGGGGCGCTGATCCCGGACAGCAACGTCCAGAACCTGATGCTTAAGGAGGAGATCGTCGAGGCCGCGAAGGCCGGGAAGTTCCGGATCTACCCGGTACGGACGATCGACGAGGGGATCGAGGTCCTCACGGGTGTCCCGGCGGGCACCCGGCGTGAAGACGGGACCTATGAGGAGGGGACCGTGAACTACCTGGTTGACCGGCGGCTCCGGGAGATGGCGGAGACGCTCAAAGGGTTCCAGCCGATGGCGAAGTGACCGGGATGGAGCAGAGACGGTCGGTCTACATGGACCATGCGGCGACGACGCCGACGCGGCCCGAGGTCGTCGAGGCGATGCTCCCTTACTTCTCGGAACGGTTCGGGAACCCCTCCTCGCTCTACGCCCTCGCCCGCGAGGCGGAAGAGGCGGTGGAGGAAGGGCGGGGACGGGTGGCGGCGGCGATCGGCGCGAGTCCCGAGGAGATCTTTTTCACTTCGGGCGGGACGGAGGCCGACAACTGGGCGGTCAAAGGGGTGGCGGCAGCGAACCAGAAGTTGGGCGACCATATCGTCACCACCGCGATCGAGCACCACGCCGTCCTCCATACCTGCCGGGCGCTCGAGAAGCAGGGCTACCGGGTGACCTATCTCCCGGTCGACGAGTTCGGCCGGGTGGAGCCGGAACGGGTCGAGGAGGCGATCACCGCAAAGACCGTCCTCGTCTCGGTGATGGCCGCGAACAACGAGATCGGGACGGTCCAGCCGGTCCGGGCGATCGCGGCGATCGCGCACGACCACGGCGTCCCGTTCCACACCGACGCCGTTCAGGCTATCGGAGCCTTCCCGGTGGACGTGGATGATTTGGGGGCCGACCTCCTCGCGCTCTCGGCCCACAAGTTCGGCGGCCCGAAGGGGGCGGGAGCGCTCTACATCCAGCGGGGAACCCGTATCGGGACGTTCATGGACGGCGGGGCGCAGGAACGGGGACGGCGGGGCGGGTCCGAGAAAGTTCCCGGGAGCGACGGGC
>JAENZF010000139.1 GCA_016841385.1 Methanobacteriota archaeon | reverse complement strand
ATCCTCCATCACCGTGCGGAGCACGTAGCGCGGGTCGCCCTCGAACGGTTTGCCGTTCGGCTTGCAGACATCACAGATAAAACGGGCAACCCCGTTCTCGCGGGGCCGCCAGGGCAGGTGGGCGTAGGTGGAGGGGTCGGGTCTGAGCACCATGTCGGACTCCTCGATCCGGACGAACCCCTCGATCGACGATCCGTCAAGCCCGATACCGTCGGTCAGCGCTTTCTCTGCTTGCTTCACCGGGATCGCTACGTTCTTGGGCAGCCCCAGGAGGTCGGTGAACTGCAGGCGAAGGAATCGGACGTTATCCTGTTCGATACGCTCGAGCATCTCTGGGATGGTGTCGGCGGACATATGGAAGGAAACTTCCTTCCAATACTATTTATAGGTGGCGATCGTAGTTGTACCAGAGTGTTCTCCCATCACCCACAGAGCCCCGGGAACTGCAGGGCAAACGGGGGGGGGAGAACGGGTCAACCTGTGATAGCGATGTGCGGCATAATTGGTGTAATGGACAGAAAACGCCGGACGATGGATGGCTCCGGCATCAGGCAGGCCCTCTCCATGATGAACGAGCGCGGCAGCGGCGAGGGGGCGGGGTATGTAGCCTACGGCATCTACCCTGACTACCGGGATTGCTACGCCCTCCATGTCTTCTTCGACAACATCCGCGAAAATAAAAAAGTTGTCGACGCAACGCTGGAGCAATGGGGGACGATCGAGCACGACGAAGCGATTCCCACCTACGACCAGCCGAACCTCCGGGCGGTCCACACACCCTGGCGATACTTCTTTAAGCCCGATCCCTCCCTGGCGCTGCCGGGCAGCGCCACCCCGGAAGACGAGATCGTCAGCGCCCTGGTGATGCGGGTCAACGCTGCCCGCTGCGGCGCACTCATCGTCTCCTCCGGGAAGAACCTCGGCGTCTTCAAGGCCGGCGGCTGGCCCGAAGACGTGGCGGACTTTTACCGGATCGAGGATTACGAGGGCTATACCTGGCTTGCGCACAACCGCTACCCAACGAACACCCCGGGGTGGTGGGGCGGTGCGCACCCGTTCAACCTCCTGGGCTGGAGTGTCGTGCACAACGGCGAGATCACCTCCTACGGGACTAACCGGAGATATATCGAGAGTTTCGGCTACACCTGCACGATGTTCACCGACACCGAGGTCGTCGCCTACCTCATCGACCTCCTGATGCGACGGCACGGCCTTGATGTCGACCTTGCGGTCCGGGCGCTCGCCCCACCCTTCTGGGAGGAGATCGACCGGATGCCAGAAGCCGAACAGGAATGGAACCGTGCCCTGCGGCTTACCTACGCGTCCGCGATGATGAACGGACCGTTTGCCATCGTGGCCGCAGACGCCGACACGATGGTCGGGTTCACCGACCGGAGCAAGCTCCGGCCGATGGTCGTCGGCGAGTGCGCCGACCGCCTCTACATATCGAGCGAAGAGGCGGCGATCCGGGCCATGGAACCGAGGGTCGAATCGATCACCATGCCGGCCGCAGGAGAGCCGGTGATCGGGAGGGTTGCCCCATGACGATCGGGAGTCTCCCCCCGCGATATCGGATCTCAATAGATCCCGTGCGGTGCATGGAGTGCGAGCGGTGCATCGAAAACTGTTCCTATGGCGTGTTCAGGCGGGACGGCGACCGGATCCTTGTCAATTCCCGGAACTGCACCGCCTGTCACCGGTGCATCGCCTGCTGTCCACGGGATGCCATCAGCCTCGAGGAGCATCCCTGCGACTACCGGAGCCATCCACTCTGGACCCGCGAGGCCCGGGAGGCGATCTACAACCAGGCGCGAACCGGCAAAATCATCCTCGCGGGGATGGGCAACGCGCTCGACTACCCGGTCATCTTCGACCGCCTGGTGCTGGACGCCTGCCAGGTCACGAACCCCAGCCTCGACCCGCTCCGCGAGCCCATCGAGCTCCGGACCCACATAGGGAAGAAGCCGACGAGGTTGGACCTCCGGCGACGGGAAGGTGGGGATGTCGAACTCCAGACCCCGCTCACCCCGAACCTCCAGGTCGAGACCCCGATCATGGTCGGCCACATGAGTTACGGGGCGATCAGTCTCAACGCCCAGGTGGCGATGGCGCGGGCGGTGACAAAGGCCGGGACGTTCATGGGTACCGGGGAGGGCGGCCTGCACTCCGCCCTCTACCCCTATCAGGACCACATGATCGTCCAGGTAGCATCCGGCCGGTTCGGCGTGAACATCGATTACCTGGAGCGCGGTGCCGCTATCGAGATCAAGGTCGGCCAGGGTGCAAAGCCGGGCATCGGCGGACACCTCCCCGGCGAGAAGGTCTGCGCCGATATCTCCCGCACGCGAATGATCCCTCCCGGGAGCGATGCGATCAGCCCTGCGCCGCACCACGACATCTACAGCATCGAGGACCTCGCCCAGCTCGTCCGGGCCCTCAAGGAGGCAACGGAGTGGAAAAAACCGGTCTTCGTCAAGATCGCTGCCGTCCATAACGCTGCCGCCATCGCCGCGGGCATTGCCCGATCTCCGGCCGATGCCGTCGTCATCGACGGGTTCCGGGGCGGGACCGGCGCAGCGCCGCGGGTCTTCCGCGACCATGTCGGTATTCCTATCGAAGCAGCGGTCGCGAGCGTGGACAAAAAACTCCGCGAGCAGGGGATCAGGAACGAGATCTCGGTCATCGCGAGCGGTGGTATCCGGGGGAGCGCCGACGTCGCGAAGGCGATCGCCCTCGGGGCGGATGCGGTCTATATCGGCACCGCCGCGCTGGTGGCGATGGGATGCCGGGTCTGCGGCAATTGTTACCGGGGCCTCTGCCCCTGGGGAATCGCCACCCAGCGCCCCGACCTGGTGCAGCGCTTAAACCCCGACGCGGCATCCGAACAGGTCGCAAACCTGATCCATGCATGGACCCTTGAACTCGCCGAGCTGCTGGGTGCAGCGGGCATCAACAGCATCGAGAGTCTGCGGGGCAACCGCGACCGGCTCCGGGGTTATATGCTGGACGAGAGCCTGATGCAGGTGCTCGACGTCAGGCAGGTGGGAGCGTGAGCACCGTGGCAAAACGGGTCGTGATCGATGGAAAAGGAGTGCATTACACCCCCTTAAACCAGCAGATCCGCAAGGCCGTGAAGGACGGCGCCGAAGAAATCGTCATCTCAAACGTCCTCGGGCAGCGATTTATCGGCGACGGGCTCCGTGGCAACGCCACCATCCACGTCTACGGCGTTCCCGGCGGCGACCTTGCGATCTTCATGAGCGGACCGACCATCATCGTCCACGGGAACGCAGAGCACGCGCCCGGCAACACAATGGATGCCGGAAAGGTAGTGATCCACGGAAACGCCGGCGATGCGGTGGCGCACAGCATGCGGGGCGGCAAGGTCTTCGTTCGCGGGGACATTGGCTATCGGGGCGGGATCCACATGAAGCAGTATGAGGCGCAATGCCCCATACTGGTCGTGGGAGGGTCAGCACAGACATTCCTCGGCGAATACATGGCAGGCGGACTTCTGATCGTCCTCGGCCTGAACGGTCCCGTAAGAGCCCGTGATATCGGTAGCGGGATTCACGGAGGAGAGATCGTCATCCGCGGCGACGTGGACGCCGCCTGCCTTGCCACAGGAGCAAGGAAGGTACCGCTCGCCGATGAGGACCGGAGAAGGATCGCTCCTGTGATCCGGGAGTTTGCAGGCGATTTCGGGCTTGATCCGGAACCGTTGGTCAACGCGGAGTACACCCGGATCATCCCCGCGAGTGCAAGACCCTTTGTGGGAAAGTATACCTGGGAGTGACAGGCATGGAGACGAAGACATTCAAGGATCTGGAGTCCGAGGTCTGGGCTACGGGCCTCTGTTCCGGGTGCGGAGCATGCGTGGCGGTCTGCCCGGCGGATGCCATCCGGTTCGCACAGGGAGCGACCGCGATGCCTGTGAACATAGGCTACTGCAAGGCTGATAACGACGGCGTACCCTGCGGGGCATGCTATGCAGCCTGCCCGCGGGTCGACATGGCATCGCAGGGGACGATGCTCGGGTCGTACCGGGAGATTGTTGCAGCCCGATCGATATTCGCGGTGGAACAGAAGCAGAGTGGCGGCGCAGTGACGGCGATCCTGGAGAGCGCCCTCGATGAGGGGCTGATCGACGCGGTCGTCACGGTGACTGCCGACCCCTGGACGATGAGGCCGTCGTCGACGGTGATCACCTCCTCGGAGGTACTCGTCCGGCACGCCGGGAGCCGCTACTCCTGGTGGGTGCCGCTTCTCGCCTCCCTCAAGGAAGCGGTGGTCACCCGGAAGTACAGGCGGGTCGCCGTCGTGGGCGTGCCCTGTGTGGCACGGGCGACGCAGAGGATCCGGGCAAGCGACCATGAACTCCTCCGGCCCTACGCCAAAGCGATCCGGCTCGTAGTCGGCCTCTTCTGCACGGAGATCTTCGACTACGCGAACCTGATCGAGGGAAAACTGCAGTCAGAGCACCGGATTGACCCCTGGGAGATCCGCCGTCTGGACATCAAGGGAAGACTGGACGTCTACCTGCAGGACGAGCGGCAGATCTCCATCCCGCTCGCCGACCTGGAGGAGTCCGTCCGGCCCGGTTGCCGGGTCTGCACCGACTTTACGGCAGTTAGCGCCGATATCTCCGCCGGGGCAGTCGGGTCGCCGGAGGGGTACACGACGCTCGTCGTCAGGAACGATATCGGTAGCGGGTTCATCGACCGGGCAATCCGGCGGGGGAAACTTGCGACCGACGACAGCGTCGATCTCCCCGCCATTGAGCGCCTGGCCGCGAGAAAAGCACAGCGTCGGGCTGAATAACACCCTTTTTCGCCACCGGAAACGGTGATCACTCCGGAACGTCGCGTTCCGTCTGTCGCACTCGAAGACCTTCGGTCTTCTCAAACTCCGGACGTGCCGTCCGTCGCAACCCGCACCTAGTGGTGCTCAAACTCCGGACG
>JAENZF010000138.1:1766-5042 GCA_016841385.1 Methanobacteriota archaeon | reverse complement strand
CCCGGCGGGAAAAGCGATCATTCTTGGAAGAGCCGGAGAGACCGACCAGCCACTCATCAGCCACGGCGCGCGCCTCCCGGTGCCGGGGTCGCAGTCCCCCTCGCCGCTCTGCTGACGTCCTACCTGCCCGGAACCCCCACGTGGCCCGGGAGTTCGGCGAACTCGCGAAGGACGATATCGGCCTCCACATCCGCCACGCCGCCCCGGTGCCAGTCGCCGTAGGCGGCAAACGCGGTCACCATGCCGAGCAGCCTCCCCGGGGCGATGTCGCGGACCAGGCTGTCGCCCACCATCATCGCCTTCGCCGGAGCCGTGTCGAGCCGCCGGAGGGCGTAGAGGAGGGAGTCGGGCTCAGGCTTCCGTTTTCCCGAGACCTCCGGGGTCGCCACGACCTCGAAGTAACCGATAAGCCCGGTCTTCTCAAGCCGCCGGCGTGCCTGGAACGCCTCTGCGTCGGTGGCGACCGCGAGCCTGATCCCGGCGTCCTGCAGGCACCGGAGCGTCTCTTCAACGCCCGGGTAAGCCTCGACCAGGTCGAGTTTCACGCCCTCGTAGGTGCGGCAGCAGACCTCGAACGTCCTCTGCTCGTACACCCCGAGTTCTTCGAGGTAATCGCGTATGTTCCTGTGGTCCTCAAACCCATGAACGCCGCGGAGAAACTGCGAAAAGAGCGTCTCCGGGTCTCCGGCCCCGAGGTAGTCGACCACGCACCGGCATGCCTCCCGCTTCGCTCCCACCAGGTCGAAGAGGGTATTGTCCATGTCGCAGAGGATCGCTTCTACCTTGTTATGCCGAGTGCCGTAAGTCGCCTGCATATCTCCAGATCCCTTGTGAATGCACGGTAGATCTCGTCGTCCCGGAAACGCACCTTCAGTTCGTCCAGGTCGTTGCCCTTCCCGCCGTACTCCCCGAAGATCGCGAAACCGTTGCATCTGACGAACCCGAAGACGGCGGCCAGGTTGAAGAGCAGCCGCCGAAACGCTGGCGCCGTGCAGGTTGTTGCCGCGAGTAGGTATGGGCGGTCAAAGTAGAAGTACTCGAGCCCCTCGGCCATGCAGAGGTCCGCCATGTAGATGTCGGCGGTCAGGAGAACAGGAAGGGCATACCGTTCCTCCTCGAACTTCCGGAGCGCCCTGACGATGTTATAGTCGTTTTCTTCAGTCAGGTGCGTGTGGGGGTCCGATGACGCGATCTCCGTCGCCCGGTCGCGGATGGAGCGGTACTCTTTCAGCGCGAGGTATGCCGCTTTCCGGGACCGTTTCATCCGCTTGTTCTCGAGTTCTTCGATGAACTCCCGGCAGTCGGGGGCATGCGCCGTCATCTCCTCGATCATCTTTGCCGGGTACTTGCGGTTGATGGCGTAGGTGATCTCGTCCCGGACGGTGTCGACGATCAGGTAGGAGGAGTGAGCGATCCCCGGGTTGTTCGATGCAAAACCGTGGTAGAAGAGGTTCGTATCCAGGCCGAAGAAGACGGTCTTCTTGAGCTGCCCGTAGGATATGCGCATCGCATCAAAGGCGGCCTGGTTCACGTAACGTGCGATTCCGCTTGCAAACATGCACTCCTGGAGATCGGCGTAGGAGGGGAGCTCGCCGGCGATCGGCTCGTACCCGGCGAGCCAGCCCTGGAAGGTCTCCCGGGAAGCGGGCAGTTCAAGCGAAAAACCGGTCCCTTCGGGGCGTGCGACGAGGAGGTCCCCCCCGTAGAGCGGGTACGAGACGCGGACCTCGTCGAGGCTGTTGAGGAGGATCTGTAACTCGTCCTCCCTGATGACCGCATCGTTCATGGCCTCACCCCCGCATCCTCCATGATATCCCGAATCCTCTGGATCTGGTGTGGGATCATCATATACGGTTTTGCGACGTCGTCGGTACTCTTCATGGCGAGGTAATAGATATGCCGGAGATCAAGCCCCGCGAGCGAGACCGCGATGAGCGCCCCGGCGACCGTGACCTTCCTGCCTGAGGTGATGTCGATCGCCACGTGGAACCCCTGCCGGATAAGGTCTCCGGCAAGCGAGCGGATCGTCTGCCCCGCCCGTACAAAGTCCGCTTCGGGCAGGACCTCCACCTGGACCTCCGGAACGAACCCGTATCCCTCGGAGACTATCCGGATTGCCTCGGCTGCGGTTGATGCGTCTCTTGCGTAAGGTTCTTCGGTGACGATAGAGACTCGTTCGGGGCGCAACCCCTTCTCCCGCAGGACTGCATGATAAGCGTTGACGAGCGCCCATGTTGAGCGTCCGAGAAGTGTTATGTAGGCATCGCCGGAGGCGGGTGTCACGGGGAAATCACTGCTCAAGACTCACCCTGCTCCTATATAGGCTTTGTCGGGAACCTGCTCCCGGGATCGGAGTTCATGGTTGGCATTCAGGGCCGTATGCTTCGTTATTTTTGGATTATTCGCTGGATTCTCGCTTACCTGGAAACTGCATCCAGCATCCTCCCTGATTATGGCGGCAATTCACTCTCGGGGTTCTCAGAATAAGCCTTTAGCGTTAAAGAAATCGTAAAATATCGCGAAATATTTGGTAAATTTTTTATGGTGGGTCTCCTATAGTGGTATAGAAGAGCGCGAAAATACCCCGGAGAATACGATCCATGGAGATGAGAAGAGTACGATTACGGACACCGGCCGACACCTGGGGACTGGCGGACCCGGATCAGCAGAGGAAGGCCCGCCAGGATGCTATCGATGACGAGGACCTGATCGAGATCACCCGGATGGGAAGGGACATGGGCATCACCTTACCCCTCGCGGTCTCGGCACGGGCCGCACAGAGTATGGTGCCGTTTACGAACATCCCACAGGAGATCGTTACGGAGAACTTATGGGACACCCTTCATGCGTTCAGGGATAAAGCTCGTACGACGACCGAAGAGGAGTTCGAGTTCCAGGTCAGTCTCTACCAGAACGGCCTTGTCCCCACCCTTACCTTCAAAGCCACGGTCTCCCCGGGAGACGACGGCGAACCGGTCATCACCATAATGCTGCCGGACGAGAACTGGGAGACGATCGGGTGCGGCCACCACCAGAGCGCAGGCGACGCGATGCTCACCGTTGACGACGTTGCCTCGACCCTGAACTTCACCCCCGGCCGGATCCGGGAGTTCATCCGGGAAGAGCGGATCCCGGCGGTCAAGTGCGGGGGATCCTGGCGAATCAAGCGTTCGGAGCTTGAACGGATCATGACCGAAGGCTTCTGACCACCTTCCGGGATGGCTGCAGGGCCGGATAGGTTGCCGGGCGACTGTGGAAGTTAATACGGCAGAGCGG
>JAENZF010000138.1:0-1666 GCA_016841385.1 Methanobacteriota archaeon | reverse complement strand
GGGCGAGCATGCTCCGGCTGACGATGAGACGAGCGTCCTCGAGAGGCTTGAGAAGATCCCCGATGCCCTCCTGCAGTTCGACGATCTCATCTCCCTGGACGAGGCGAGCGCAGCCCTCCCCCCCGGCGAGCCGGAGGAGACTGAGACGTCCCCCTACTTCTCTGGGGACAGCCCTGGTGACGGTGGCTCCGGCGATACGGACGAACTTCCTCTGGATGACCGGCCTGCCCCGCGTTCCGGGTTCCTCACCGATGAGGAATTCATGAGACTGTTTGAATTCGACGACAGGGATGTCGAACCCTCTCCCAGAGTTGTCGAATTCGATATCCGCCTGCCGGAGGACGAGCCGGCGGCTATCGCCTGTGTCCCCATTCCTATCCGTGAAGATGGCGTGGACGATGAGCGCCCGGTGGAGTCGCTCATCGACGACCTTGGCAGTGACGATGCCGGAGTCCGCGGACGTGCCGTGGGTGCCGTCGCAGAGCGTGGGGCCGACGCCGTAGACCCCCTGATCCGGGCCCTCGCACTTGCAGACGACGGGAGACGGTGGTGCGTCGCCGAAGCCCTCGCCTTGATCGGTAACGATTCAATCCCGGCGCTGATCGCTGCGCTCGGGGACGATGCGACCCAGATCGGGGCGGCTGCCACGCTCGTGCGTATCGGGGGGCCCGCCGTGCTGCCCCTCATTGCAGCACTCGCCGGCGATGACGGCGAGGTGCAGTTCGGCGCTCTCTACGCGCTCAGGGAGATCGGCGACGAGGCGATCCCCTCCCTTGTCGGGGCCCTTGAAGCGCCCGAAGGGAGCATTCGAAGGTCTGCCGTCTCCGTTCTCCGGGAACTTGGGTGGAAAGCGCCCGATGACGCCGGGGCCATCCGCTATCTCGTTGCCGGCGAGGCGTGGCTTGATGTCGCGGATTACGGTGAAGCCGCAGTCGATCCCCTCATCCGCATCCTGAAGTCCCCGGATAAGGAGGTCTGGTGGAATGCCGCCAGGACCCTCGGAGAAGTCGGTGGGGCCGCAGTCGGCCCCCTGGTCGATCTCCTGCACGAAGCAGACGACGAGGTGCGGCCGCTGGCGGCCATGGCGCTCACGGAGATAGGCCTCCCTGCGGTCGATCCGCTCATCCGGCTGCTCGCCGACCTCTCTCTTCGGGGCACGGTGGCGGCGGCCCTGGTTAAGATCGGGGAGCCGGCGGCGGAGGCATGCATCCGGGCCCTGGACAGCATGGATGGGGAGGCGCAGGAAGCGCTCAGGGAAGTTCTCGGTGCGCTCGGGGAGGCGGCGGTCCCGTCTCTGATCCAGGCGCTGACATCCGGCCGGTCCCGGACCCGCGGCCATGTCGCCGATATCCTGGACGGGATGGGCTGGGAGTCCTGGAGTGACGCCGAGCGGGCATGGTACCTGATTGCCCGGGAGGAGTGGATGGAACTTGCCCTGATGGGTGCACCGGCGGTCGTTCCCCTGATCCGGACACTCAACGGCGACGACGACCGCATACGTGGCGAGGCTGCGGCGACACTCGGCGAGATCGGGGATCCGGCGGCCGTAGGGCCGCTCGTGGATGCCCTCGCCGACGATGCTGTTGCCCCGGTGGCGGGGGACGCGCTCGTTGCCATCGTGAGACCGGCCGTAGTCCCCGTCCTCGGGCCCCCCGCAGGGGGGACC
>JAENZF010000137.1 GCA_016841385.1 Methanobacteriota archaeon | reverse complement strand
GTGGCGGGCGCGCTACTTCGGAGCGCTCGGTGAGGGCACGGAGCGCCTGAACAAGATCCGTGAGCAGACCTCCCGGTGTATCAAGTGTTACTCCTGCATCGAGAACTGCCCGATCTGCTACTGCATCGACTGCAGCGCGAAGAAAGACTACCTGGTCGAGCCCGGCGTCATCCCGCCGCCCTTCATGTTCCACCTGATCCGGTTCGCGCACATCTCCGACTCCTGCGTCAACTGCGGCCAGTGTGAGGAACTCTGTCCGGTGGAGATATCAAACTCGGTCTTCCTCCATGCAATCCAGACCGATCTTGAGAGACTCTTCGGGTTCCACCCGGGCGAGGATATGACCCCGCCGGTGCTCGCGCTCGTCGAGGAGAGCTCGGAACGCGACCGGCTCATCGCCACCGGGACCGACCAGATCTTCGATATCTTCAGATGACCGGAGGTCAACCGTCAACCATCGATCCCTTTTTTCCGTCAGGACTGTCTTCTGCCGTCATTTCCAGTTTGATCAGGGTGCTGTTCCCGGTAAGGCGGCGTTTTCCTCCTAACTGCGACGCTCTCCTGACATAGGCCTTCATGACGTCCGTTCGTGCGACAAATCCCGAGAGCGCCCTCGGGTCCTCCGCCGGGACAACGGGCAGGTGATGGATATCGTGTTCGGTCATCAGATCCAGAGCCTCACGTAGCGTACAGGCAGGATGCACGGTGAACACCCGTGAACTCATGACCTTCTCCACCGGTACGTTGTGCTCGCCACTCATCCGGTGATCTCTGACATCATCGAGAGCGATAATGCCGACGAGCTTCCCTTCTCCATCGAGCACCGGAAACCCGGTATGCAGCGTCTCGTCGATCAGGTGGAGCACCCGCCTGGTGGTGTCATCGGGTGATACGGTGACGATACGGTCACGGGGCACCATAATGTCGCCCACATGAATATCCTGGAGAATTTCGACCATATACTCGTCCCGGTGAGCAGCCGACCGGGACCGGTTCAGCACCTGCTCGCGGAAGATGGTAGACTGACCGATGAGAAGGACCGCCACGGAGACGGCACCCATTGCCGGTACAAGCAGGGAGAAATCGCCGGTCATCTCCACGACCATGATCATGACCGCGATCGGCGCGTGGGAGATTGCACCGAAGAGAGCGATCATCCCGACGATAACGAAGACAGGCACCGATTCGACGGGGACGATCCCGGGGAGGGCGAGGTGCAGCAGGGACCCGAAGGCGCCTCCTGTCGCCCCGCCTATCACCAGTCCGGGTGCGAAGACGCCGCCGCTTCCTCCGGAGCCGATGGTGAGCGACGTTGTCAGGATCTTTGCAAATGGGAGGAAGAGCAGCACTCCGATCGGGAGCATGTTATAGAGCGCGAGCTGGGTAAAGCCGTATCCGGTGCCGAGGCTGCCGAGGCCGACGATTGCCGCTTCGGGAGAGAGAGCCGCAAGAGCAAGAACGAACGTGCCGGTGAGGAATGCCCCGGCAAGGGGTCTGAAGTGATTTGGAAGATTGAAACGGCTGAATATTCCTTTGAAAACCTTGTTTGCCCCATAGAAGGTGTGGATGTATAGCAGGCCGACTGCTGTCGAGACCACGCCGAGGAGAATAAAGAGAGGGATCTGGAAGACATTCCAGGAGGTTGCCGCGGGGCCGAAGACCGATTCGAACCCCTCAACCAGACCGAAGATGGCGTATCCGATGACCGAGGCGAGGAACGCGGGAACGATTGCTTCGGCTTCGAAGTCCTGTTTGTAGAGGATCTCCGCAGCGAGAATTGCCCCCCCGAGAGGCGCCATGAAGATCGTGCCGATTCCGGCGCCGACACCGGTGGCGATGGCAAGCCTCCGCTCACGGGCGGAGAGGCCTAACAGATCGGCGGCGATCGAGCCGAAACCGGCTGACATCTGTGCAGTCGGCCCTTCACGCCCGGCGCTCCCCCCCGTCGAGATGGTCAGGACGGCAGTGACCGCTTTGACGAGGGGGACGCGCCAGCGAACCCGTCCCCCTCCGTGAAACGCCTTTATCGCCGCGTCGGTCCCGTGGCCTTCCGCCTCCGGGGCAAGGGTGTAGACCAGGAGGCCGGAGAGGAGTCCTCCGAAACAGATGACGGGGAGTATCAGCCAGAGGTGCTCGGGAGGAGCCCACTGACTGATATCCTGGATTGTCTGCCCTTCCTTCGGGAGGTGGAATCCGACGATGCCTCCCATGAAAAATGCAGTCCCTAATTTCAGCCCTTCAAAAAAGAACAGAGCGCCGATGCCGGAGATGAGCCCGACAATGACGGCGATAAGTATAATCCTCCTGTAGGGAGTGACGGTTTCCTCGATCTGCATGAGATATATGAAGTATGGTTGCTTAACACATATCTAATTTGGTTAGCTTCTTGCAGCAGTATCCGATAAAGGGTTGTGCATCGCCGCCGGACGACTCGGCGCGCCCTCCATGTTCCACCTGATCCGGTTCGCGCACATCTCCGACTCCTGCGTCAACTGCGGCCAGTGTGAGGAACTCTGTCCGGTGGAGATATCAAACTCGGTCTTCCTCCATGCAATCCAGACCGATCTTGAGAGACTCTTCGGGTTCCACCCGGGCGAGGATATGACCCCGCCGGTGCTCGCGCTCGTCGAGGAGAGCTCGGAACGCGACAGGCTCATCGCCACCGGGACCGACCCGGTATTTGACATCTTCAAGTAACGACGTTCCGTAGCGCGACTGGCCGGAGGGTGCGACGGACAACGTCCGGAGCTTGAGAAGCCATCAGGCTTCGAGCAGGAGCGTGAGCACCGAAGGTGCGAATGAACGGAGTTTGAGAAACCCGAAGGGTTTCGAATGACGACGCCCTAAGTCAGGAACTCGAGCCCCAGAGGTTTTCGAAAGATCGGGAGCAGATGCTCGTCCGATCGGGCCCCCCCCACATTCTTGACTCTTTTTCCGGAGCCTGCCGCATGACTCCCCGGAGATGCCTGACAACGTCCATGTAACCTCCGGTGTCCCGGGATCGGGTCGGGCTGCTGGAGCGGGATCGCAGCCGTCAGAGGTTGAGCATATGCGTCTCATCAAGGTTGCAGCACCGGCGGGGGTTCGTGACGGGGCTATACCGAAGATCGTCCTCCAAGATAAAAGGTGTGCCCGGTCGCCGCTTGCTGCGGCACCATGACAGACCCCGGTGATCGTGGCCGAACTGCAGCCGGGCTCCTTTACCGGGAGCGCCGCCTGCCTCGCCGGGTTCCGGGTGCGGCCGATCCCCGGAGAGACCGGGCGCGAAGATTGGCAGGGACCGCAGAGGGGCTACCTCAGGTACCCATAGGCCGTTCGATGGGGAATCTGACCCGGAACCGGAGACGCCCCTCAAAAACTGAAACGAGTGCGTAGCGTCTCCCTAAAAGCACCCTTTTTCCCGTCAGAAAGCCTGTTTTTGGAACACGTCCCGACGCGCAGACCTCTACGGTGATATTACCGGTTATTTGCCGTCCCGGCACAAATATCGTCGGAGGCCGGATGATCGACGCGGCAGCTTCCATAGACCTGAAGAAATATCTTTCCAAAACCACCCATATTCCGCGTGGCCCCAAAAGCATTTTTAACAGCATCGTTTACCTATTTGTGAAGTTTAATTGCAGGAATGAACTTACAGCGGCGATAAATGCCTCAATCCCGGTTATATTCCCCGCGCATAGCGATCATTTCGAAACTTATTAATAGCACTCTCAGATTACTGATTAATTAGACCTATCCATTCAGATTACCTGATGGTATAGGTAGGACGTTTAGAGAGGTGTATGAAAAATGGTATTCCATCCTCCAGTTGCTATTGTAGCAAAAGCAGGTGATGCCGGGAAGTACAAGACCGGTCTGCCGGCCTGGAACATGGTCCTTCGTGGAGTCATGGCAGGTGCGTATATCGCCATGGGCGGTGCCCTTGCAACGGTCTGCAGTACCGGTGTGGCGACATTCCTCGGTGCAGGTTTCGCAAAACTGATTCTCGGTGCTGTCTTCCCCGTGGGGCTTATTATCATCGTTCTGACCGGTGCGGAACTCTTCACCGGCGATGCGATGCTCGCCCCGATGGCAGCCTTCATCCACAAGATCAGCTGGGCCAATGTACTCAACCTCTGGCTCTGGGTATACATCGGCAACCTTATCGGTTCGATCTTGTTTGCGTATATCATGGCCAATGGCCCGTTGACAAACTTCAGTGCAGCGGGAGCTCCGACCGTCACCGCTTTCGGTCTCAGTGCCGTGAATATTGCAATCGCGAAAGTATCCTATGTCGGCGCGCTGGCACAGTGGTCGCTCTTCCTCAAGGCAATCGCCTGTAACTGGCTCGTCAACCTGGCTATCCTGCTGGGTATCTGTGCCGACGACCTGATCGGCAAGTTCTTCGGAATCTGGTTCCCGATCATGGCTTTCGTTTCCACCGGATTCGAGCACTGTGTCGCAAACATGTACTTCATCCCCGCAGGTCTCCTGACCAAAGGCTACCTGAGTCCCGACCAGATCACCACGATCGGTCTCGCCAAGCTGGAAGGCCTGACCTGGGTGACGATGTGGACCAACAACGTCATCGGGGCAACCATCGGCAACATCGTCGGCGGTCTTGTCTTCGTCGGTGTGCTCTACTGGGTCGCCTTCAGGAAGGAAATCGCGGCACTCAAGTAAAGAGATACCAGATGAAAATCGGAAACATCAATGTGAAGATATCGGCCTTATCTCTGGCCGTTTTTGGTATCTTCACAATTATTTTACTCGGTACGGTTATTGCCACGGGAGAGACGTCGATCCTTATCTGGGGAGTTCCGATCCTCGCCCTGCTCCTGATCATCCCGGCAGCGCTCAACTACATGAGCCAGAAACAGTATGCATCACTGGTGCCGATGTATGAACAGGAGGCAAAGAACGTCAGAATCCGGGCGATCAACCTGAGCATGATCGGCGAACCGGTGCGCATAAAGGGCGTTGTCGAACGGACGCACTTCCAGTTCCTCAACCGGCCGCAGTACCTCGTCGCCGACCGGACCGGTGAGATATCGGTCAAGATGTTCACCTCGCCGGCAGAAGACGTGCAGAAAGGCGATGTGGTCGAAGTGCTCGGAACCGTCGTCAAACGCTACATCATGTCCGGTGATGCAGTCATCAACTGCGTCTCCATACGCAAAGTCGAGAAAAATCAGCAATCCTGACGCCCCCTGGGCGCCAAGCAACTCAGTGAAGGGACCGGCGGAA
>JAENZF010000136.1 GCA_016841385.1 Methanobacteriota archaeon | reverse complement strand
CGGCGACGGTCGCGTCCCGCGCGGCCGGCTGCACCGCCTCACTCCTCCCCGAGGTGGCCGAGCGCCTCTCTTGCCGCGAGCATTGCCGCCCCCTGCTTGGTCCGCGCCTCTCCCTCTCCAAGGGGTGTCCCGCCGACGATCACCCGGGCGGCCCAGACCGGGCAGTTCCCCGGGCCGGTCTGGCGGTAGGCGTACTCAAGTTCGCCGAGGTCCTCCCGGGCGACGCGCTCCTGGAGCCTCCCCCGGTAGTTCCGGCGGGTGTCACAATCGGCGATCTCTCCCTCAAAAATGGCGAGCACCACCTCCCGGGCCACGGCAAGGCCGCGGTCAAGGTAGATAGCGCCGATCAGGGCCTCGAACGCGTCGGCGATGACAGAGTCGGTCACCGCCTGTCCCCGTCTCCTGATGACGCTGTCGATGCCGAGGCCCTGCTGAAGCACGATGTCGGCGAGTTTCGTGTTTCTTGTCACCTGGAGCCTCCGGTTCATCTCACCGGGCGGGAGGTTGTACTCGCCGTAGAGGTGTTCGGCGATGATGAAGTCGAGGACATAGTTCCCAAGGAACTCGAGTCGCTCGTTATCGTCGACTGTCGTTATCTGGTACTCTCCGGTGTTCGCGTACGACCGGTGGGTCAGTGCCAGGTCGTAGAGGGGGAGGGCGGCATCGGCGACGCCGGTGAGCCCGAACGGGGGGTGGGCGAGGAGCGCGCGCACCTCTGCCCCCCGACCGGGTTCGGCGGGCTCCGGGCGCTCGGGAGACTTCTGCCTGGAGGATCTGCCGATACGAAGTTTTTCCCAGATGGTGGAGAGTCTCATGGTCGTCCGGCGCAGGGGTATCCTGCTGTTCTTCTATAGAATGGCTCTCGTCCTGCCCGATAAACCTTTGCCGGAGACAGGGTGCCGGGAAACCTTTTCGTCGTCGGGAAAGAGATCTTATTGTGATGCAGTCCGTGACGGGTCAGGGTGGCAGGCACGTCTACCTGGACATCGAGTTCGGTTACGTCTACGGCACCTGCCGGGGGGTCATCATGCCGATTGAGATCGGTGCGGTCGTGCATCGGTCGGAGGATGACAGCGTCCGCTATCTCGGGGAGCAGTTCCGGTACGACGTCGATGTCGAGATCTGGAAGAAGGTGACCGACCCGTGCGGCAAAACCACCGGTGTCGCGACGACCGTGGCGAATATGGGCCGCGGCGAGTACGGGATGGCCTACGACCACTCTTTCCGGGTCTCCGACGGCGAGGTGGCGGCGGCAGAAGAGACCGCCCAACATGCGTTTGCGGACCTGCGGCTCTTCATGGAACCGATCATCTCGGCCGGGGATATCCCGGCGATAGTCGTCTTTGCTGCAGATATGGAGAAAAAGGCCTTCCGGGCCGCGGAGGTCTCGCTCGACGGGTGTACGCTGGTCGACCTCCAGCGGGAGATCCGGCGGCACTTTAAGATGAAACAGGTCCTCTCCCTCGACCGCCTCGCCCGGCTCATTGACTTTAGTGCCAGCGAAACCGCCGTCACCTCGACACACTTCCGGTATCCCATCCCCGGGGAGCTCCGCCACCTCCTCTGCGCCCACCGGGGGATGGGCGACGCCGTCCGGACGTTCCTGCTCGCACGCGAGTACCAGGAGAGGCTCCCGAACCTTGAGGCCCGCATCCGCACCCTGATGGAGACCTGCGAGAGCGACGCGTGACGGAAGGCAATCGCCCGGGGGCACCAGGGGGCTCGAGGTCCAGTGTCTATGCCGACAGCCCCATTCCCGTGCCTGGTACACCCGGGCGCGATGGCCGGCTTGTGGGTACTATATGATTACATCGTTTCTACTTCTGACTGCTGTTGCGTGGATCTGGAAAACGGAGCCCTGGCTATTTGAATCACGGGGAATCCCCCCATCTCCGGGTAGCATTATATATCTTAAAATCTAATCTATAGAGTCGGGTAAAATTGAGCGCCTTGCGGCGAGAATAATTTTACTTATTGCTATTAGTACTGTCTTATTTATTATTTAATATGTGCTCTTCTCCGGCACCCCCGGGCCGACTTCCCGGAAGTGCGGCCGAGGGAAATTCTTTTTAAGTATCGCGTTCAACCATCTGAACCATTGAATCTCGATTTTAAAATATCCTATTGGGAATATAATTGATATAAATATTACTTTTTGTAAAAAAACCCATCGTAATTCGCAAATTTTATTAATAACTCTTCTTCTACTCTTATAGTCCCTTTTGGGACGTGCAGTAGCGGCCTTCAGAGAACCGGAGCGGGTGAATGCTCTGGCCTCTTGCATGAACGGAATGCATTGAACAAGGGTAAAAGGATGAAATACTATGGCTAAATACACGGAAACAATCGATCTCTATTCTGATGACGGGAAGCTGCTCAAGAGCGGCGTCACCCTCGACAGAATCAGCCCGCTGGTTAACCCGGCCACAGGTAAGATCATCGACCTGACCAAGAGAACGATCAACGTAAACCTCGGGGGCATCCAGGATGCGCTCAAGGCTGGCAAGCTTGGAAAGGGCAAGATCAAGGGAAGAGAACTGGATCTCCCCATCATGGAGAACAAGGACGCCATCGTCGCCAAGATCAAGGAGATGATCCAGGTTGAGGAGGGTGACGACACCGAGATCATGGAGTTCAACGGCGGAAAGCTCCAGCTCGTCAAGGTCCCGACGAAGCGCCTGGTCAACGCATCCACCTACGATGCCGCGATCACCTCGGTCGCAGCCGCGACCACCTTCGCGATCGTCGACCAGTTCGGCATCGACGCCTTCAACGCATCCACCGTCAAGGCGGCCTGCTGGGGCGGTTACCCGCACACCCAGGACATGGAAGGTGCGCTCGTCACGTCGATCCTGACCATCCCCCAGAACAACGAGGGTATCGGCTACGCGCTCCGGAACATCCCGGTTAACCACACCGTCATGATGACCGGCAGGAACGCCCTGCAGGGTGCAGCACTTGCATCCACCCTCGAGACCGCCGGTATCTTCGAGATGGGATCCGCTGTCGGCCCGTTCGAGCGCGCCATGCTGCTCGCCTACGCCTACCAGGGCCTGAACGCGAACAACATGGTCTACGACCTCGTCAAGGCGAACGGTCAGACCGGAACCATCGGTACGGTCGTCCAGAGCCTGGTCGAGCGCGCCATCGAGGACAAGGTCATCGTCCCCGGCAAGAAGGGAGGGTACTTCCAGTTCTACGACACGAAGGACCCCATGCTCTGGAACGCCTACGCCGCTGCGGGAACCATGGCAGCCACCATCGTCAACTGCGGTGCCGGACGGTTCGCCCAGGCGGTCTCCGCGACGCTCCTGTACTTCAACGACCTGCTTGAGCACGAGACCGGTCTCCCGAGCACCGACTACGGCCGTGTCATGGGTACCGCTGTCGGGTTCTCGTTCTTCAGCCACTCGATCTACGGCGGTGGCGGCCCCGGGATCTTCAACGGCAACCACGTCGTGACCCGCCACGCCAACGGCGTAGCTATCCCGTGTGTGGTCGCTGCGGCAGCACTCGACGCCGGAACCCAGATGTTCTCGCCCGAGAGCACCTCGAAGATCTTCGCCGACACCTACGGTAAGATCGACGTCTTCAACAAGCCGATCGACCAGATCGCAAACGGAGCCTGAGCGAGCAGAGATCCGAATGATGAACGCCACGTTTCCGCAGGTCAGGATCGTGCCGCTCAGGATGCTCAAACCTGAGACCGCCGAACGCCTGCTCAATATGCTTGCCAGCATCACCGGCATCCGCCGGATGATGATCCACGGCCCCGGCCTGCCAAAGAAAGTCCCGTACGGGCCGGCACGGGGAAGCCCGAACCCGCACTCCGATCGCAGGGCGATCCACGTCGGCGATGCCGAGATCGCGCTCCGTATCGCTGCGGGCGAGGTCATCCTGGAGGTCGAGGACGCTTCCGTTATCGAGGAGATCCGGTCGCTCTGCGACGGTTTCTTCACGGGGTTCCCCTATCAGCTCCAGGAGGGCAGGTTTATGAAGACCGCTCCAACGCTCGTGGATTACGCGAAGTATGGGCCTCGTGCCGATACAATGTTCATCGGCCTTGCGGACCCCCGCAACGGGGAAGGTCCGGTGCTCATCCGTACAGAACGGTGACGGCCGGCACCCAGAATACCCGGAAATATGGCTGGAACTCATTCAAGATAGGAAATGGATAAGATATCAATCACTTTGAGGTGAATGAAAAATGGCATACAAGCCCCAGTACGGTCCCGGGACATCCATTGTCGCCGCGAACCGGCGTAAACAGATGAACCCCGGCCAGAAGCTTGAGAAGGTTCGTTCAGTAACGGATGAGGATATCGTGTTGATCCTCGGTCACCGCGCACCCGGATCGGCATATCCAAGCGCCCACCCGCCGCTCGCCGAGCAGCAGGAGCCCAACTGCCCCATGCGCAAGCTCGTCAAGCCCACCGATGGTGCAAAGGCCGGCGACCGCGTCCGCTACATCCAGTTCGCGGACTCGATGTTCAACGCCCCCTCGCAGCCCTACCAGCGGACCTACACCGAGTGCTACCGCTTCCGTGGCATCGACCCCGGCACACTCTCCGGTCGCCAGATCGTCGAGTGCCGTGAGCGTGACCTCGAGAAGTACTCCAAGGAACTCATCGAGACCGAGATGTTCGATCCCGCTCTCGTCGGCATCCGCGGTGCGACCGTGCACGGTCACTCGCTCCGTCTCGCTGAAGACGGCATGATGTTCGATATGCTCCAGAGAGACGTCCTCGGTGCGGACGGCATCGTCAAGTACGTCAAGAACCAGATCGGCGAGCCCCTCGACCGTGCGGTTGCCGTCGGCAAGCCCATGGACCAGAAGTGGCTCAAGGCCCACACGACGATCTTCCACTCGCTCGTAGGGACTTCCTACCGCGATGACACCGAGTACGTCGAATATATCCAGCGCATCCACTCGCTGCGCACGAAATACGGCTTCATGCCGAAAGAGGAGTAATTACAATGGCAAAGATTGAGAGATCCCAGAAGCTGTTCCTGAAAGCCCTCAAGGAGAAGTTCCAGGGGCAGGACGTCGAGTCTGAGACCGCCGAGTTCTACAAGTTCAACGGTGTCCGCCAGTCTCCCCGTAAGATGGAGTTCATGAAGGCGAGCCGCGCCGTCGAGATGGACCGCGGCGTCTCCATGTATGACCCCGAGCGCTGCCACCTTGGCGGCATCCCGATGGGCCAGCGCCAGCTGATGACCTACGAGGTCTCC
>JAENZF010000135.1 GCA_016841385.1 Methanobacteriota archaeon | reverse complement strand
TCTGCGGGTCCGAGAGCCTCTACCCCTGGCAACGGGACCTGCTCACCGAAGCCTTTGGGTGCCGGGTCTTCTCCTGGTACGGGAACTCCGAGCAGACGGTGCTCGCCGGAGAGTGCGAGGAGAGCACCAACTATCACATCTTCCCCGAATACGGGATCGTCGAACTGATCGGGCGAGACGGCCGGCCCGTCGAGGGGCCGGGCGCGATGGGGGAAGTGGTCGCGACGAGCCTTATCAACTTCGCCTGCCCCCTCATCCGCTACCGGACCATGGACCTTGCCACGGCAGCCGGGGGGGTCTGCACCTGCGGGCGGAACTACCCGCTGCTCGAACGCGTGGAAGGCCGTATTCAGGACTTCATCGTGACAGGCAAAGGAGAATTTCTCCCCGGGATTGCCATGAACATCGACACCGATGCGTTCGATAACGTTAAACAGTTTCAGTTCTACCAAGAGAAAGTTGGGGAAGTCGTCCTGAATATCGTGAGAAAATCGGCATTCAGCCAGCAGGACGCGGAGTACCTTTACCGGGAAGTGAGCCGGAGCTGCGGTGACGACGTTACCATCACCATCAGGTACGTCGACAACATACCGCTCACCCCCCGCGGCAAGTACCGCTACTTCGTCCAGGACTTGCCGATACGCTTCAGCGAACGAGAGGGGGTGAAGGTCGAGCATGTATCATCCGACATATCCGTCTGACCCGGGGGGTGTGCACATGAAGACCGGTCTACTGGGACGGGCATCCCATGCAAATCCGCTCACCGTAAAAGCGCTCAGTCTGGCTCCGTCTTACCGTACGTACCGGCAGATGTACACGCTCCTCCAGCAGTCCCAGTGGTGGAGTCGGGAGGAACTCGCGGCCTACCAGGCGCAGGCGCTTTCGCGCCTGCTCGACCACGCCTACGAGAACGTCCCCTACTACCGCCGGGTCTTTGAGGAGCGCCGTCTCGTGCCCGGGGATATCGCGACCCCCGCGGACCTCGAGCTCCTCCCCTTCCTGACCAAGGAGATCGTCCAGGCCAACCTCGCCGACCTGAAAGCCACAAACTATCCAGAGGCAGCCTTTGAGTATGTGCGCACATCCGGATCCACCGGTACCCCCATGGGGTTCTACTACGAACGGGGTGTCTCCCGGGCCAGGGAGTGGGCGTTCATGAAGACCCAGTGGGACCGCGTCGGCTACCGGTTCACCGACCGGTGCGTCGTCCTCCGGGGGCACGTCGTGGACGCGGCATCGAGCGGTACCTTCTGGAAGAAGGCGCTCTTCGGGCGATGGCTGATCATGTCCTCTCACCAGATGACCGAAGAGGCGCTACCGGCCTATATCGACTGGATCCGAAAATTCCGGCCCCGGTTCATCCACGTCTACCCCTCCACGGCCGTGATCCTGGCCCGGTACATGGTGGAGCACGGCATCGAGCCGTTCCCAACCGTGAAAGCAGTCCTCTGCGGGTCCGAGAGCCTCTACCCCTGGCAGCGGAGTCTGCTCACCGAAGCCTTCGGGTGCCGGGTCTTCTCCTGGTACGGGAACTCCGAGCAGACGGTGCTCGCCGGAGAGTGCGAGGAGAGCACCCGGTATCACATCTTCCCCGAATACGGGATCGTCGAACTGATCGGGAGAGATAACCGGCCCGTGGAGGGACCGGGCGCGATGGGGGAGGTGGTCGCGACAAACCTCACCAACTTCGTCTGCCCCTTCATCCGCTACCGGACCATGGACGTTGCGGTTGCCGCAGAGAAGCAGTGCTCGTGCGGGAGGCAGTATCCCCTGCTCGAAAAGGTGGAGGGGAGACTTCAGGAGTTCATCGTAACCCGGAGCGGGCACCTGATCTCCGTCACCCCCATCAACTACGAATCGGGAGCTTTCGAGAACATCAGACAGTTCCAGATGTACCAGGAGGAGAGGGGCGAACTGATCATGAAGGTCGTCAGAAGGCCGGCCTACACCGAGGAGGACACCCGGCAGCTGACCAGCGAACTCCTATGGCAACTCGGCGATGAGGTGAACGTCCATGTCCACTTCGTCGATGAGATCCCCTGCACCGAGGGCGGCAAGTTCCGGTACCTTATCCAGAAACTTCCTATCTCGATCGGGGATCTCTGACGGATCCTCAGTCGATGTAGGAGACGACCCTGCGTTTCAGCCAGGGTTTATTGACGACGTTACTGTAAGCCCATTCCGCCAGGGTTCCGACCATATCCTTCCGATAGACCTCAATATACATGCCGAGATCCGAACAGAACCTGGATTTGAAGAAGTTCAGGTCCGGGGTGTTCGCTCCGATGTTCTCGAAGGTCCGGTAACCTTCAGCGCGTGTACGCTGGACCAGGAGCCACTGGAGATACTCGTTCCCGGCATGAGCACTCTCGATCCGCGGCGTTCCCATCCAGAGCAGGAAGCGTTTGTATTCCTGGGTGGCGACAGCCCCCGTGAGCGCACCTTCCCGGTCGTAGAGGTAGTAAGCTGCAAGATGGTCCGGGTACGCACGGAAGAGGTCCTCAAAGTAGCGCCTGCTGATCATCGGGATGTTCATATCCGGCTGGCTGAACCGCTCGGCAAGCGACGCGTATAACGTCGAAATATCGGCGCTCCGAACGAGATCCATACCGGCCTTCTCGGCCTTCCGGATCTTATTGCGGAGTTTGTAGTGGAAATCGCCCCAGATCGCCTCGACCGGCCGCGAGAGGTCGATCACGTACGTGTAATGGACCTTTGGGACATACCCCCTCCAGAGGAATTGCCTGATATCGGTGAGGCCGGGAACAAGGGTCAGGGAGAAGTAGTGCGGCGAGATCGCTTCGATCTCCACGGAGAGGTCGCCCGCAACGAGGTCCATGATCACCTCCTTCTTGCCCAGTTTCAGCGCATCAAACTCCTTCGCCAGGACGAAGCCCTGGTAGGGGACGACCGCCTGCATGGGGGGCGGCGAGAAGAGCATCTTTACCCCGTGCGCGCTCTTGAAGAAGAGCGGAGCGAGGCAGACCAGTTCCTCACCCTTGTAAATCCCGTACGGGAGGAGCCGGTATCCCGTGTGCTGCGCGGTGATCGTTATGTAGTCCCACTTGTGGAAAAGCAGCCCGTACGGGCTTGCATCAACAAACGAATCCCAGATCTCTCTATCTTTCACGAGTTCGAGCACCATAGGCCTGACTTCCGGGCGACCGGTCACGCCGGACCGCGTCCGCTACAGGATACCTCAAAAGGTATATTTATATCCTTCCCTCGCCGCCCTCCAGTCACGGGGGCCTGCACCGTTCTCGGGGGATTCAGACGCGTCCCGAGCCCCATGTCGCCCTCCTGCTGCACGCGCTCACTCAATGTATGAGACCCCTTCCTCTTAATCCGCGGCCTGTTGACGATGTTGTCACTCCCCTTGTAGACTCCATAGGGAAGGGCTGTATACTCGATACGCCGCTCTGTGTCGTTAAAAACCCCGCCTGTGGAAGAGGAGGCCGGAAGGGCCTGCGTCGCATACACCCTGGGTCCCTCCGGCCGATGGCACTCCGGTATCAGGCCTGAGGATTATATCTTGTCCCCGGTGCAAAGCGGGATCGAGGGAGAGAAGAGAGCACAGAGTCCGGCAGCGGCACCTAGACCCTGCCGGTCGCCATCATCAGTCTTTTGACGAAGGTGAGGTACGCCCACTCGGAGACCGCCCCGAGGGCATCTTTCTTCTCGATCTCGAAGTACATCGTGAGGTCCGGGTTGAACCTCGACTTGAAGAAGACCAGGTCCGGATTGTTCGCACCCATGTTCTCAAAGGTCCGGTAACCTTCGGCCTTTGCACGCTGGATCAGGAGCCACTGGAGGTACTGGTTCCCGGCGTGAGCGCTCTCGAGTCGGGGCGTCCCCATCCAGAGCATAAACCGCTTGTATTCCTGGGTTGCCACCACGCCCGCGACCTCGTCTCCGGCATCGTAAAGGTAATATACCCCGATACGCTCCGGGTAGGCACGCACAAGGTCTTCGAGGTAGTCCCGCCGTATGGGCGGGATGTCGAGCGACGGGTCCTGGTAACGATCGGCGAGGAGCCGATGGAGCGTGGTGATATCGCTCGTCTTCTCCAGCCGGAGACCGGCCCCGGCTTCCTTCTTCAGTTTATTCCGGAGCTTGTAGTGGAGGTTGTTCCAGAGTTCCTCGAGCGAGCGATCCAGGTTGATGGTGTAGGTATACCGGACTCGTGCGTCGCACCGGTCCCAGAGGTAATGACGTACGTCGTTGAACTCCGGGACGAAGGTTATCGAGAGGTAGTTCGGTGAGAGGTCCCGGATCTCTTCCCGGACCTCCCCAACGACCATCCCGAGGAGGGACTCCTTCTTGCTCTGTTTGAGCCCTTCGAACCCCCCGCTCATCACGCACCCGAGATGGGGTATCACCGTGAGAGGAGGAGGGGAGAAAACGGCGTTAATGCCATGCATCCGCTTGCAAAAGAGCGGGAATACACAGACCGGTTCATCCCCCTTATAGACCGCGTACGGAAGGAGCGTGCTCTCCGTATGCTTTGCTGTCAGGTGCAGGTAGTCCCACTTATGAAAGAGGAGTCCCGAGGGGCTATCATCAATGAAAGTGTCCCAGATATCTCTGTCGTCAACTCTGCTCACGGTCATTCCTTCCGTCACCTCTGCCCTGTCACGCTATCTGCTGTTCGGCGACCTCTAATCACCTCCCGGGTCCATATACCTTTCTCCAGGTCAGCCGGATCCTGCAGCGGATCGCCGGGAGGCCAGACATGGTTACCCCGCCCGGGAGGGGGTACCCGGAAGAACCGGGGTGCCTGGCCCCCGACAGGAATCATTATATACGGCGACGCGTGAGGTAGGGGCATGGTTGCACTCCGCCTTCTTGCCATGGACGATGTCTCGTTCCGCTCGTGGGAGGGCAACGGTTCAGATGCGTACGGTGACATCTGGGTGATTATCTCGGAGAAAAACCTCTTTCCCGAGTTCCTGAAACATTTTTGCCGTGCATCCGGCCGGGATCTGGTCTCCATCCCATACTCCGAGAACTTCTTCTAAACATACACATGTCCGGGGACGCCTGCCGTCGCCACCGTGTTGCCGGTGTCATTCCTCCTCAGCGGGAGCAAAACGTTTAATGCGGAGTATCAACATGAGCAGTGTCGATGGGTGTGCGGGTGAATCATCGGGGATGGAAGGCTCTCCGACTTGAAGATTCTGTGACGGCGAGGGCACTTCGCATCCTCCCCGCATACTCTGCGTACAAAGAAACTTACACCCTCCTCCAGCGGTCCCGGCGGTGGAGCCCCGAGGAACTCGCGGCCTACCAGGCGCAGGCGCTCTCG
>JAENZF010000134.1 GCA_016841385.1 Methanobacteriota archaeon | reverse complement strand
AGGAACCCCGGAGAACCCCTCCCTCAATCGACCGTGAGGATGATGAGCGAGTCGGTCCCTTCGCGTCCGGGGGATACCCCCTCGGTGAGCACCACACGCTCGCCGGGCCTGATCATGCCCGAGTCCCGGATCGAGTCGAGGATCGCCCCGTGCCAGTACTCCTTCTCGCTTCGGATCAGGAACGGGCAGACCCCGTAGGAGAACGCCAGGAACTTGAGGGTGCTCGGGTTCCGGGTGAACGCGAGGATCCAGGCCTCGGGTTTGAACCGGGAGATGTTCCGTGGGGTGCTCCCGGTTCGGGTGGGCGTCAGCACGAACCGGATACCGAGCGCATCCAGCGCCTCGATGACGTTTAGCGAGACGACATCGTTGACGGTGATCTCCTCCCGCCCCTTTCCCTGCCTGAAGTAGCCGAGCGGGCTGCATCCCGCCCCGACGCTTGTGCGCTTCTCCTCGGTCGAACGGGCGATCTTCGCCATCATCGCGACCGTCTCGACCGGGTACTTCCCGATGGACGTCTCCTCGGAGAGCATGACGGCGTCCGTCCCGTCGAGGATGGCGTTCGCGACGTCGGTCACCTCCGCCCGGGTGGGCCGGATGTTGTCGGTCATCGACATCAGCATCTGGGTGGCGGTGATCGCCGGCCGGCCGAGGATGTTGGCTTTCTGGATGATCTGCTTCTGCACCGCGGGAACCTCCTCGATGGGGGTCTGGACCCCGAGGTCGCCCCGGGCGATCATGACCCCATCGGTCTCCCGGAGGATCTCGTCGAGGTTTGCGAGCGCTTCCTGCCGCTCGATCTTTGCTATCACCCGGATGGACTTCCCGGATCGGGCCGCATACTCCCGGGCCTTCAGGATATCCTCTGCCCGCTCGACGAAGGATATACTGAAGGTGTCAAGCCCCTCAGCAAGCCCGAACTCAATGCACTCGAGATCCCGGTCGGTCACGGCGCTGACCGCGAGAATTCCTCCACCGCCCACAAGGCTCATCCCCTTGCGCGAGAGGAGGGGGCCGCCGATGACCACCGTCGCCCGGACGTCCCGGCCCGCGACCTCGTCGACCCGGAGCTGGAGGAACCCGTCGCTGAGGAAGATGATGCTCCCCTCCGAGACCAGCTGCGGAAACTGCTCGAATTCGACAGGGATCCGGGAGGGGTCGCCCGGCACCGGGGCGGTCGTGAGGGTGACGGTCTCCCCCTTGTGGAGTTCCATGGGCTCTTCTGCGAGGTCGCCGATCCGGATCTTCGGTCCCGGGAGGTCGATCAGGATCGTGACGGGGAGCCCGACATCCTCGGCCGCGCCCCGGATGTTCCGGATGTTCTCCCGGTGCTCGTCGAACGTTCCGTGGGAGAGGTTGAGCCGGGCGACGTTCATGCCGGCCTGGATCATCCGGGCGAGCACCTCCCGGGAGCGCGATGCGGGCCCGATGGTACAGACAATCTTGGTTTTGTGGTCGGGCAGGCTCATCCGCTTCCGTTTCGCCCGCTCCGATATCTGCTGCAGCACCTCTTCGAGCATCATAGAGTACCCTCGGGTACCAGCACCGGATTAACCTTCGCCTGGAGGGGTCGGTGGGCCCGGGAAAAAGAGTCTACGCGGGGGTTACGGGCCTTTCCGGAATAAGTGCGCCCCCGGTCACTCCGGGACACTCCCCCGGCCGGGTCCGGGGCTCCCCGGCTCCCGCACCGGGGTCGCCGCGAGCGCCCGCCCGCTCTCGGCGCTGTACTCCCCGATACGGCGGTGGACGTGCTCCACCATGCCCCCGGTGGTGATGATGAGCGAGTTCTCCCCGATGAGGGCTTTTAGGATGCACTTGTCGATGACGCCGTAGGTGTAGTCGAGGAGGATCCGCTCCCGGTTGGCGAACTCCTTGGCGCGGGTGCCCATCGCCCCGACGTGCTCGACCGCCCCCTGCTCAACGAGCGCCCGCAGCTCGTCGCCGCCGGTCCGGTCGGCGTTACAGAGGTAGATTGTCCCGGGCTCGTCCCGGGCCGGGGCGTGGCCGTGCATCTCCCGCTCGATCCGGTCGGTGAACTCAAGCACGCTCTTCGGGGGGACGCCGCGGTCGATGACGCCCCGGAGACCTAGCTCGTTGTAGAGGTCGAGCAGGGCGGGCGGGTTCAAGCGGGCGGCCGCGAGGAGGCTGTGGTCCGAGAAGACCTCCTCCGGCGGTCCCCGGGCGAGGACGCTCCCCCGCTCCATGAGGATGACCGAGTCGGCCCAGCGGTAGGCGAGTTCGACGTCGTGCGTGGATATGAGCACCGTCCGGCCGCCGGAGGCGAGTTCGTCGAGGAGCTCCATCACCTCCTCGGAGCTTGCAGGGTCGAGGGTGTTCGTCGGTTCGTCGAAGACGAGGACCGCCGGCTCCATCGCGAGGATGCCGGCGATGGCGACCCGTTTCTTCTCCCCGCCGGAGAGGTGGTGGGGCGGCCGTTTCTCGTAGCCCCGGAGCCCGACGTAGCCGAGCGCATCCCGGACCGCCCGGCGGACGGCGTCGGGAGTGAGGCCGAGGTTCACCGGCCCGAAGGCCACATCCTGCTCGACGGTCGGGGCGATGATCTGGACGTCGGGGTTCTGGAAGACGAACCCGACCCGGCGGCGGAGGTCCCGGAGACTCCGGTTGTCGTAGGCGAGCGGTCGGCCGTCAAAGTGGACCTCGCCCGAGGCGGGCCGGAGCATGCCGTTGAGCATCAGGAGGAGTGTCGACTTCCCGGCGCCGTTCGGGCCGACGAGAGCGGTCTTCGACCCGGCGGCGATCCGGACGCTCACCCCGGTGAGGGCGGCAGGACCGTTCGGGTAGGTGTAGGTGACGTTGTCGGTTTCAAGCAGTGGTGTCGTCATACGAGTACCAGACCTCCGGTCCGGAGCGAGACGCCGAAGACGGCCCCAAGGTAGAGCAGGGTCGCCGCGAGCGCGATGAAGGAGACCGGCCGGGTTTCACCCGGGATGCCGAGTTTGCCGTCGTAGCAGCGTGCATCCATCGCGAGGACCAGGGCTTCGCCGCTCTCCCAGGTCCGGATGAAGAGTGCTCCGGCAAGCATCCCGAATGACCGGACCGACTCCCGGAACCGACCGTAACCGAGGCGCATCACCTGCGAGCGGTAGATCTGGCCGGCCTCCTCGAGGAGGATGAAGATGAACCGGTAGGTGAGCATGGCGAGATCGATGAAGACGGCGGGCACCCGGAGCCGCCGGAGGATATCGAAGACCTCGGCCATCGGCGTCGTGAGCGCGATGAAGTAGAGCGAGCACATGCCGCCGAAGACCCGGGCGAGCAGGAGGAGGGCGAGGTTCGCGCCGTCCGCCGTGACTGCGAGGGGGAGGCCGGGGACCTCGAAGAGGACCGCCCCGCTCCCGGTGGTGAAGAGTACCACGACGATGCTCATCACCGCAAACGAGACCGGGATGAGGAGGAGGCGGGCGTAGACCCGTGCGGGGATGTGCGCGAGGGCGAGGACGGCGGCGCTCATCGAGGCCGCGACGAGCAGGGGGGCGACGGGGGCGGGCGACGAGACGCAGAGGAGGATGCTTGAGATCCCGATGAAGAGTTTGAGGCCCGGGCTTGTCTCCCGGAGGCCGTTTTCCTGGGCAAAGTCTTCGAGCATCTCGTACATCTGCGTCCTCCCATCTGGTTTGCCGGGTTACCAAAAAAATCAGGCGGTTTTTCTGCTGCCCCGCCAGTAGCCGAAGGTGTAGCCGATGATCACGGCGCCGATGGCGGCCTGCAGGGCAAAGAGGAGCGACTCGATCTCACCGCTCGGGGGTGCCCAGAAGGGTTCGATCCAGGGCTCATAGCCGGAGGCCTCGATGAGGTCGGCGGCCTCGCCGTCCGCCCCGCCCCAGGCCTCCTCCCCGTCGCCGAGGCTGGCCTGGATTGCAGCGTCCTGGAATAGGAAGACGGCGGCAAAGACGATGATGAGCGCGGCGACCGCGATCTCCATGCCGTACTTCATGCCGCGGCCTCCCGGAGTTTCCGGATGGTGCTCTCGGAGAGGAGGTCTAGGCGGGTGAGGATCTCGGGTTTGAGCTGGACGATGTACTTGAAGACCAGCATGATGACCGCACCCTCGATGATGGCGAGGGGGACCTGGGTGACGGCGAAGATTGCGGCGAATGCCGAGAATGCTCCGAGGAACCCGGCAGTCCCCGGGAAGGCGAGGGCGAGCTGGACTGAGGTGACGACGTAGGTGACGAGGTCGGCGAGGGCTGCGGCGAGAAAGATCGTTGCGTAGGTGTTCACGCCCGCCCGGGTCCCGGCCTTGTAGATGAGGTAGGCGACGGCCGGGCCTGCAATCCCCATCGAGAAGACGTTCGCCCCGAGGGTGGTGATCCCGCCGTGCGCGAGGAAGACCGCCTGGAAGACGAGGACGATCAGGCCGAGGACGGCGGCGATGCAGGGGCCGAAGAGGACGCCGCCAAGCCCGGTCCCCGTGGGATGGGAACAACTCCCGTTGAATGAAGGGAGTTTGAGCGAGGAGAGGACGAAGACGAAGGCGCCTGCGACCGCGAGGAGCGGCAGGGCCTCCCGTTTCTCCTGTACGAGTCTGTTGAGTTGGTACAGTCCGATGATGATGAAGGGCAGGGAGACGAGAAACCAGACCTGCCACCAGGGGCTTGGTAAGAATCCTTCCATGATGTGCATGATAATCTACCTCAGACCGCCGTGCCGGCGCGTCATCCAAATCTGCTTGTTTTAATGCAAATTAATTTGCTGTATGCTGGTTATCCCTGGTCATATTTATCTTCTGCGGTATTCAACATTACAGGAACGTTATGCGCCCGATTCCACGAGTTTTCATTGCCGGAACCCACAGCGGCTGCGGCAAGACCACGCTTGCAAGCGGCCTGATGGCGGCGCTCGCCGCCCG
This sequence comes from Methanobacteriota archaeon, assembly GCA_016841385.1. Classification (GTDB taxonomy): domain Archaea; phylum Halobacteriota; class Methanomicrobia; order Methanomicrobiales; family Methanoculleaceae; genus Methanoculleus. The sequence goes on along the minus strand of JAENZF010000134.1, from coordinate 452 downwards.
TGGGCTCGCCGTCCAGCCGTTCAAGGTGGGCCCGGACTTCATCGATCCCACGCACCATTCGGCCATCTGCGGCCGGACCTCGCGCAACCTCGATCCGTTCATGATGGGAGAGGCGGGGGTTCGGGAGACGTTCGTCCGGGCATGCGACGGCGCCGACATCGCCGTCGTCGAGGGTGTGATGGGGCTCTACGACGGGCTCGACGGGACCGAAATCGCGAGCACGGCGCACGTCGCGAAGATCCTCGACGCCCCGGTCCTTCTCGTGGTGGACGCAGGGGGCGCGTCGCGGAGCGTCCACGCCATGGTCCGGGGCTACGCGGGGTTCGACCCGGGGATCAGGGTCGCCGGGACGATCTTCAACAGGATCGGGAGTCCCCGCCACCTGGCCATGATCGAGGTCACGAAGAGCCTTCCTGTCTACGGGGGGGTTCCCCGGCGCAAAGATCTTGTGG
>JAENZF010000133.1 GCA_016841385.1 Methanobacteriota archaeon | reverse complement strand
AGGTCCGGGCCGGATAGGCGGTCGCGCCGCTCATCTAGACGCTCTCCGACCCCGACCGGGAGGTCCGGTGGTATGCTTGCTGTGCGCTTGCAGACATCGGTGCGCCGGCCGTCGGCCCGCTCCTCGAATGTCTCTGGAAAGGCGACGAGATCGTCCGGCACCTGGTGCTGGAAGCTCTCTGGCGGGTCGGAGAGGCTGCGGCACCGGCCCTGATCGATCTGGCCGCCGCCGACGACGCCGGGACCCGGCGCGAGTCCACCATCGTCCTCGGCGAGATCGGTGCCCCCGGTGCATCCGGGGCGTTGCAGGCCCTCCTCCAGGATCCCGACAGGGATGTCCGGCGGGAGGCGTTCGAGGCGCTGGAGACGATCAAGGCACGGGGAGACCTCGTCTGACGGGTGCGCCCCACCGCTCCCCCCACAAACTCGCGGGAGTTTTCCGATATGGACGGTTCTGGTAACGATTCCTGTTCAGGCCGTTCTCCAGGAGAAGATCGGCGGGCTCGAGCGCAGCCGGGGCCACCCCGGCGCACCTGAACAATCCGCATATTTTCGGGTATTTTCCCATTTACCTGTAGTTTACTTCTCTAATGTCGAAAAGGGTAAAAATTTCGCTCCTTTTTTAATTTGTGACTGTTATTACCGAAAATTTTAAAAAACTCAAACGATAAGAAGATCCCTAATGTTTGTTCCGACCAAGTGTTTCTTTACGAAGGGTGTGGGCATCCACAAAGACAAACTGGCATCGTTTGAACTGGCTCTCAGGCAGGCGGGCATCGAGAAGTACAACCTGGTCTACGTCTCGAGTATCTTTCCCCCGAACTGTCAGCTGGTCTCGAAGGAGGAGGGCTTAAAGGATCTCTCTCCAGGCAGCATCGTCTACGTTGTCATGGCCCGGAACGAGACCAACGAACCAAGCAGGCTCGCCTCCGCCGCCATCGGCCACGCGATGCCCAAGGAGAGCAATGCCTACGGCTACCTCTCCGAGCACCATGCCTTCGGGGAGACGGCGGAGGTCTCGGGCGAATACGCCGAAGACCTTGCGGCAACCATGCTTGCGACAACGCTCGGCATCGAGTTCGACCCCGACCAGGCATGGCAGGAACGGGAACAGATCTACAAGGCCAGCGGCCGGATCATCAACACGACCCACACCTGCCAGGCGGCGGAAGGGGTTATGGACGGCCGCTGGACGACGGTCATCTCTGCAGCAGTCTTCTTATAATCCTCCATCTCCCGGGGCAGCCGTTCCTTTTCCCACGGCTGTCCGGTACCGGCCATATCCGGCCACCCCCGGCGAGGAGCGCAAAACAAAATACCTCCCGGGACCCACACTGTATCCAGGTTTTTCATATGCGTCTACCAATACGGGCCGTAACCCCGGAAACTGAATCTGCCGAGATCATCGGCTGGGTGCACGAGGTCCGTGATCTCGGAGGGCTCTCGTTCTTCCTGATCCGCGACCGGACCGGCATCATCCAGGTGACCATCCCGAAGAAGAAGGTCCCGGCAGAGATCCTTGATGCCGCCCGGAGCGTCTCGCGAGAGTCCGTGGTCAGGGTCCAGGGGAGGGTGAAAGCGATCGAGAAAGCCCCCGGCGGGCGCGAGATCGTTCCCGAGGAACTCGAGATCATCAGCATCGCAGAGAGCCCGCTCCCGCTCGACGTCGCCGAGAAGGTGCCTGCCGAGATGGATACGAGGATCGATTCCCGGTTCCTGGACGTAAGGAAACCGCGTGTCCGCGCCATCTTCTTCATCCGCTCGGCGGTGACTTGCGCCGCGACCGAGTTTCTCTCCTCCCGGGGCTGCATCAACATCGCCACCCCGAAGATCGTCGCTGCCGCCACCGAGGGCGGTACGGAACTCTTCCCGATCGCCTACTTCGAGAAAGAGGCGTTCATGAACCAGAGCCCGCAGCTCTATAAGCAGATGATGATGGCTGCCGGGTTCGAGGGGGTCTTCGAGCTCGGCCCCATCTTCCGCGCCGAGGAGCACAACACCGTCCGGCACCTCAACGAGGCGACGAGCCTCGATGTGGAGGTCTCGTTTGCAGACCACAACGACGTCATGGAACTCCTCGAAGACCTGATCGTCCACGTCTACAGCTACGTCGCGAAGAACTGCAGCGAGCACCTCGCGGAACTGGGCGTCGACCTCGCGGTCCCGGAGAAGCCGTTCCCCCGGATCCCGTATACGGAGGCGATCGAGATCGCGAACCGCACCATCGAGGAGAAACTCTCCTTCGGCGACGACCTCTCCCCGTCGGCTGAGCGGGCGATCGGGGATGTGATCGGGGGACACTACTTCATCGTCGACTGGCCCACCGATATCAGGCCCTACTACGCGATGCCCTACCCGGACAGACCCGAGTTCTGCAAGGCATTCGACCTGATGCACCCCCGGATGGAACTCTCCTCCGGCGCCCAGCGTATCCACAACCATGATAACCTTGTGGAGCGGATCCGTGCCAAGGGACTCTCTCCGGAGAGCTTCGAGTTCTACTTGAAGGCGTTCCGCTACGGTATGCCCCCGCACGCCGGATGGGGGCTCGGCATCGAGCGCCTGGTGATGACGATGCTCGACCTGTCAAACATCCGCGAGGCGGTGCTCTTCCCGCGCGACCGGCACAGACTGACACCATGACCCTGACGAGCATGCGCCTCCCGACCACGGTGGTCGGGAGCTACCCGGTGGTGAAAGGCTCGGGGGTTCGCGCCCTCATGGACCCGCTGAAACACGCGGTGGAGGTAGCGGTCGCCGACCAGATAGCTGCCGGGATCGACATCATCTCCGACGGCCAGGTTCGGGGCGACATGATCCGTGCCTTCATCTCTCACCTCCCCGGCATCCGCGGGTCTGCGGTCGTCGGAAAGGTCCAGCCGGCCCAGCGTCCCATCACGCTCGCGGATACGAAGTATGCCCTCTCCCGGCACCCGAAGGTCAAGGGGATTCTCACCGGCCCGAGCACGCTCGCGCACGGCCTCAAGATCGAGACCCCGTTCTACCGGAACAAGGACGAACTGGTCCTGGATCTCGCCCAGGCGCTCGCTGTCGAGGCGGGCTACCTCCAGGACGCCGGGGTCACGCTCCTCCAGATCGATGAGCCCATCTTCTCCACGGGGGCCGCAAACATCGCCGTCGGCCGCGAGGCGGTGAACGCGATCGTCGGGAGGCTCCGGGTGCCGGTATGCCTCCACGTCTGCGGGAACCTCGGGCGCGTCGTGGACGATGTCCTCCGGACAGACGTCGCCGTATTCGATTTCGAGTTCGCGAACAACCCGGGGAACCTTGAGGTGCTCTCACAGAAGGATCTGCGCGGACGGATGATCGGCTACGGGTGCGTGGATTCGGCCGACCCCGGCGTCGAGAGCGTCGAGACCATCCGGAAGCGGATCGAAGCAGGGATCGACGTCTTCTCGCCGGAGGCCATGCTCATCGACCCGGACTGCGGCCTGCGGATGCAGTCGCGGGAAGCGGCGTCCGGAAAACTGAAGAATATGGTTGTTGCAGCAGGCGAGGTCCGGGCCGAGTATACCGGCTAGACCACCCTGCTCGTCGTCGAGAGTTCAAGGCCTCTCGCGATGATATGGTAGGGGATCACCCGCTGCGGCACGTTCGCATCTTTGAGTTTCTCGATGGCGAGCGTCCGCTCGAATTCGTTGCCGTGGACCTGGTGCCTGAGGGTCAGGAAGATGTCGGCGGCACGCATCATCCGCGCCTCCTCGTGCGGGGTGTGCAGATCGGTGTAGAGGAGGTATACGATGTTTGCGCCTCCCTCGATGATCGCGCGGGTGTCCCGCAGGACAAACTCGGTGGCTGCGTCTATCCCCCAGGAGGCGATCAGCGTGGAGAGAGAGTCTACGATGATCCTCTCGCCCTGCATGGCCCCGGCCAGTGCTGCGGCATCCATGCCCCGTGCGTCGACCATACCCTCCAGCGGCACGGCATCGAGCATCAGGTAAGCACCTGTTCTCTCCCCCGCCTCCCAGAACTGTTGTGCCAGGAGTTCAAGGCCGCTCAAGGGAGATCCGGAGATGATGATGCGGGTGCCCTGTGGAAATCCTCCGTCGAGTGCAAGGTCAAGGCCCGCGATTCCTGTAGAACGTCTGGTGGTGTCTGCCACGTCTGTACCTCGGTGTATCCTCGAAAGTATCTATTCGTCGCTATTTCCTTAATACTACCCGGTCAGGTACGATCGTGCACGCCGCCGGCACAGCAGTACTCCTCCCGCAGACGCTTCCGCAGGAGTTTCCACCCGTTCACCCGGGGGATCTCGCCGGCAAGGATAATCCGGCGGGGAACCTTGTAGCCTGCGAGGCGCTCGCGGGCGAAGGCGATGATATCGTCGGGGATGACATCCTCGCCGGAAGGGACCACCACGGCCACCGGCACCTCCCCCCGGTGCTCGTCGCTGCACCCGAAGACCGCCGCGTCGCGGACACCTGGGTGCTGGACGAGCACATCCTCGACCTCCGTCGGGTAGACTTTCCAGCCCGACATGACGATCATGTCCTTCTTCCGGTCGGTGATATAGAGCATCCCGGTCCTGTCCAGGTGGCCGACGTCGCCGGTCAGGAACCACCCGTCGGGGAGGAAGGCGGCGCCGGTCTCCTCCGGCATCTGCCAGTAGCCGAGCGCCACCGCCGGTCCCCGGAGGGCGATCTCGCCGTCCTCGCCGGGCCCAAGTTCCCGGCCGGGATCGTCTGCGGCGACGATCTTCACCTCAGAGAACCCGACCGGGGTGCCGACGCTCCGGAACTCGTCGGCGGTCGCGTAGTGCTCGGGGCGGATCGCGGTCCCGGTCCCGACGACGACCGTCTCGGAGAGGCCGTATGCGTTGACGATAGGGATATCGAACCGTTCGTGGAAGGGTTTCCAGACGCCCGGCGTCAGGGGGCCGCCGCCGCTGATCATCACCCGGGCGGTGGCGAGCGCCGTCTCGGTCCCCGGCGGGGTCTGGAGGAGGGAGTGGATCACCGGCGGCATGCCGGCGACGATCGTGGCCCGGTAGTCGCGGGCGAGGTCGAGGTAGCGGGAGAGATCGAACCGCTCCATGACGACGTAGGTCCCGCCGGCCCGGAGCGTGGCGATGCCCCAGCTGATGCCGACGTGTCCCATGGGATAGATCCCGAGGTAGACGTCGTCGGCGGTGATCCGGAGGACGTCCCGTTCGGCATCCATGGCCGCGATCCAGTTCCCGTGGGTGAGCATGGCGCCCTTCGGCCTCCCGGTGGTGCCGGAGGTGTACTGGATCTGACAGAGGTCGTCGAACCGGCAGTGGGCGGCGCGGAGGTCCGCCGATGCCCGGAGGAGGTCGGCCCAGGGGACGGCGCCGGTGG
>JAENZF010000132.1 GCA_016841385.1 Methanobacteriota archaeon | reverse complement strand
GTTCTGCAGTCCGGGCAGGTCCACTCCCGATCCTTGAGCGTCAGGTCGGCCTTCCAGTAGCCGCAGACCGAACAGGTCTTCGAGGAGGGCTCGAACAACCCCACTCGGAGCAGGGTTTTCCCTGCCGCCTGACACTTGTAGGAAAGCATCCCGACGAATGTTCTCCATCCGGCGTCGCTGATCGCTCCCGCAAGAGAGTGGTTCTTCACCATGCCGTCCACGTTCAGGGACTCCACCGCCAGTGCTTGGTTTTCGCAGACCAGTTGAGAAGAGAGCTGGTGCTGGAAGTCCCGCCGTTGATCGGCAATCTTCTGATGACACCGGGCGACCACTAACCGCGCCTTGGCCCGGTTCTTTGACCCCTTCTTCTTGCGGGCAAGCCTGCGCTGGAGCACGGCCAACCGCTTCTGAGAGTTCTTGAGATGCTTAGGGTTTGCCACCGCATCACCGGTCGAGAGCACAGCGTAGTGCGTGAGACCAAGGTCGATCCCGACTGTCTGCTCTGGAACTGGCAGGGCGGGCTCGGGTGGTTCCCGTCCATCGTCCACCAAGATGCTGGTGAAGTACCGACCGGCCGAGGTGCAGGTGACCGTGGCAGATTTCATCTTCCCTGCGAATCGACGGTGGAAGACCGTCTTGACTACCCCAATCTTCGGGAGTTTTACGGTGCCCCGCTCGAAGTCCACGGTATAGTGCTGCGGTACCGTGAACGACTGCTCCGGGCTGTGTTTCTTCTTGAAGGTCGGTTCTTCGGCGCGACCCTCGAAAAAGTTCGTGAACGCATGAGCAAGGTGGTGGATCGACTGCTGCAGGGACTGGGAGTTGACCTCCCGGAGCCAGGGATGCTCGTCCTTGAGAGCAGGGAGGCGTTTGTGGAGATCGTATGCGGACAGGCTCACACCCTCCTCCCGGTAGGTCTGGTTCTTGAGGTTCAAGGCCCAGTTGTACACGAACCGGCAGCATCCAAGGTGCTTGTTGATCAGGACTTCCTGCGCTTCCGTAGGATACAGCCGGTACCGGTACCCCCGCAACATACGATACAGTCATGTGGAGCATCCAATACGATGAAGATGGGCCGTGCAGGGTGAAAGTGTGCGACGAACCCGAAGAAGGGGCGCCGCTCTCATCCCCCTTACGGAGGGCCCCCTCTCGCTCATGCCCCGAGAGCCCCGCAGAGGTAAACCGAAGCACTCAAATTTTTGGCCGCAGTACACTCCAGCATGAAGAATCGTCGTCTCATCATAGCTCTTCTCATCTCCTGCCTCCTCCTCTGCTGCACGGCGCAGGCGGTCACCCTGCGGATCACGGTGGTGGACGAGGAAACCTACGATGCCGTTGCCAGTGCCTCCGTGTACGTCGACGGCGCCTACGTAGGGAGCACCGCGTCGGACGGCACCTACTCATATGTCCATTCCGGGAATGATGACCTGTACCTGAAGGTCGTCCGGACGGGCTACCGGAACTGGGTGGACTACGTCGATTACGATACGACCCGCGTTCAGGTCGATATGATCCGTGAGGACGAGGGCCTCACGTTCGAACTCTACGATGCGGGAACCCTGCAACCGATCGTCGGTGCCGTGGTGCGCGTCGAGGGTGAAGACTACTCCGACTCGGAGGTCACCGCCAGTGACGGGAGCGCGGACTTCTCGGTGAAGTCGGGCGAGTCTTACAGCGTCGAGATCCGTGCATCGGGTTACTATGACCTTTCAAAGACCGTGCAGATGGAGAATAGCGCCAGGGTCGTCCAGTACTGGCTCTTTAGTAACGACCTCCTGGCGGTCCAGGTCCGGGACAGTGAGACTTCCACGCCCCTCAAAGGCGCAGAGGTGTATGTCGACAGTGCGCCCGCCGGGGTGACCGACGCCGACGGCAGGCTGCAGCTCCACCTGGAGCGGGCGAAGAGATATTCCCTCAAGGTCACGGCGGCTGACTACCAGACTTACCAGGAAAACTGCTATTTTGAGACGGACGATGTGCTCCTTCAGGTGGCTCTCTCGAAATCGGTATATCAGGTATCGATAACGGCCTTCAACGAGGCGACGAAGCCGATCGAGGGGGCGGAGGTCTACCTCAACGGGACGCTCCAGGGGAAGACCAACCAGTATGGCCGGTTCGCACTCTCCGATCTCCATGCAGGCACCTACCAGATTATGGTAAGGGCGTCCGGGTACGAGGACTGGAGCGAGACACGCCAGATCACCGGAGTGGGAGAGGATATCGTCGCTGAACTCGATTACGACCGGGCGAGCGTGACCATCCGCGCAGAGGGTTCCGACCGGAAAGCAGTTGCCGACGCGGTCGTCGTGATCGACGGTCAGGTTGTCGGGGTGACCGACAGCCTGGGATGCCTGAAAACAGCGCTTGTTACGAACAAGGTGTATGCCGTCACCGCTGCCCGTGACGGCTACCGGAACATCTCGGTCAATGCCGAGATCCCGCTCGGCACGACCGAGTTCACCGTCCCGCTTGTCATGGAGCGGGACTTCGGCAGCTGGGTGCTCGTGGCCGGCGTCGGGGTTGTTGCCGTGGTCCTCCTCGCGGGGGTTCTTGTGGTGCGGCGCCGCCGGGCCGGGCAGAATAAGGGCAAGTCACGCGGCCGGGACAGCCTTTAGGCCTCCCGGCATCGTTTTTTTAGAATCCAGGTCTAGGGTAGTATAATTTTCCCGGAGTCGGACGGCGGAATTCTTCCCCCGGAGAAAAGATATTTTTAGATAGAGGTCCGGAAATACCTTTCTTTCATCCGGGCACCTTCCCCGTCGAAAATCTGTTCGATTTGTGCGAATATAATTGTTCAATCCTGAAAAGGAGCGCTCTGAGCTGCCCCTCTCACTGGCAACCTTTATATATAATGGTGTGTCAGGAAGACATACGGTGGAGTATGAATGGATGGACGTATGCGTGCCTGGCCGTCGGGCTGCTTCTGCTGGCGGTCCCGGCCGGTGCGCTGATACCCGATACTATCACAGTTACAATCGATACGGACGAAACCCCGTGGCTGACGGCGGGGGGCAGCAAGACCGCGACCGTCACGGCACAGGTTTCAAACAGCACTTCCGGCAACACCTCGTTTGAGGGGGTTGCCGTCGATTTTGCAGTGGATAGCACATATGGCAGTATTTCGCCAGTCTTGACGCAGACGAACGGTAGCGGTATGGCGACGGCGGTCTTCAGGCCCGGGACGCGCAGCGGGGATGTGACGATCGCGGCACGGGTTTCCTCCCAGGGTCAGGAGGTAAGCGACACTACGATCTGCCGGATTGACCACGCGGTCCCGTATGCTATTGCCGATATCCTGTACGAGCCGGAGGTGACGGTCGGGGAGACGACGGCAATCGCCGTCAGGGTGACGGACCGGTACGGAAACCCGGTGGACAGCAGACGGGAGGACGCCCTGAATACCACCCCCGAAACCGTGTACTTCATGGTGGGCTCCCCCACCGGAAACGCGACGTTCATCGAAGCCGCAGTGCCGGACGAAATCGCGGTGCTGGTGGATGCGGCTGGGAACGCTACGGCAACGCTTCAGGTCGATACGGCGGCAGGGGAGAATCTTGTCTGGATCCAGCCGCCTGCACCGATTGGTTTCTCCGGGAGCCGCAGTATCTCCATCACCGGCGTGGGGGGGCTGCCGTCCGGCATCACGCTGGCGGTCGATCCCTCCGGCGCCTCGGTCCCGGCCGACGGGGATACGGTGATCGAGCTCACCTACACCCTGCTCGATAGGTACGGGAACCGCGCCCCCGGTCAGGGTCTCTGGGTGAACGCCTCGATACAGCGGGGGGACAGGCCGACAGAGCAGGAGAGTGCTCTCCTGTACTCCAACCGCTATGGGCAGGTGATGGTCACCTACGGGCCCGAGGACTCCGTCGGCGTCGCGACGATCACCGCAACGGCAGCCGCGAACGCGAACGTGAGCGTGTCGCAGGTCGTCGAGTTCACCAGCACCGACCCGGTGAACATGCTCCTCACCGCAAACCCCCAGTCCATGCCGAGCCGGGATGTCAAACCCGATACCGTCTCGCAGATCCGGGCCAAGGTGATGGATGTCAAGGGGAACCCGGTCGAGGGCGAGACGGTGACGTTCGAGATCTTCTCCGAATCGGTCGGTGAGTACAACCAGACCGAGGCGCCGTATCTTGATGCGGCATCTGCTGAGACCAATGCTAACGGATACGCCATTGTCGGGTTCCGCCCGGGTGCGTTCACGACCGACCGGAACGCACCGGACTGGAGCGGCACCGCGACCGGCACGGCGACCGTCCGGGCGACGTGGAACGGCACCACCCGGACGATCCCCCTGACCTGGAAGAACTACCCCTACCTCTCCGTGGAGACGGCGGTCTCCCCTGAGACGGTTGCGGTGAACGAGACGGTCAATGTCACTATACGGCTGAAGGGCGACGGCTGGGCGCTACAGCCCGACCCGATCGACGTGGTGCTCTGCACGGATCGCTCGGGGAGCATGCTTTACGATAATCCTGACCGGATGCATTCGGTGAGGGAAGCGGCAAAGATGTTTGTGGACAATTTCTCAGAGAACCACGATCGCGCGGCCACTGTCTCATTCGGGCGAAATGGGTATATCTCGCGCCCCGGTGCCAACTCCGGCATCAATACGCGTGAGATCGATAACGACTATGTCTATCCGAAAACCTATAGCGACTATGCAACGCTTGATATCGGGCTTACCTATGACTTCCCGGCGGTAAAGGATGTACTTGACGGCATTGTTCCCGACCACGGCACACCACTCCGGCACGGGCTTAAGGCTTCAATCGACCACCTGGTTGCCGGTGCAAACGATGGTTCTGTCCGGGCTATCGTACTGCTGACCGATGGGGATTACAATTGGTATGGTGATCCATTGGCCAGAGGGGACAGTTCCTCTTCGATTACCGATTACGATAATTGTGACTGGGACTACTATAGATTCAGCGATCTATCGGATGCCGAACAGAACCTTTCGATCTATGCCAGAAATAACAACATCACGATCTACTCGATCGGATACGCGAACAGCATCTCCACAGATGGGAAAGCCGCTCTACAAAAACTTGCCGTGTCCACGGGTGGGTTATATTATGACGGCGATGCGGCTAACATAGGTGCTGTCTATACGGCGATCGCCGGCGCTCTCAAGACCGAAGCCAGCGTCGACACCGAACTGGATGTCGTCTTCGAGAACGTCGAGGTGAACGAGGTGTTCGAGTCCGGTGCCGACGTCTTCGACTACGTCTATGAATGCGGGGCATCGACCACCATCGAGAGCTGGGTCAAGAACGAGACCGGAGACTATGAGATCATACCCCGCTATACCCGCGACGACACGCTAAACTGGACTGCATCGCCCCCGCACCTCCCCTTCGACATCGGCACCGTGCGCCTCAACCAGGTCTGGGAGACGAACTTCCGTCTCAAGGTAAAGAAGGACGGGAACATCAACGTCTTC
>JAENZF010000131.1 GCA_016841385.1 Methanobacteriota archaeon | reverse complement strand
GAACAGGTCTTATCCAGGCCCGTGCCGTTGATGTCGCAGGAGGGGCAGGGACCTGAACCGTTCACCACCCGGTAGGCGTCCGCGAGGACCGCGGAGTTCGCGAGCATCCCCGCGATCAGGATCACTTCCAGAATCTCGGCCCGGGTTGCGCCTTTCGCCATCGCCGACTGCATGTGGTACTCGACGCAGTGGTTGCACTTGAGCGCGGCGCCCACCGCGAGGCTGATCAACTCGATCGTCTTCGGCTCAAGCTGGCTGGTCTCGACAACGGCGCCCTTGTAGAGCAGGTGCGAGATGAGGATCTCGGGCCGTTCCGCCATCCGCTCAAATATCAGGGGAACCCTGCCGTATTCGGTCTCGATCTCCCGGAGGAGTTCCTCCGCGATGACGTCCGACCCCCGTTGTGCAACCCTCGTGAGTATCTTCTCGAAATCCATCGCTACACCAATGTCCTGGTTTCCGAGAAAGGTTTAATCCGAATCAATATGTAATTGCGCATCCGTGACGGCGTAACGTCGGCGATATCCCCGACGGTGACCCCGTCGGCGACCTCAAGCGACCGTACGGCATCGGCATACAGGTCATAGGGGAGTTTCACCCGGAGGCCCTCCATCTGGGCGGTCACCGGCGTCGGATGCGTCAGCATGCTGACCTCATGGATCCGCTCCTCGATGATCGCCATCAGGCGGGGCGGGAAGACGGAGAGCGGGTCCTTTGCGAGGTCGTCCCGCCGGGCGTCCAGGGTGCGGGAGACCTCGTCCACCAGTTCGTCGAGTTTCGCGAGCTCCTCGGGGCGCTTGAACCGGTGCATGATCCTGCCGACGCCTCCGACGTACCCCTCGACGGGCGGGTCGATGATCCGCAGCAGGGTCTCGCGGTCCGGGGCGCCGGTCACCACGATCGGGACGTGGATCCCCCTCCGGAGCACCGGGAACTTCTGCCGGATACACTCCTCGAAGTTGCCGAGGGCGTAGACAGCGAGATCGTGCTCGTTGATGACGTCCCGCTCCTCATCGTTGAGGTTTGCTATCCGCTTCCCAAATCCCCTCGCGAGCCCGACCATGTTGGTCTTCGCGCCGGCACACCTGAGGTACTCGGCGATATCGCATGCAGTGTGCGGGAGGTGATGGATCTCCAGGCTCGGGCTGACCACGGCGATCTCGGTCCCGACAAGGGGCGCCTCGGTCACCTCGCCGGCAAGCGGCTTTGCAACCTCTCGAATCAGGTCGATATCGTCCCGCGGCACGAACGACTGGAGCACGACATCCTGGGCCATGACGTGTTTCTGGACGATGTAGCCCCCGAGGTCGTCGATCAGGTCCATAATCTCGTCGTGCCGGTAGACGCCTCCCTTGTAGGTCACCGGCACCAGCGTCGTCACAGCGTCACCCCCATCTTCTCAAAGATCGGCGCGACCATCGTCTCCACGATGTCGCCCGGCAGGGTATCCTCGCTTGCCACATAGTAAAACTTCTCATCCCGGATATACTGGCGGCGGACCTTGAACCCCTCGGGAGCGATGTACTGCAACGCGTAGATGACGTCCTTGTAGAGCGTCTCGCTCGGGTCGGCCACCACCATATGCTCAAGGTCCTCTTCCGCGGCCACCCCGGCCGGGAGGACGACGGTGAACCGGTCGGGCTGGTCGACGTTCTCCTTGCCGTAGCGGGCCCAGAGTTTCTCGAGCAGCGGCGCAAGGTAGGTCTCGTCGCCGATATCAAGCACGATCTTCGCATCACCGGAGTTGACGTTGGCAAAGTCGCTGATGCGGATAGCACGCGGCATATGGCGAAGCTGCCCGGCGGCGACGAAGATCGGCACCTTCGGGTCGACGTAGATGTGCAGCCGGTCGATCACCTTGATCAGGTCGAGGTCCTGGAGGACATCGGCCGCGATCCGCTCGTAGGCCTCTCTCCCGACCTCATCGGGGGACTCGACCACGAAGTAGTTCAAGGGGGGCATCTACTCTCCCTGGATAAATCCGGACGCAAGCAGGGCCGACCCGACCGCGCCGATGTACTGCGAGTAGGGCGGGACGAGGATCTCGGTCTGCAGGAGCTGGCCCATCGCATAGACCAGCCCCTCGATCAGTGAGGTGCCGCCCACCATGATCACCGGCTCCTTGATATCGATCTCCTGCAACTGCTGCTCAAAGACCTGTTCCGCAACGCTGTGGCAGGCTGCAGCCGCCACATCCTCGCGCGAGCTCCCTGCGGCGAGCGCGTTCACCAGGCTCTGCGTCCCGAAGACGATACAGTAACTGTTCATCGAGACGTTCTTCCCCATGCCCTTCATGGCGAGGGGCCCGAGCTCGGTGATATCCACGCCGAGACGCTTCGCGGTCATCTCCAGGAACCGGCCGCTCGCGCCGGCGCAGATACCGCCCATCGTGAAGGTCCCGGGGATGCCGTCGAGCACGCTGATCGCCTTGTTGTCCATGCCGCCGATGTCGATGACGGTCGAGGCACCCCGCTGGTGGCCGGCGAGGTAGACGGCGCCCTTCGAGTTCACCGTCAGCTCCTCCTGGATCAGGTCGGCCCCGAGGTGCTTCCCGATCAGGAACCGCCCGTACCCGGTGGTCCCGACGGCCTGGATATCCTCCCGGGTGAGGCCCGCCATCTCAAGTGCCTGGGCGACGGTACCCTCGGCGCTCTTGATCACCTCGGTCGTCGGGAGCCAGCCGGTGCCGACGATCTTGTTGTCCTTCATCACGACCGCTTTTGTGGTGCTCGACCCCGAGTCGACACCCATCGTGATCCCGGTCTGCTCCTCGCGGGCGAGGAGCGCTCTCCGGCGGGCAATGGTGGTCAGGGCCTCCATCCTCGTGAGAAGGGTCCCCGCGGTCGTCCGTTCGGTGAAGGAGTAACTCACCACCGGCAGCCGCGAGTGCTCGTGGATATACCGCCGGAGTTCGTTCCTGACGATCGCAGCCTCGGCGCACCGGAAGCAGGTGCCGATGAAGACCCCGTCCGCATCCACCTTCCCGTCCACCAGGGCTTTGCCTCGGGCGATCATGAGTTTTAAGTCGGCGCTCCGGACGTCCAGCCCGAACGCGTCGACCGCCCTCTCCACGTCGGCAAGGGCGATGTCGGGGAAGAAGACCTCCGCGTCCACCGCCTCTGCGGCGTCGTAAATCTCCTTCTGGACCCCACTGTACTCCGGCCCGCAGGAGAGTTGCGCGATCCGCACTTTCCGGCTCACGCTTCACCCCCGTTCGGGAGGCCGGCGAGGAACTTTTTGATGGCGGCGACGAACTGCACGCCCTCCTCCTCGTTTGTGGGATATTTCAGTTCCAGGATAGGGATGCCGCTCTGGCGCAGGGAGAAGAGGATCAGCTCGTCGGTGCGGGCGCATCCCATGCACCCGAACGCAAGGTCGGCGTCGGTGACGATCACCGCAGCCTCGGCCTCCTCGATGAGGGGGCCGTAGATCGCCATCCGGCCCCGGACACCGGACGGCACCTCGACGGCAGCGTACTTCAGGCCGCGTTTCGGCTCTTCGGGGGTGATCTGCAGGGGCGGGGAGTCGACCCCGGCGGTCTGTATCCGCTCCCGGATACCGAGGGCTGCACCGAGCGGTTTATGGCCGAACCGGGCCACCAGGTCGGAGAGTATGAGGCTCGTTGCAGGATAGATAAACACTTTTGCCATTCTATTCAGGACTCCTCTGTCTCTATCAGTTCTTGTAATCGCCTGATATCGAGCTTTGGTTTCTTCTCATGTGCAGGCGCCGCCTCCGGCACCTCCGCCTCCTCCCCCCGCCGGTCGAGTTCCTCAAGGCCGTGGGTGATGTAGCGGAGGATGCGGAACTCCCGTTCGTGGCCGAGGTAGCCCGGCCTCGCTCCGCCGAGGTTCGCCCGGCACCTTCTTGGGTCTCCGGGAGGGAAACCCCGGTCCTTGACGAAGATGTGGTTGGGGTCGAACGCGCGGATCTCTTCGATGAGGCGGTCGACGGCCTCCGGTTCGCCCGTCACCTGCAGTCCGAAGCACGTCTCCTTGATCAGGACGCCCTCGGACGCCTCGTACGCCCTGAGCGCGAGCTCGCCGGGAGTCATGGACGGGGACTCGACGAAGACGTACCTGGTCACCGTGCCCACGTATTCCGGGGAGTACTCGGCCATCATTTCACCTCCTTCACGTATACCGTCGCCCCCTCGCGCATCCCGGCAAGGTTCCCCGCATCGAGCACCTTCCCGATGACGTTCGTGCCCGTGAACGGCTCGGAGGTCGGGCCGAACTCGGCGTTCGGTTTTGTTCGAACGCCGACCATGCCGGTGCCCCGCCGCGAGTCGTTGGTCATCGCAAGGGTGAACGCCGGTACCTCGCCGGCAGGAACGTTCTCGGGGATGATCCCGACGCTCTTGGCGATCTTCGGCTTGAAGAGGAAGACGTCCTCGAACATGAAGACAAGCGGCATCTTCCCGACGGCGTGGTGCTTGAGCCCGGTCGCCTCACGGAAGATCGTGACCGACCGGGGTGCGGCCGCCTCGTCGAGGGTGATACTGATGACGTGGTCGGACGGCTCCGTCGCGACCTTGACCGCCCCGGCGGCCAGCACTTCGAGCGTCGTTGCCGGGGTCTGCCCGATCACCACGCGGTCTCCCCCGGCCTCATCGGCGGTGAGCGTGACACCGCGCCGGGCAGCGACCGCCTCTGCCTCTGCAAGCGAAAGACCGACCAGATCGAACTGTTCCGGTTCGGCCCGGATGGCAAGGAGGTCGCCCTCACCGGCAAACCGGACCAGCTCGATCCCGTGGACAACCTTGCCTACGACGGTGTGCACCGGGCTTGCCGATACGCCCTGCGTGTAGATGTAGACTGCTCCCGAGGATTTCCCGGCAGTCCTGACCGTAATGCTTCCTTCAAGCCTCGGGCCGGGGAACTCCGCCGGGACCTTCGTCGGCACCAGTTGCGCATTGGCTATGTAGGTGCTGCTCGAACGGTCCACCGGGAATCTGCCGCTCTGCACGGAGAGGAGGAAGTGTTCGACGCTCCGGGCAGTCTCGGTATCGACCTCGCCGGCCTCTTCAAAGCCCTGTACTTCCGCCTCCACGTAGGAGATGACCTGCATCCCGTCCTCGAGCGGGAACACCGCATCGTGGGTGACGATCGCGTGCGACCGGTCGGCACGCCGGAATATCCGCTCGACGTCGATGACCCGGTCGCCGTCGCCGATGCGGTCGAGCAGCCCCCGGCCGGTGACGACCCTGCCGATGACGCCGCCGTCCGCCGGGGCGCCGTAGTCGGCGGTATGCCGCATGCGTGCGAATATCAGGTAGGACTTGGACGGGTCGTAGCCGCCGCACCCGAGGATCATGTCGCCACGTTCATACCGGCCCGGCTCCCGCGCCGGCCGAATGCCGGACTCGAACGGCCCGAAGGCAGCGGCGTAGCGGTCCTGCCAGTGCAGGCGGAGCCGTTCGGCAAGCCCGGGCCGAAAAAGCCGGGAGACC
>JAENZF010000130.1 GCA_016841385.1 Methanobacteriota archaeon | reverse complement strand
CGGGGGGGGTCCCCCGGCGCAAGATCTTGTGGTAGGAAGCCGGCACCTCGGCCTCGCGATGGCGGCCGAGACCGGGGCGATGGCAGGGTTCGGCGCGGTGATGGAGGAGTTCTGCGATCTATCCGGTATCATGGACCTCGCACGGTCGGCCCCGCCCCTCCCAGAGCCGGCCGAGATCCCGGCCCGGCCGGTGGCGGGGGTCCGGATCGGCGTCGCCCACGATGCGGCGTTCTGCTTCTATTACCTCGACAACCTCGACCGACTTCGGCAGGCCGGGGCGGACCTGGTCTTCTTCTCACCGATGACGGATCGGCTCCCGGACGTGGACGCCCTCTACCTCGGGGGAGGCTACCCGGAGCTCCATGCAGAGGCGCTCGCATCCTCCCGGTGCCGGGAGGACGTGCGCCGGGCGGTCGACGACGGCATGCCGGTCTACGGGGAGTGCGGCGGGCTCGTCTACCTCACGGAGCGGCTTGTGACCGATGAGGGCGACTACCCGATGGCGGGCGTCCTCCCGGCGGTGACGGAGATGACGGGCCGCATCCAGGGTCTCGGCTACGTTGAGGCCCGGGTGGTTGGCGGGACGCCGGTCCTTGCGCCGGGCTCCGCCTTCCGGGGCCACGAGTTCCACTATTCACGCCTCGATTGTGCTCCTGACGCAAGATTTGCCCTGGAACTCCTCCGGGGCCGGGGGATCGACGGTGGCCGGGATGGGCTTATCGTGCAGAACGCGGTCGGGCAGTACACCCACGCCTACTTCCCGGAGGGGTTTTCCGGGACACTGGTCCGGGCCGCCGCGGCATACCGGCGATCGTAGGGGAGTTTTGCAGGCTCCCTTACGACCGCCGGTGGGAAAAAGAGGGTTAAGCGGTGACGATGACCATCCCGCTAAACCCGGACGTCATCGACTGGTAGGTGTAGTTGTCCGCGGCGTTGAAGGTGTAACTATACGAGTCGCCCGGCTGGAGCAGCCCGGAGTCAAAGAACCCGGCTGCTCCGGTCGCCGATACGGTCTGGTTCGCCGTGGCGTCGTTGGTCCATCCCACCGTGGTGCCCACGGGAACGGTGATCGTGTTCGGCACGTACCCGCTGTCGGTGATGGAGACGATCTCGTCAGCGATGAGTGTCGTCGGCGGTCCCGGCGGGGTCTCCGTCGCGTTCGCGGCGAGGGTCGTTGCTGTGGCCCCGGGCGTTACGGTGGTCCCGGTCTCCATGGTCGTCGTCGTCGCCATCGGTGTCTCTGTCTCCATCGGGGTTTCGGTCTCCATCGGTGTCGTTGCCGTCGCCATCGGTGTCTCGGTCGTCATGGGGGTTTCTGTTGCCATCGGGGTCTCGGTGAGTCCCGGTGTCGTACCGGGGGTCACCGTCTCGTTACCCGCTGGCTGTACACACCCTGCGATCATGATGCTCGCGATCACCATGAGGGCAAGGATACCAAACAAGCTCTTCATGTGGTGGACGATGCTTCTTGGCGTAAATAAACTTTTCTCCCTGCCGGAAAACTGAAATCCGGGGTGTAAAACCTCCATAGCAGCGTTATGCCCGGCCGTCCTGAGATCTGAATGATCCTGGTGACTCATCAGGTGTAAAGATGCCTTTCCGGGAGTTTTTTTCCAGATAGCGAGTGTTCCATCCGAATCGGAGAGCCCGGCGGACCGCCGGGATCCTGCGGGGGGCCGGCGGCGGAGCAGGATGGTGTTCTTGTCCTTGAACTCTTTGCGGCGTTCGGGGCAGGGGAGGTGCCGCACCGGCAGGGGCCGGCCGATGCCCGATCAGCCCGCCGAGGGGTCATCCTCCCAGAGACCAAGCCGGTTCTGCTCGGTATCCTCGCAGATGACGAAGTAGCCCCTCCCCGGCACCGACATCTTCGGAACCACGACCCTTCCTCCGGCCGCCTCGACCCGGGCCGCGTACTCCCCGACGGAGGGGACGCCGACGAAGACCGTTATCGGCTCGCCGGGGTGCGCCCGCGGGAGGATCTCGCCGCCTATCCCTCCCGTGGATATCTCGAAAAACCCCTCCTGCTCCATCCCCGGGAACGGCACCGTCGTCCAGGCGAAGACCTTCTCGTAGAACGCCCGTGCCCGTCCGGTCTCGGCGGCCGGGATGTTGAACCATGTAATCGTCGGCATATGCATACCTCCGGCTCCCGGAGGGGGCCGCGGCGCATAACTGTTTCCCCGGTTCCGTGCTGAAGATTTTTATAGCCAGGCACGGATAGGGTGGTCCATGGCGGGACTGGGCAGGCGCAGGTTCGGGAAGACCGGGGAGGAGGTCACCCCGGTGGGGCTCGGGGGCGAGGGAGTCCTCAGGACATACGGGCGGCACGCGGAGGCGAAGGCCGTCATCATGGAAGCGCTCAATCAGGGGATCGCCTACTTCGACTCGGCAAAGGCCTACGCGGGGAGCGAGGACTACTACGGCGAGGTCTGGGTGAGCCATCCCGACCTCCGGGCGCCCGTATTCCAGGCCAGCAAGTCGGCGAGCCGGCACCACGCGGATGCCGAGATGGACCTCCAGGAGACCCTCCGGAGGATGGGCATCGAGACCCTCGACCTCTGGCAGGTCCACGATGTCAGGACATTCTCCGATATCCGGGATCTTGAGGCGCCGGACGGCGCCCTTGCGGCGTTCATCGAGGCGAAGGAGATGGGCATCGTCCGGCAGATCGGAGTGACGGGACACCACGACCCGGACGTCCTCTCGCACGCGGTGGAGAACTGGCCGGTCGACGCCGTGATGATGCCCGTCAACCCTGTGGAGGGGGCGCTCGGGGGATTCCTCTCCTCGACGCTCCCCGCGGCGAGGGAGCAGGGGCTCGCGGTCATCGGGATGAAGGTGCTCGGCGGGTCGAACTACCTTGTCCCCGACGCGGGGGTGACGCCGGAGGCCCTTGTCCGCTACGCCCTCGCCCAGGATATCTCCGTCGCGATCGTCGGCTGCTCGACGCCCGGGGAGGTGCAGGCGCTTGCCGCCGCCGGGCGGAGCGGCCCCTTGCCCGACGATGAGGCGGAGGCGCTCGTCGAAGCGTTCCGCCCCTATTCCCGCGAGCTCGCGTATTACCGGGGACCCCTGTGAAGTGGCCGCCGGCAGAATCTCTCTCCTGTAACCGATATATGCTGACAGCGCCAACCTACGGGGAGAGAGCGATGCCACGGGGGCATCCATGTGCCGTGTGGAGATGAATCACCATGACAACCAGGGAGCCGCATCGGTTCCATACTTTCCGGGACCGCATCGCCGCATCGCCGGACGCACTCCTCGTGCTGGTCGTGCTCGTCATCTTTATGGACATGATGATCTACGGCCTCCTCATCCCGGTCTTCCCGCAATACGCCCCCAGGCTCGGGGTGAACGAATCGATCATCGGGATCGTCTTCGGGATCTACGCCGCCATGCTCCTCCTCTTCTCCATACCGATGGGCCTCCTCTCCGACCGGGTGGGGCGCCGTCCCCTCATCGTCGTCGGTATGCTCCTCCTCGCTCTCGCGACGGCCCTCTTCGGCCTCTCGACCACGGTTATGCACCTGGTCATCGCCAGGACGGTCCAGGGGGTATCGGCCGCGGCCACCTGGTCCGCAGGGCTTGCGCTCCTCGCCGATACCTGCGACCCCTCCCGGCTGGGGGAGAGAATGGGCGTCGCGCTCTCGGCGGTCGGGCTCGGGGCCGTCCTCGGCCCGGTCGTCGGAGGGCTGCTCTTCGAGTACGTGGGCTACATGGCGACCTTTCTCGTCCCGGCGGTGCTGGTGGCCTCCGTCGGCCTGCTCGTCCTCGCCGTCCCGGTGCACACCTGCAGGCAGGCGGGCAGTCGGGGGCGGTCAGGGATGCTGCCCCGGGGGACCCTCCTCCCGCTCGCCGCCTGTGCGGCCGCGATCGTCATGGTCTCAGGGACCTACGGCGTCGTGGACCCTTACCTCCCGGTCTACCTGCACGCCACCTTCTCTGCGTCCCCGGCGACGATCGGCCTCGTCTTTGCGGTGCTGGCGAACGCCGCCGCCATCGCCCAGCCAACCGCAGGAAGGATCTACGACCGGTACGGGGGCAGCCGCTACCTCATCGGCGGGGGGCTCCTCCTCTCCGGGGTTGCGATCGTCGCCGCCATGCAGGCGCCGACCCTCGTGCTCGTCGCCGCCGCCGTCTTCGCGCTGGGGGTCACGCTGAGCTGCGCCCTGGTGCCGGCGATGCCGATCCTCGCGGACATCTACCGGGGCCAGGGTTCGCAGGGCGCCGCCTACGGTATGTACAACACCTTCTTCTCCGTAGGGCTCTCGGCCGGGCCGTTCGCGGGAGCCGTCCTCGCGGGCCGGTGGCCGCTGCCGACGATATTCCTGCTGCAGGCGGGGGTCCTCACGGTTATGGGGGCTCTGGGCTGGCTGGCCATCGGGAGACTTTTGTGGCGGTGAGCTACGTTCATCGTCCCGCCTGGCCGACAGGCATCGCGTCACCGACCATCGAATCGAGGAGATCATGTCACTGAAGTTCTGCCGTCGTCACGCCCCCGAACTGCTGATCGCCTTCTTCGGCCTCATCTTCCTGGTCGCGGTCTCCGGAATTGCCGGCGGGGAGGCGGGCTCGTTCCTCACCTCCGCGCTCGACGTGGCGCTCTTCGTCGTCCTTGCGATGCTCGTCTACCTGGCCGAGGACCGGCACCGGGCGTTCCGGTGGGCCGCCGGCGTCTGGCTCCTCGTCCTTATCGGGGGGCTTGCAGCCGCCACGGCGGGGGTCGGACTCATCGCGATCATGCCGGCGGAGACACTCTGGACCGGGGATCTCGATCCGGAGACGGTCGACCTTGCCCTGGCCGCAGAGGCGGCCTTCCTCCTCCTCGGCGTCCTTGCAGCCGCCCTTGCAAGCCTCATCGGGTTCTCCCGCCGGTTCAGGGTATGGCTCGCCCGGTATCTCCCGTTCGACCCGGACTCGCTCCTCCATACGGTTGCGCTGGTGGTCATCCTTGCAATGACCCTCATCCCGCCGGTGCCGCTCCTGGCGACGGGGATTCCGCCTTACCTCTCGCCGCAGTTCCTCGACCTCCTGCTCGCGTCCGGGGACCTCCTCGCGGATACGGTCACGCTGAACGCCTACACCCTCTTCTGGACGCTCATCGGCTCGTTCTTCATCGCCGGGGCATGCGTGCGGCGGACGCCCCGGGAGGTCCTGGAGCGCCTCGGGCTCGTCCGGCCGAGAGGAAGCGAGATCGCTCTCGCCGTTGTCGGGGCTCTCGCGCTCGTTCTCGCGTTCCATTTCATCGACCCGGCGCTCGCCGCGCTTGTGGGCTGGCTCGGCCTCCCGGTCACCGATGTCGATGCCGTCAACCTGCTCTTTGCGGGAACGCTCACGCTGCCCGGGATCGTCATGGCTTCCATTGCGGCGGGTTTCGGCGAGGAGGTGAGCATCCGCGGTCTGCTCCAGCCCCGGTTCGGCATCCTTCTCCCGGCGCTCCTCTTTGCATCGCTCCACGCGTTCCAGTACAGCTGGGACGGCCTC
>JAENZF010000129.1 GCA_016841385.1 Methanobacteriota archaeon | reverse complement strand
CTTCTTGCACCCCGGGGCGCAGAAGTAGTAGGTCTTGCCCTCGTACTCTGCCGTGAACTTCGCGGTCGCCTCGTCGACATCCATCTTGCATACCGGATCAACTGCCACGTGCATCTCCCTCCGACAGAGCCCCTCTCTTCGCCGGAGGTATATATGTCTTGAGCAGCAGGGAGAGCGAGACGACCGTCACCGACGAGAGGGCCATCGCGAGCGCCGCAAGTTCCGGTTGGAAGGTTATGCCGAAGAAGGGGTAGAGCACGCCTGCGGCGAGGGGGATGAGGGCTGAGTTGTAGGCAAACGCCCAGAAGAGGTTCTGCTTGATCCGGGACATCACCTTCCGGGAGAGTTCGACGGCCGCGACGGCGTCGGTCAGGTCGTCGCGGATGAGGACGATATCGCCGCTCTCGATGGCGACGTCGGTCCCGCTCCCGATGGCGATCCCGACGTCCGCCTGCGCGAGCGCCGGAGCGTCGTTGATCCCGTCGCCTACGAACGCCACGACTGCCCCCCGCTCCTGGAGGGCTTTCACCTCCCGTGCCTTCTCCTGCGGCAGCACCCCGGCGTGGACGTCCTCGATCCCGATCTCCCGCGCGATGGCGTTCGCCGTCCGCTCGTTATCGCCGGTGATCATCGTCACAGCAAGACCCATCCTTTTTAAGTCCGCAATGGCGCCCTTCGTCGTCGCCTTGAGGGTGTCGGCGATGGCAAGGATGCCCGCGAACTCGGCCCCGGCGGCGACCAGGACTGCGGTCTTCCCCTCGTCCTGAAGGGCGGTTATCCTGCTTGCCGCCTCCGGGGGGACGGCGATGCGGTGCTCGAGAAGGAAGGGCTGGTTCCCGATCAGCACCTCCCTGCCCTCGACCGTTGCGCTGACCCCCCTGCCGCCGAAGGTCGTGAACCGCTCCGACTCAGGGATGCTGACGCCGGTGCTCTCTGCCCGCCGCACGACCGCCGCCGCGAGCGGGTGCTGCGAGTTTCGCTCGACCGCCGCCGCGAGCGCGAGGAGGCGGCTCTCCGGCATCCCGAACGCGACGATATCGGTGACGTCCGGCTTTCCCCGGGTGAGCGTCCCGGTCTTGTCGAAGATGACCGCGGTCAGCTTCTCGGAGATCTCGAGCGCTTCGCCGTTCCGGATCAGCACCCCGAGTTCGGCGCCCCGGCCGATCCCGACGGTCACGGCGGTCGGGGTGGCGAGCCCGAGCGCACAGGGGCAGGCGACGACCAGGACGGAGATCAGCACCGTGAGCGAGAAGAGGAGCGATGCGCCGAGTCCCACGTACCAGACGAGGAAGGCGGCGGTTGCGATCGCGAGCACGACCGGGATGAAGTAAGAGACCGCGACATCGGCGATCCGCTCCACCGGCGGCTTTGAACCCTGGGCGTCCCGGACGAGCCTGATGATCTGCGACAAGACCATGTCCTTCCCGATCCTCTCGGCCCGGACCCGGAGCACGCCGTTCACGTTCAGGGTGCCGCCGACGACCCCATCGCCCTCCTGCTTGTCGACCGGGATGGGCTCGCCGGTGATCATCGACTCATCGACCGAACTCTCACCGCCCACGACCACCCCGTCCACCGGCACCTTCTCTCCCGGCCGGACCAGGAGAACGTCGCCGACGACCACGTCCTCGATCCCGACCTCGACCTCCTGCCCGTCCCGGATCACCGTCGCGGTCCGGGGCCGGAGACCGATCAGGTTCTTGATGGCTTCGGACGTCCTCCCTTTGGCCCGGGCCTCCAGGTACCGCCCGAGCGTCAGGAATGAAGCGAGCATCACCGCGGTGTCGTAGAAATTAAAATCCGGCGTGAGGACGATCCCGAAAGTCCCGAGAATGCTTGCGCCGTATGCGACGCCGATGCCCATCGCGTACATGACGTCCATCGTCAGCGCCCGGTTCCGGAGCGCCGCGGCAGCCGCCTTAAAGATGGGGGCGCTGACGTAGAGAAAGACCGGGAGGGTGATGATGAGCATGATGAGGTTGATCGAGACCGGGAGGGCGACCATCCCCGGCATCCCAAAGAGCATGTAGAGGAAGAGCGGGATGCTCACCGCGAACCCGAGGGTGAACCGCCGGAACTTGTCCCGGAGGTCTTCCTCGCGCATCCTGGCTTCAACGTCTTCGGAGACCTCCTCCTCGAGCCCCAGGTACTGGTAGCCGGCATCCTCGACGGCGGTCCGGATATCGGATAGGGTGACGAGCGCCGGGTTGTAGACGACGTGCGCGTTCTCGGTCGCAAGGTTGACCCGGGCCTCGTAGACCCCGTCGAGGTCGGCAAGCGAGGCCTCGATCACCTGGGCGCAGGCCGCACAGACCATTCCCCCGATCCTGACGGTGACCTCGTTGTGGATGATCTCGTAACCAGCATCGCCGACCGTCCGTTCGAGGTCTGCGAGGGTGGCCTTCGTCGGGTCGTACTCGACGACGGCGGTCTCGGCTGCGAGATTGACCCGCGCCTCATAGACGTCGTCCCGGCCCTGGAGAGCGCGTTCTATATTGAGAGCGCAGGATGCGCAGTGCATCCCGGAGATCTTCAGTTCCGCCTTCCTCTTCTCCTCCGGCATGGTACTCTCCTTGCCGCGCGGGGGATAAATACCCTAACTCCCGGGCCGCGTTTCCCGGTGTAACAACTCACGGAAACGGCCCGGATTCACGTTATTATATGTGGTGATTTTTATACATAAGATTATTATACTCACAGTCTGTTATAAACGCCGTATCCTGAGGTGATTGTGGTGCAGAGAAGGGATATTACGACGGAAGAATTGCAGGAGGAGAAGCGGTATGATATCAGCAGTATGGCGTCGAGGCGGGATATCGACGGCCTGACTGAAGCGTTGCAGAGCAGCGATCCCGCGGTTCGCCGGAGCGCCGCCCTGGGCCTTGGTGCGCTCGGGGAGGGGAGGGCGGTGGACCCGCTCATCCGTGCACTCGCCGACCCGGTGCAGGCCGTCCGGGAGGGGGCGGCGAACGCGCTTACCATGGTCGGAACACCGGCGGTCGAACCGCTGATCGACCTCCTCGAACACCCTGATGTTGCGGCAGGGTATGAAAGACCGAGGGAAGAGTCCTGGGAGGGCCTCACCCAGTTCGACCTCCTCGCCGGTCCTGAGGGCATACCACCCGCGAAGAGGACGCTCAGGCACCGGGATGGTATCACCCAGCACGACGCTTTCGGCGGTCCCGAAGACCTCAAGAAAGCGGGAGGCGGAAGAACCCGCGACGAGGAAGAAGGCCTCGCCCAGCACGATGCGTTCGGCGGTCCGGAGGAGCTCAGGAGAGTGGGAGGCAGGAGGGCCCTCGAAGAGGAAAAGGAGATCACCCAGCACGATCTCCTCGGCGGTCCCGGGGATATCGGGACAAGAAAGACCCTCCGACACCGGGAACTCGCCCAGCACGACCTCCTTGGCGGCCCGGAGGGGGTAAGGGAGCACGAGGCGCTCTTCCCCGGAGCGAGGAGAGCGGGTGCCGTACCGGAAGGCATTCCCCCCGGCATGGAGCCGGGGCTGCGGCGGGCCTATGCCGCCGTCATCCTCGGGGAGATCGCCGATCCGCGGGCGGAGGGGACTCTCACCCGGTCGCTGGACGACAGCGATCCGGTCGTCCGGAATGCGGCCGGTGACGGGCTGGCACGGTTCCGGGAGAGGCGGGGGGCGGCCACGCCTGTCCCGCCGACATCCCGCTGATGCGGGGAGGCGCTCCCTTTTTTCCGGCGTCGCTGATGCCGTGATACTGCTTGCCCACGGGTGCCGGGATGCAACGAGATCGTTTCGGGATAAGGTTATTATATCTCTGGCATTATACGCGGGACTCGGAGGCGTAAAGGTTGCAGTGGAAGAGGGTGCCTGCGGAAGAACAGCAGGACGAGAGGCGGTTCAACATCGATCTCCTAAGGGCGGACGAGGACGTCGACGGCCTGATCGAGGCGCTCGGAAGCGATGACGGCCTGACTCGCCAGCGGGCCGCCCTGGCGCTAGGGGACTTTGGAGAGGCGAAGGCGGCCGGGCCGCTCATCCGGGCGCTCGGCGACCCGCTGACGGCGGTGCGGGAAGCGGCGGCGGACTCGCTTGCCATGCTCGGGAGCCCGGCGGTCGGGCCGCTGGTCGAACTCATCAAGCACCCGGAGGCATCGGGGAACTACGAGGAGTCGACGGCTGCCGGAGGCGCGGTGACCGTAACCGGACCCGGCGGCCAGGCCTGGGAGATCGCGACCAGAAGAGACCTCCGGCGGGTCTATGCGGCCGCCATCCTCGGCGAGATCGGGGATCTTTCGGCGGTGGGACCCCTTGCCCGGGCACTTGGCGACGCAAACGACGATCTCCGGTGCCAGGCATCGGGGGCGCTCGCGAAGTTCGGTTCGGAAGCAGTAGAGCCGCTTGCGGCAATGCTCGCCGACCCGAACCCGGAGCGGCGGATCGTCGCAGCCGGCGTACTCGGGGAGACCGGCGATGCTTCAGCGGTGGACCCGCTCATCGGGGCGCTCCGTGATGGGAACAACGACGTCCGGGGTGCGGCGGCGGGCGCCCTTATCCGGATGGGAGACGCCGCAGTGGACCGGCTCATCGGCGCGACGAAGGAGAGCGACCGGAATGTCCGGCTCTACGCGGCGGGGGCGCTCAAGTACATCGGCGACCCGGGGGCGATTGACGCGCTCCGGGCCCTCGCCCTGGACGAGGATAAGGATGTGAGGAGCGTCGCGGAGGATGCGATCGATAAGATCCAGATGGTCCGGGGCGAGATGCCGGCGGAGCCGTCTCCGCCGACGTCGAGGTGAACGAACCCGTCCACCACTTTTTGTCTGGAGATGACTGGGTGGGACTTTCATCTTCAGGCGGGATATGGGCGCTGGCAGGATGGGTGTGGCATGAAAAGTGTGTTATGTGGCTGATGGGAAAGTTAAATCTGCGATATCGACTTTGTTGAAACCCCACCTGTTTGTTCCAGATGGCCGCAATCCGGAGGCACTCAGGGGCACGGCTTTCCACCGGGTATCGCCATGACTGCCCCCGCCCTTGGGGCGGGGAACGACTGCCGGAAGGGCAGGAGTTCGAGCACCGCAGGTGCGGAGGAGGAGGCCGGAGGCCGGGTGGGGTGGGGTCGATGAGGTATGCGGATCTTCACGAGTTAGAGACAGGGGAGGGGGGAGGAGCATCCCCCCTCCCCGTCAGCCCCACCCCCAAGTCGCGATATTCCCACGGTCCACTGTACCGGGCTTCTTCATCGTTCAAAGAATTCACCTGTTGTAACTCGCACAGTCTGTGCTAGAGTTCCATTCCAGTCAGAGCACTGACACCATTGGAACATCACACCGTAAGATGGAGTTCACGACCCCGCCGGGGCCCATTAAAAAGAATTATTCGCTTATCCCCTTCTCCGCACCCGTACCGACTCCGCGTGGGCGTGGAGCCCTTCCGCATCGGCGATCGTCTCCACCACGTCGCCGATGGCCTCGAGGCCCTCCCGCGTGATCATCTGGACCGTCGAGCGCCGGCAGAAGTGGTTCACGTCGAGCCCGGAGTGAAACCGGGCATAGCCTGCCGTCGGGAGGACGTGGTTCGTCCCCGAGGCGTAGTCGCCGCAGGCCACCGCGGAGTACGGGCCGACGAATATCGACCCGGCGTTCCGGATCCG
>JAENZF010000128.1 GCA_016841385.1 Methanobacteriota archaeon | reverse complement strand
CTGCGGCGATCCGGTCGGCATCGTCGATGACGGCCCCGATGGCGGTGCCGATGTAGCGCGAAAGGCCGAAGGCGAGGCCGATCCCGACCAGGGCGGCGGCAAGCCCGATGGCGAGGTAGGCGATCAGCAGGTACTCCCTGACGGCATCGAGCCGGGAGCGGTCGAAGACCAGTTCGAGAACCATGCTGCCGTCGGTCACCGTCGTCGGGTCACGGAGATCGACATAGACCAGGCGGCTTGTCGTCCGGCCTGCAGGGTCCTCGACGGTCGCCGGGGTGCGGTTTTGGAGAACCCCCATGATCCCGGCGCCCGCGATCTTCCCGGTATCGTTTCCGGCGACGATGTTGCCGTAAACATCGATGATCCTGACGCCGGCGAGGTCCGGGTTGTTCTGCATCAGGACCCGGGCGACGTCGGTGTAAGAGAACTGCGAACGGACGTCGGAGAACTCGGCAGTCTCTATCCCGAGTTCAAGGACGAACCGGTGATCGGGCGACGGAAGGTAGGCGAACTTCCGGAGTCTTCCCGAGACGTTCAGGTCGCTTGAGTCCTCGATCGAGCGGACAACGCGGTCGGCGGCAAACGCGTCCCCCTCGCGGATGTCAGTCAGCCGGGTGTAAAAGGCAGGGTACTGGCGGAAATCGACCCCCAGCACGTCAGGGACGGTTGAATAGCGGATGATCCCGTCGGCATCGATGATGTAGAGATCCAGCTCGCCCGGGAATCCGGGTGCGAGTTGGTCTCTGAGAGCCTGCAGGTCGACTGCAGACGGGTCGTTGCCCGCCGCGCCGTATGCCTGGGAAAATTCTAAGAGCCCCTCCTTCATGGCCGGATTGAACTCATCATCGATGAGACCGAGCCCTTTGTCGACGAGCCGGACGGATTCGACGCCGTTCTGCTCGGTATACTCCCGGAGGGCATCATACTCCCGGGTAGCATCCTCGCTCGCCTGAAGGTACGAGACCGTCAGCGCCAGGGTGACGACAACGATGATGATGAGGGCGGTGGAGACCGCAAGAATGGCCTTGATTGAGTGTCCGGGGATCTCAGCGCCCCCGTTCAGGTCGTCTGCAGGTTTCATCCGCCCGTCACCCGGTATGTAACCGTTCTGCCGGGTCAGGATGTCCGGTCAAGTCGGGTGATCGGTGCAATCCCGACTGTGGCGTTCCTGAGTTTCGAGATCGGGAGGAGATGGTGGAGCGCAACAAACTCCCCAGTATCGAGGGTGGTTGCAATCCCTTCTTCGAGGAGACCCGGCCCCACGAAAGGAACCCCGGTATACACCGCTCCCGTTGCGTAGATGAAGAAGGGAGCCGCCGGAGATCCGGGTCGCGTGTAGTAGAGGGGTTCAAGGAGTGCGGGGTCGACGGCCGATCCCGCTCGTTCAAGGTCGATGACGTAGCCGAACGCGATGAGCGTCTCTCCATCGTACCTCGGTTCGATCTGTGTGGTGGTGACGTCATCGGGTATGAGGGCGCCGGGGCGCTTCCCGAAGTACATCGAGCGTACCTGTGCGGGGGACTGCCGGTTCTCTGCATCCGTGGCGGCACGGTGCGCCGCGAGAAGCGAGGATTTGAGGTCCGAACTGCAGATCCCCCGGACAGTGCCCCGCAGAAGGAACGAAAAGACGCCGGTGTAATCCGGGTGGCTCTCGTTCAGGTGGTCGGCAATCTTTCCGACGATATCCTGCAGCGTGACCCCGTCGGGGCTGTCTGCCGCGATAGTGAGGTGAGTGGAGAACCCGCCATCAAGATTGGCATGAAACGCGCTCGCGAGCGTGATCTCGCCCCCCTCAAGGTGCCCGGGAAGGAGATAATCCGGTGTCTCGTTTCCATCCGCCGTCATGGTGTAGACGGTGCCGCGGATGCCGAGCATCTCCCCGACGAGCGGGGCGGCTACTGCGAGATCCGGGGCGGCTGCTCCGATACCGATCATGTAGTTGCTTGCCGGTGCGGGAACAGCGGTGATGTCCTCTTCGGAGAACGGCCCGAGGTACGCTGCCCGGAGGCTGCCTGAATATCGCAGGGTCGCACCCTCCCCCTGTCGCCCGCTGAAGGCAACATTCTCTTCGTCCGCCTCGCCACCGGCCGGCCGGAGGTCCGCGAGTGCCGCATTGATATCGGGATACTCCTTGATGACCCTCAGGAACCCACCCATCGAGAATATCTTGCGGGGGTACTCACCGACATCGACAACGGCAACCCGTCCGTCCCGCTCCTTCATGGTCGTATAGAGCAACTGGAAGAACCGCAGCCCCGCCGAGCTCATGAAGTCCACGCCGCCCATATCGACGACGACTGCCCTGTCAGTTTCATGCAGGTAAGAGCGCAGAAGATCGTTTACTTTCTCTGCCCCGAATCCGTCCAGTCTTCCGGATGCAGATACCACTACGACGTTTCCCTCTCGCGTTGTCTTACACTCCATGAGATCACAGTAATTCATCAACTGTACCCGGGAAAAGGATTTTTATTCTATCAGGCAGGATCGTGCATCGATCCCGGGGTATCCCTTCTTGAGAAGAGCCGGAGGTGCACGACCCATACTGCGGCGACCGGGATAAGGGCCGCGCTGGTCGGCATACGCTCGCTCATTCCTCGAATGTGAACTCCGCCGCCCAGTCGAACTCCTCGTTCTCCTCGTACCACTGCGGCCAGTGGGAGGACCATGCCGGCACCCTTGCGTCCCGGATCCGCTCGGTGCATGGGAGGTAGGGTTTGATGTCCAGCACCGGCGTGCAGTCGTCGGCGTCGATGTAGGCGACCCTGATCACGCCCGCGGCGGCGTCGACGCCGAGCACCGGAACCGCCGAGAGCGCGATCGGGTTTGGCCGGACCGGTGACCGGGTCGCGAAGATCCCGATCGTCTCCGGGCCTTTTGTGTATGGTTTTTTACAAACAGTCTCGTTCCGGCACTCTTCCGTATCAACCCGGTCGCACCACCAGAGCACGAGCATATGGCTGAATCCGTCAAGGCCCAGAAGGGCGGGCCTGAACGGTTCGGCGATCTCGATCGAAAACGATCCCTCATTGGCATGCACGATGCCGACTGGCTTTACGCAGAATGTGCGTGCATCCATACCAGTAACCCCTGTACGCACGATACTGGACCCGGCAGCGGGAGATACCCGTGCCTCCGGATGCGGCATCGTCCCGACTAACGCAATGGTAGGCGCAGCAGGAGAAAAAAGGGTATGAGTCTGCCCCGGGACAGGGATCCGGCATCTGCCGGTGCTGCTTCTATTCCGGCTCGTCCCGTGCAGCACATCTCACGGAAGGTACTCGTCCACGTACTCAAGGAACCGCTCCACGACGGCTGTCGAGTAGGGCCCCTCCTCGTACGCCGTCATGAGCGTCAGGCGGTCGCGGAAGGTGGAGGCTAACATCAGGAACCCGTAGGGCCAGCAGACGCAGGGGAGATACTGGATATCGAGAAGACCAAGCTCCCCACCGTCCTTCCCGGGGACCGGGAGGTAATCGCCGGGATCGAAGATCCCGAGGTTGGAGAAGACCGGGTTTTTCAGGCCGGATGCCTGGTACCTCCCGAGCATCCCGTCGTAGAACGCTCTCACCGCCGGCATTCCGCCTGCCAGGATCTCTTCATAGAAGAGGATAGCCGCGAGGCCGAGGCTTCCTGCCTTACGGCGGGCCGTTATCGCCGTCACCTGGTCGATGATATCCCGGAGCTGCGCCCCTTCCCCGGCAGAAAGGGTGACCTCGTAGGCGACGGAGAGGTTCATGGGCAGCCCCTCCCCGTGGCACCCGGGGTGCTTTTTGCGCAGGTCGGCCGAGGTCAGGATGGACCGGGGTGCTCCCCGGTCCGAGGGGTCGTTTCTGATCCCCAGAAGGGCGAGGAAGAACGCACCGATGAGGACGTCGTTCACCGTCGCCCCGTTCTCTTTGCCGAACGCTTTTGCAAGCCCGAGCCTCTCGGGCGGGAGCGTCCGGCAGGCGATCCGGGGCGTCCCCCTCCCGTCCCGCTCGACCGGGAAGCGCCACCGGTCGACGAAGGGCTCCTCCTCGGCGAGCGCCCGTTCCCGCTCCTCCCCGGAGTAGAGCGCAAGGACCTGGTCCGTGCTCCGGTCGTAGGGGTCGCGGGGGACCGGCCGGAAATCGGGGTCTTCCATGATCCCCCGGTAGACCGAAAAGAGGTCCTTAGCAAGGGTGATGGCGCCGGAGGCGTCGCAGAAGCCGTGATGGCAGGTGACGGCTACAAGATCCCCCTCCTCTCTCCGGTAGAGATTGACCCGCACCTGCGGCCCTGAGCGGACGTCGAGCGGCGGCGGGAGCAGGTTCTCAGCCTCCCCGGCCGGGGCGAGGACGAACGCTCCCTCCCACAGTTCTTCCGGGATCTCCTCCCAGACGGGCCGGCCGTCCACCTCCGCGTACCTTGACCTGAGGTAGGGGTCGGACGCGATCAGCCTCTTCGTCGCCTCCCTCATGACGTCGCCGTCGACCTCGCCGTCGAAGACGAAGACGACGTGCATCGTCGGGTCGTAGATCTGCTCGAAGTAGATATTGAAGACGTCGAAGGCGGGGGCAGGATGGCGGACCGGCGGGGGGGACATTCTCTTAAGAATCTCTCCGTCCATGGATAACTGCTTTCGTCCCGGATACCCGGGGTCGTCAACCGAGCGGGAAGTGTCCGGCGAAGTTCCCGGAGCAGGGAGCCTACGATGTCCGGGGCCTTGATGGGGGGCCTGATTAAGTGACCGATTTACATGGATATTATTGGTTATCTCAGGCGATATGCTCTATGGCCGGATGCGAAAGGATAAATAATCTAATATCAAAAATTGGCCATGAATCGAGGCTTCTGGCTTTTTATCGCGGCAGTCATGATAGCAGGTATTGCCGTACCTGTGGCATGTGCCGCCGAGCAGGATGTCCCGTACCGGGTCGATGCTTCCCGGACGGTGCTGCAGGTGCAGACCGACGACGCTATTCTTGGCCGGATCACGTACGTTGACGCCGGCGGAGCTTACATCACCCGGCAAATGAATATTATCCCGGCAACGGTCGGAGAGACACTCCTGCCCGGCGACATGGTCTCGGTGCAGCCCGGGAAATTTGCCACTCTCAAACTGGTCGACAGGGCCGACGAAACGATGCTCGGCGGCGGAACCGACGGGACGGTCGTTGTCGTCGAGAGGTATTCCGGCATCGCGGAAGACGGATCCTCCGGCCAGGTGGTTGAGGACCTCCTTCCCGAACCCGTGCAGTCGACCCTGTCGTCCATCGGCAGTTTCTTCGGAGACCTCCTGACCAGCGTTCGCGAGCTCATTGCCGGTGAGAGTTTCAAAGCACATGAGGACACCGAGGGCGCCGGTGTTCGCGGATAGGCATCCGAACCCTCCACTATTTCTCCTGCGGCCCGGGATTTCCCGATTACGGTTGACAGCATTGTGAAGACTGCTGGATCGTGTCGTTTCATGCTTCGCGCTTGCGTTCCTCGTCGCTCTCCTGGGTTACTGAAAGCAGGCAGAAGAACGGCAGGGCACCCCGGATTGCAAACGTTTTTGGGCGGGGACCGGGTAGAAGATCCGTCGGATGAAGAGAAAGATCATCGATATCGACGAGGAGAAGTGCACCGGGTGCGGGCTCTGCATACCGGACTGCCCGGAAGGAGCGCTCCAGATCA
>JAENZF010000127.1 GCA_016841385.1 Methanobacteriota archaeon | reverse complement strand
AGGTCGTCCCCGGCATCGATGCAGCGGTACATCCCCGCCCGGATGAACACCTCACGGTCGAACGCCGTGTTGCACCCGAGTGTGAAGTAGATCGTCCGGGTGTGGTAGCCGAAGCGCGCGAAGGTGTTCGCGCTGGCAAGCGAGAGTTGGTTCCCCAGGCCGCCCTCGATCGGGTAGACCGTGCCGTAGAGTTGCACGATCTCCCTCTCCGCGAAATTTCTCCCGATCCGCTCCACCCAGTCCCGGGGGAGGATACAGTCGGCGTCCGTCGTGGCGACGATCGCGCCCGTGGCCGCCATCGCCCCGTCGTTCCGTGCCCCTCCTACCCGTTTGCTCTTCTGGATAAAGACGTCATCCGCAAGAGGTTCGGCCAGTTCCCGGGTCCGGTCCTTTGAGTTCCCGTCGACGACGATGATCTCGTAGGTCTCCCTCGGCACCGTCTGGTCGGCGAGAGACTGCAGGCAGCGCTCGATGTTCTGCTCTTCGTTGTAAGTCGGAACAACTACGGAGATCATTCCTCGATCAACTCCCGGTATAGTTGTTGATGCCGTTTTGCTATAAGCATGATGTCGTAGTTCTCCGTTGAGGCCCGGGCGCGGGCGGCGCAGCGCTGCAGGGTCGCATCGTCGGCGAGGAGGTCCCGCGCCTCGTCGGTCTCCCGGAAGAAGAGGACCGAGTCCCCGAAGATCTCCCGGAACTCGAAGATGTCCCGGGCGATGACCGGGAGGCCGGCCGAGAGGGCCTCGACGATCACGAGGCCGAACGTCTCGGCGTGGGAAGGCATGAAGAAGATGTCCGCCCCGCTGTATGCCCGGGAGATGTCGTCGATGACGCCGGTGAAGATGACGTTCTCGTGGGAATGTGTCTTGAGCATCTGGATCTTCGCGTAATCCTTCGAGAACGTCCCGTACGGGAACCCGCCCACCCAGACCCAGGTCATCTCGGGGTGCTGGTCCGCGAGTTTGAGGAAGTCGTAGATGCCCTTCCGAGGGGTCTGCTGGCCGACGGAGAGCACCACTTTTCGGCCGTGGTCGATGTCGTACTCATCGCGGAACGATTTGCGCTTCTTCTGGTCCCGCTTGAAGTACTCCCGGTCGATACCGTTCGGGATGAGGGTCTTTGGGATATCGGGGACGAGCTGTTCGGTCTCCCGGTGGCAGGGCTCCGATATCGTGATGATGTGGTCGAACTGCCGGTAAATCTTGGGGTATACCGTGTTTATCCTCTTCGAAAAGGCAACGTTGCCCTCGTTCAGCCGCGGGGTCGAGTGGGCGGTCAGGACCTTTGCACCCTCGGTGAACTTCAGGTGGTACATCGCCCAGGGCCCGAAGGTGTGGTAGTGGGTCAGGTCGAAGTCGCCGTGATACAGGTTGCGGGAGACCTCCATCCCGGGGAGCGCGGCGAGGTGGTTATAGAGCGTCCTCGCTGCCGTTGCGCACCCGATGTACCGCAGGAAGCGGAAATCCTCGACGAATATATTGACCTTCATCCGTTCGCCCTCACGAAGTCGATCGCGCTCCTGATGCAGCCATCCATATTGAGGTACTCGAACCGTGCGAACCGCCCGACAAGGTCGATGCCCCGCTCCCGGCAGAACTCCCGGACGATCTCGATGTTCTGCAGGTAATCGGTATCGTAGACGACGTAGGCGAACTTCTGTCGTGCAATGCCGGTGTAGACGACGTTATCCCGTGAAGGGATGATCCCGGCGGCGACGAGTGAACCGATAGTGTGCTCGATGATATCGGCGTCCGTCATCTCCGAGACTGCGTCCCCGTCGTTGTAGGTGATCTCGGCGAGGATCGAGGAGTGACCCGGGGGGGCGACCTCCGTGCTGTAGTTCGAGGGGAACGATATCCGGTTGAAGAGGCCCGTCTCCTTATCAGGGACGTAGAGCCACGATATATCGGGAACCTCCCCTGATAGACCGATGAAGACCGAGCAGAGCGAGTTGTACCGGAGAGCGTCGCACGCCGCCTGCACGTCGGCCGGGACGTCAAGAAGGCAGGGGAGCAGGTTCTGGAGCGGGATGGTCGAAATCAGGCGGTCCGCATGGACGGTCTTGATGCCGTCGCTCGCCGCAAACCCCCCGTTCTCCTCGCGGACGGAGGCGACGCGAAACCCGGTCCGGACGGTGGGGAGGACGGGTTCCGCAATCGCCCGGACCAGCGCCTCGATCCCACCCGTCACCGGGTAGGAGAAGACCGCCTGGTGGACATAGCCCTCGGTCTCGATCCCGATGGCCGAGCGGATGATATCCTCGACCGGCGGGCGGGGGATCCGCCCCTCCACCCAGTGGTGCGACATCCGGTCCGCCGGGTAGTTCCAGATCTTCTCGTTGTAGGGGACCATGTAGCACCCGGCGATGCCCCGGCCGAAGGTATAGGTGATCCACTCGGCAAAGTTCGCGGGCGGCGGGACCTCGCCTTTCTCGACGGCGATGAGGTTCTTGACGAACTCGTTGATGCAGAAGAAGCGGTCTTCGTCGGGCAACTGGTAGAGGCCGTTCTCGAAGGGATATTTGACGTAGCGCTCTTTATAGAGGATCTTGGTATTCCGCTTCCGCCGGTCGGCATTCCTGCCGAGGACCGAGAGCATGAAAGAGAGGACTTCGGTATCGCGGGAGAAGATGATGTGCGAGCCCCCGATATCGAACGTGAACCCCGCCTCCGCCCTCGAACGGCAGAGCCCCCCGATCGTCTCGTCCCGTTCAAGAACGGTCACGTCGTCGCCCCGTTCGTGGAGCAGGCGGGCCAGCGTAATCCCGGTGAGACCGCCTCCCAGTACCGCCGATTTCACATTCATACGTTTAATGCCGCAGCCATATATGGTTGACCATCTGTTTTCCCGCGGTTGCCGCATATTGGCGTGAAAACCGGGAGTAATCAGGCCGGGAACGCGGGGTGCACCTTCTCCCGTGCGATCCGACCGGCAGGGATGCCTAAGAGTTGCGCAGTTCCCCGACAAACTCCCGCACGTCCTGTGCGTAGAGGAGAGGCTCCTCCCAGGCCGCGAAATGCCCGCCGCGAGGAAATTCGGTGAAGTGCTCAAGGTTCACCCTGCGCTCGGCCCATTCACGCGGCAGCGGAGCGTCCCGGGGAGGGTGGGCGACGGCTGCCGGAACCGGGGTGCGCTGCCAGGGATGGGGAGGAGCGTGAGCGTCGAGGTAGTACCTGCGAACCGACGAGCCGATCGTCTGCGTGACCCAGTAGATCGTGATGTTCGTGAGCAGTTCGTCGCGGGAAAGACGCTTCTCAAGCTCCTCGCCGGTCGTGCCCGAGGCCATGAAGCTCATGATCCAGGCCGCGAGGCCTGCAGGCGAATCGGCCAGTCCGTAGGCGAGGCTCTGCGGTTTGGTCGACTGGACCATGTTGAAGGCGCCTTCGTTGATCCACCACTGGCCAATGTAGTTCGCAAATTCGATCTCGGGCCCGGTGAGGGTCGAAAAATCCGTCGTCTGGTCCGGGTACCCGACATCGGTCAGGTGGATGCCAAGCAGCGCATCTGCGTGGCGGTCGGCAAGGGATTGGGCGATCAGCGTCCCGGCATCGCCGCCGGCCGCGACGAATTTCCCGTATCCCAGCCCTTCCGTCATCAGCCGGGCGAATAGGTCGGCGGTATCGTCGGTGGTCATGGCCCTCCGGTCGGAGAACCCCTGTCCCGGAATGGACGGGACGACCACATCGAATGAATCGGCGGGGCCGCCGCCGAACCGGGCCGGATCGGTCAGCATCGGGACGACCCTGTGATACCGGTAGAAGGAGTCGGGCCAGCCGTGGAGCAGGAGGATCGGCGTCGGGTCCGGCCCCCTCCCGCGCTCATGGATGAAGTGGATCCCCACCCCGTCGACCTCTGCTCTGAACTGGGCGAAGGTGTTGAGCTTCTCCTCCTCGGCCCGCCAGTCGTAGGAGTGTTGCCAGTAGTCGACCAGTTCTTTCATATACGGAAGAGCGGTGCCGTACTCCCAGCCGGCGCCGTCATCGGGCCACCGGGTGTTGGCGAGGCGCAGGCGCAGATCGTCGAGGACAGCCTGCGGAACGGCTATGGTGAAGGGTTCGATCTTCATGCGGTCGGTCCTCCTCTTTGTTGTGCTCGTTTCTCTCCCGGCGGTCACGCAGCGGGGACCGAGAGGGCCGAACCAGCCAGAGAACCCCAAACGTTCGTTCACGCGGTGCGGCGTGGTTTGAGCCGCGCGAGTACCTGAACCGGAGGCAGCGCACCGTCTCGTTCCCCGGAATGCCCCCGCAGGCCTTTGTCTGCAACGTGCCGGGAGTGGCAGCGGCCCTAGGAGGTATCGCTCGCATATATATCCCTCCGGTATCTCATGAGCAACATGTGGAGAGAGGCCCGCCTCGGAACAACGGATGTCGCCGTTCACCCTCGTGCCCCGGTACACTACTGTTTTGCCTTTCTTTTTGCCAGAACGGTGCTCTTTTCTATCGATTTCTGCAGGGGCTGGATCATGTAGGTGGGCATATTCTTCACCACCTCCCGCCTGATGGCGGGGATGTTCATGATGAGAGAGGTCACCCGGGTGCCGATCCTCTGCAGATAATTCCAGGTGGGGAAGTCGTAGAGCCCGTGCTGCCGGTAATACCGATCGTCCGCCTTGAAGGTCGCCCGCATTCCTCCCCAGATCTCGTCCCGGAAAATTTTATGGCCGCCCACGGCAGGGAAGGTGACCGGTGCGATATACCCCCGGTCCGAGAGCCTCACAGAGCGTTCGGCCAGGGCGTGCAGAGCGGCATCGATCTCGTCCGCGTCTCCCGGCTCGTTGGTCACGATCCCTGCAAGGTTGGCTTTTTCCGTCACCACAAGGCCGGTGAGGACCTCCCGGAGGTTCGCGAGATGGCCAAGCGATCCTTCCACCAGGTACGCGACCTGCTTACCCTCAAATGCCGGTACATGACCGTTGAAGAAACTTCGGTCGAAAAACTGCTTCCAGGCAGCCGAAAGAAAGCGGTCCCGGATGGTCCCGGCCATGACCAGAATATCCGCCGGAACGACATACTCCTCCCAAAATTCCCTAAATCCGTCGTCGTAGACGCAGGTGTTATCGAAGGCGCACCGGCAGCACCCCAGGCAGCCACCTTTCATCATGGCATCCCGGATGTGGGCAACCTGGACGGAACCTGCATAACACGCCGCGAGCTCGCCAACCATCGTCTCCAGGTTGGAACCGGGTTCTGCGTCGTGCAGGATGACCACCCGTTTTTCGTGGGTATCCACCGTGACCGGCGGGTTCTCCGGGGTGTAGGGTGAAGAGACAGCGGGTAATGGTGGAAATTCCCTCTGAATCGGTCGCTGTTCTGCAATCGCCTCAAGGAAATCGGAGAAGAACAGGACAAGCTGCTCCTGAAACGCTTCCTTCTGGAGATCCTGCATGTGTGCCGAGCAGAAACCGGTGTATCGCATGCCAAGGTCGTCGCAGACCCCGTGCAGGTAGGCATGGGCGGTGTGATCGAAGAAGTGAATGGAGGTTGTGAGGCTAGCAGTATACTTCCCAAAAAATGTCTCCACCGCGTTCCGGGTGCCTATCAGTTCGATGAAACGCTTCAGCTGGGCCGGGACCAGCATGATGTAGACCGGGGTTGCCCAGAGCACGCCGTCGCACTCCTTTACCGTGGCGAGCAGCCCGTTCCATACCTCTTCCTGCTGCTCAATCGTCCTGATCTCCCTTCC
>JAENZF010000126.1 GCA_016841385.1 Methanobacteriota archaeon | reverse complement strand
TTGTCATACTCTTCATACTATACCTCCATTGTGATGACATGAGGGAATGTGAACGCGAGGTACTCGACAGACGTCGAATACGGGTTCACCACGCTCTATACTCCGAATCACGGAATATGTCACAATATTTGTGGAACACTTAATATATCCTTTGTGGTCGACCGGGGATCTGGCGTCCCTAAAAGGCACCACAATGGTGGAAAACGCCCCGAATGCGCCAGGATCACGCTTCATTCCCGGATCACCGGGATTCATAGGTATACGAGGATAAAAATCTTACCGAGGGTTAACACGAGAGCGCCCGAGCCTGACGGTGCTCCATGTGCCCCGTAACCGCGTGGCTTTCCCCCTGCACCGCACCCGGCCGGCACCTCCGGCAGTCAGTGGCGGGAGTGCCCGCCCCACCCGCACCCCGGCCAGCGGCCCGGGGCAGTGGCCCCGGCCGGAGCATCTATATATCAGACCCTCCCTAGTGCGGAGCCTTTTCTACCCCGGCCCGCCAACTACTCTCTATGCGGATCATTCGGGCCCCCACGCTCGCACGGGCACACGAACTGGCGGTCAGGACCGTCCTCGAGAAGGGATGGGTGCTGGATACCGAGAACGACGAGGCGACGATCGAATGCGAGGAGCTCGCGCTCGAGGTGGAGTCGCCGGAGAGCGAGCCGATGGCGAGCCCCGCCTCCCGGTTCCAGAAGCGGTTCCTGGACGCCTACGCCGACAATCTGCTGCACGGCTCCGACGCGAAGTTCGAGTACGACTACCACCGGCGGCTCTTCGACTGGGGCGAGCAACTCCAGGTCGCGCCGGAGGGGCAACCGGGTCACTCCGTTCAGGAGGGACTTACCGCAAAGGACGGGGACGTCCACGTCGACCAGATCGCCTACATCGCCCGGAAACTCGCCGCCGCCCAAAACTCCCGGCGGGCGGTCGCGGTCACCTGGAACCCGGTCGTCGACGAGAACCTCGACGACTGCCCCTGCCTGCAGCTCGTCCAGTGCCTCCTCCGGGACGGGAAACTCCAGATGAAGGTCGTCTTCCGGAGCAACGACATCCTCTCCGCCGCCGGCGCGAACATGTATGCGCTTGTCCACCTCCAGAAGGCGATCGCGGACCGGATCGGTGTGCCCTGCGGGCGCTACACGCATATCGCGCTCGTCCCCCACGTCTACTACCGCCGGGATCTCAACGACATCGAGCCTTTTTGCAGATCCGGTACCGAGATCCGGCCCGTTGCCGAGGTCTGCCGGGCCTGCGGGAAGTGCCCCCGCTCGTCCGGGGTATGACCGATAGCCGTCAGGTTAATTAGGATTCACAAACAACATTTTAGAGCCCAATAGCCCGGTAGTGTAGCGGTCAATCATGTGAGACTCTGGATCTTGCGACAGCAGTTCGAATCTGCTCCGGGCTACTCGAACCTTTTTTCTCCCAGACACTACAAGCATACACCGAAGGGTGGTATATGGCTGATTACAACCTCGGCTGCACCGTGCGGCTCGACGATCCGGAAGCGCTCTCCCTGCTCGCAGAACTCCACAAAGAGGGCGCAATCAACCATATTCAGGTGCAGGCCGTCCCCCTGCCCCGGCCCCTCTTCCAGGAGCACCTTACAACGGTCGCCGCCGCCGGCATCCCCACCGTCGTCCACGCCCCTCACCACGGCCACGGCGTCAACCCCTGCGCTCCCGCCGCCTACGACGATCGGCCGCTCAACGAGATCGAGGCACACATCGAGCTCGCCATGAGCCAGACCCTCGAAGCCGCAGACACCC
Source organism: Methanobacteriota archaeon (assembly GCA_016841385.1). GTDB lineage: Archaea > Halobacteriota > Methanomicrobia > Methanomicrobiales > Methanoculleaceae > Methanoculleus. The sequence goes on along the minus strand of JAENZF010000126.1, from coordinate 3,911 downwards.
TCGGCACAGAGACGATCGTCCTCCACGCAGGGCGGTACGAACCGGGAGGGCGCTCCGCTGCCGTGGAAGCATTTTCCGGGTTCCTCGACCGCCACGCCGACCCCCGGTTCACCCTCGAGAACCTTCCCTCGGTCTACGCCGGCTACCCCCTCCTCGGCAACACCGCCGGGGAACTCGCGAGCCTTGCGGGCAACAAGATCGCCCGGTTCTGCCTCGACTTCCCCCACCTCGCCTGCACCGCAAATTACCGCCGCCTCTCGTTCGCGGAGGAACTGGAGCGGTTCGAGGCCCTCGACGTGGCCCTCCACCACCTCTCGAACATCAGACGCGGTTCGATCACCGACGAGCACCTCGAACTCGACCACCCCGACGGCGGCCTCGACCTTGCGGCGGTCTTCTCCCGGCTCCGGCGGCACCCCGCCGTCCCGACGACGCTCGAGTACAAGCAGGACTCCCTGGAAGTCTACGCCCGGCAGGTGCGGGTCTTTGCCGGCCTCTGGGAGGTCCATGCCGGGGAGTGAACCGCGCCCCTGCAGCATCTGGGACACCCCGAGGATAACCGACACCGAAGTGAATGGCCCGATAGCAGCAGTCGTGATCCCGCTCGACCAGGGAAAGCAAAACCCTATATGCGCGGGTAATCCTATTGAAGTATGCAATGATCCTTGAGTATATCAACGCGGCACTCGAACACGCCAGCTACGAGATTATCGAGGACGATGAACCGTATTACGGAGAGATCCCGGAACTTCCCGGGGTCTTTGCAACCGGCAGGACGCTGGAAGAGTGCAGGAGAAACCTTGCCGGCGTCATCGACGAATGGTTGATTATACGGCTCCGGCGCGGCCTCCCGATACCTCCGGTCGCCGGCCGCACAGTGGGAGAGATCGTCAAGATCATGGGCCGAGGAGCCCCCCGACTTCAGTCCGGGGAGAAATCGCCCCTCACCATGTCCCCATACACTTTCACGACGCGGTAGAGAGACTTATACCGGGTGAGCACCCAGAGGTAGATGGTTGCGCTACGGAAGGCATGAAGCAGGAAAATATCTCGAAACAACGTGACGGATAATCTCCTGCGGATTACGGCTATACATGACCAGCGCAAACAGCACCACAATGCAGCAATATCGCTGCCAGGGCTCCTGTCAACGAGCCTATTGCGGTCTGCTCCCCCGTCACCGGGGGAGAGGTTGAATCGCAAGCCTACAAAGAGCATGGTACTACTCACAGTATCATGCCCCCGACTAAAGTCGGGGGTAGTTGACGGTGGATACGGGTGCCGGAGCATAGGATCGGGGCCATATCATGGAGCCAACTTGTGAAGAACCTTCAGGCTCTGGGATGCGCCGATATGGCTAAAGAGCACCCCCCAACTCAGCCATTCGTTCGTACGGCTCAGCATCATAAAAGGTGCATCTCCTTATATACTGCAATCAACCCCGCTTCATCGAGTCGGCAGTCGATGAGATCAAGGAATTGCTGCCGGGAGAGATTGAGTTGTTCCGCCATACGGGAAAGCAGCGGGTCGCTGATCTCCTTCGTACCATGAGAAACCCATGTACGGATTCCTGTGTCGCAACCGTTGTAGTAAAAAACCAGTTTGATATGCTTTGACATCCCGGCATCAAACCCCTTCTTCATGAGGCGGCGCACGATGGTCTTGTTTTTTCGAGACACGATCAGGTCTCTCCGGATACGAGTGCGATGAGTTTCTTCCTCAGGTCGCGAGCACCTCCAAGTAAAGCACTCTCATCCTGCAGAACGAAATCGTTCCAGTTTTCCTCAAACTCGTCAATAATGTCCTTCAAACCTTCAGAGAGATCGGAGGCGACGACCAGCAGCCGGTACTCGTGATTATACAGGATATATTCCCCTTCATCCATCTCAACCGAGATCTCGATAGGGTGCTTGAGTTCCCGGATGGCTCCCTGGATCCTGACATAGATAAGAGGAATTTGCCATGGGGGCTGCTCTGTTTGCGCCTGAGAGGCCAACCTGAAGATGAGATCGCTGTAGGTCTCACGGGGATGTATCTTGAGATGGTTGAGGCGATCCTTTACCCCTGTTGCGATCTTAATTGATGTCATCTCTGACATACTACCGTGTACCACCACGGTAGTATATATCAGGTTCGATCACCGGTATCTCATACCTCGACGCCATCATATCAAGCCGGTCGCGATCCCCTTTGTCTTGCGGGGTTAAAGGGGCGGAGCGGGAAGAGCGCGACCAACAGGTGCGGGGATGACAGGGATGCTTCCTTCCTGACAGGCAAATTTCTAACACATTCACCCGCCGCACAAGCCCGGATCGGATGGATCAGGCTTCGCCGCAACCCGGGCCCGGCCGTCAGATTCCTCCCGACACTCCACCCCCTCACGCAAGCAGCGCCGCGATGATCCCGGTTAAAAAGATCCCGTCGAACGTCCCCGCTCCCCCGATGCTCGCCGTCGGCGCCCCCAGTTCCGCGATATGGTGGAGGTTCAAGAGGTCCGCCCCAATCAGGGTGCCGAGCGTCCCGCTCACATAGGCGATGATCACCGTCGCGGCCGGAACCCCACCCGCAAAGAGCGAGAGGATCAGCGCTGCAAAGAGTGCGGCGAGCGGCGGGATGAAGAACGGCGTCGCGATCCCGAGGCCCGGCACCGGGCGGGCGACGAATTTCGTCACGACGGTGACGATCGCGACCCCGATGAGGACGAGCCCGAGGACCAGATAACCCCCGCTGATCACGACCGATTCGTAGAGCAGGTAAAGCGATATCGCCACCGGAATGAGGGCACCGCCGACGTTGATCGCAAGGACCGTCCGCGGCACCTGCTGCGGGATGCGGTAGAGCCGCCCGTACATCGCGACGTAGCGGTCGTACGCCGGTGCGGCCGGCCGGCTTGCGAGCGTCCTCACCGGGATGTTGATGAAACTCCCGATAAGTGTCAGGAGAAGGATGAGGAGCGCCTGCCACCAGGAGAACCCGAGCCTCGTGAACGTCGCCCCGATCGCCGTCAGGAACAGGATCGGAAAGACAATGACGGCGAGCCCGACGAGGATGAGCAGCCCGAAGAAGAGGAGGAGCGCGAGGGGGGAGAACGGGTTGAAGACGACTCGGTCCATGCCGGAAGGTGTTCCCCCATCTATATTATATGCTCTCACCGGGAGGAGCAGACGATCGCGGCATGGTCGTGGTGGTAGGGCTCAAGCCACCGGACGTCCACCACATCGAGGCGCCGCTCGAGCCCGGCCCGGGCCTCTGAGAGCACCTCGGCCGGATCCCGCCGGACGTCCACGCTCCGGGTCTTGAGCATCAGGACAAGATGCCCCCCACGCTTGAGGAAGACGAGGTTCCGCTCCGCGATCTCGACCTGGTTGGGCTGCGCCACGTCCTGGTAGATCAGGTCGACCCCTTCCATGAACGGCGCATACTCGTCCGGCCGGTTCGCGTCGGCCATGATCGGGACGATGTTCTTCCTCCGGCGGGCCACCTCGAGGAGGTCCTGCATCGGCCGGGGCGCAAACTCCACCGCGTAAACGGTCCCGGTGTAGTCGGCGACGTGCGAGACCGTGGTCCCGTTCGCCGCACCGAGATAGAGCACCCTCATCCCGGGGGTGAGGTCCATCCCGCCGCCGAGCACGTAGAGCGCCGCGAGCTTGCTCCGGTAGGGATCCCAGACCCGGTAGCCGTCCAGCGTCCGCTCCCCGTAGACCCCGCCCTCACCGGGCGAGACCAGAACGTTCCCGAGCCAGATCATGCCGCGACCCCCGCCGCGTCGATCCGCGCCTGGGCATCCTTGAGGAACTCCGGCACCGCCTCTCCCCGGTAGTAGTCGAGCCGGGCGGCGATGGCGAGTTTCGCTGCGAGCACCCGGGCCACCCTTCCGCGCACCTCGCGGGGAGCGTTATGGACCCGCCGGT
>JAENZF010000125.1 GCA_016841385.1 Methanobacteriota archaeon | reverse complement strand
GGGGATCGAGAGCCCCACGGCATACACGAGGATCGTGAAAAGCCCCTCGAACGCCGTCTGGTAGAGCGCGATGTAGGTCAGGACGATGAGCAGCATCGGCGCCCCGCGCCCCACGGTAATCGCCCCGAACGAGAGCCCGAGCAGGAATGCCCCCGTGACGGAGTAGGAGACGGGCGCCCGGAAGAGGTTGAAGATGCTCCGTATCGGCGGTTTATACACGTGCAGGAGCTGCAGCCCCATCAGGATCATCAGCACCCCGCCGATTGCCCACGCGATGGTGTCGTCGAGGAAGAGCAGGTATTCCCCGACGTATCCTGCGATCGCCCCGAGCGGCAGGAGGACGAGGACGGTGCCGAGCGAGAACGCTATGGTCAGCTTGAGGATGCCGGCAAGCGACAGATCCGTCTTCCCGCCCGTCAGGTAGCCGATCAGCCCCAGACACAGGACGCTGTTGCACGGGCAGATGCCGGCGATCAGCCCGAAGACGAAGATCCCGAGGACCGACGGGTCGAAGGATGTCACCAGAAGAGGTTGGACGGCAGCCAGAAATATACCTGCGGTTCTGCAATCCCCGCCGGATCGCTCCGGGGAGGAGTACGCTACCCGGTCCAGGGCAACCCTCACCTGAAACACATTTAGAGAGGTATTTCAGAGCGGAGACGATATACTCCTGGAACATCAATGGTCCCGTGGGAGCTTGTATTCGCCATCATTCCCGGCCTGATCCTCTTCTTCTACGGGATAGAGAACTTCTCCCGGGAGATCCTGGCGGTCGCGAAAGGGAGTTTCGCGAGGATCCTCGGCAGGCTGACGTCGCGGCCGGTCGTCGGCGCACTCCTCGGCGCCGTCGTCACCGCCCTCGTCCAGTCGAGCGCGGCGACGACGATCATCACCATCGGGCTCGTCAACGCCGGAACGCTCTCGTTCCTCCAGAGCCTCGGGATCATCATCGGCTCGAACATCGGCACGACCGTCACCGCCCAGCTCGTCGCCTTCAATATGACGGCCTTCGGGCAGGTACTGATCCCGGTCGGCTTCCTCGTCGGGATCTTCGGCCGCCAGTACCGGTTTCTCGGCAAGCCCCTCTTCTACTTCGGCCTGGTCCTCTTCAGCTTAAACCTCGTCGCCACGGCGCTCGCACCGTTCCAGAACGATCCCGCGATCGTCGGGCTTGTTGCGGAGTTCTCGGCGCTCCCGCTCGCCATCCTGATCGGGTTCCTCTTCACCACCATGGTGCAGTCGAGCTCCGTAACGACCGGCCTCGTCGTCGTCCTCGCCCAGCAGGGCCTGCTCACCCTCCCGCAGGCGATCCCGATCCTGCTCGGTGCAAACATCGGTTCGACCACGACGACCCTCATCGCCTCCGCCCGGATGAACCTCTATTCCCGGCGGGCGGCGGTGGCCCACTTCGCCTTCAACCTCGGCGGCGTGCTCCTGATCCTCCCCATCCTCGTGCCGTTCACCGATCTCGTGGCGACGATCGGCGGGACCGAGGCGCAGATGGTGGCAAACGCCCATCTCATCTTCAACCTGATCGCAGCGGCGGTCTTCCTCCTCTTCATCGGGCGGTTCGGGCAGGTCGTGGAGCGGGCGGTGCCCGGGAGCGAACCCGAGATCCTGATGCGGACACGCCACCTCGAAGGCGGCATCCCCGACGACACGCATCTTTGGTTCGAACAGATCCAGAAGGAGCTTGGGCACGCTCACGAGGTCACGCTCGACCTCTTCCGGGCGGCGATGACCTACCTCGCCACGTCGAGGGAGGCGGACTACCAGATGGTCGAGAAACTCAAGAGCCTGAACGGTTACCTTGATGGGAGGATCGAACAGGCACTCCGGGCGATCTCCGGAAGGCAGCTCTCGGACCGGGAAGCGACCGAGGTGGTCTTCCTCGTCCGAATGTCGAACGAGATCGAGCGGCTCGGGGACCTCGGGGCGGATCTCGGGGAGTTCTTCCGCAGGGCGTCCCGGAACGGAAACGGTACACCCGCCGGCCTGGTACGGAAGACGGAGAGCGTCTACCGGATCCTCGACGGGAACATCGTCGGGCTCGGACTCCTCTTCCCGAGAATCCTGGAAGTGACCGTCACGGAACTCCGTGCCCGGGACGTCGAACTCCAGCGCGCCATCAACGAGCACTACCGCGAGCAGCTCGTCAGTCTCAAGAGGGAGGGCAATCTCGCGGACAGCCGCTACCTCGAGGTCCTCTCCGTCATCGAGGCGGCGAACGCCAAAGTGCGGGACCTCCGTAAACTTGCCGAGCAGTACTCCGTCCAGAAGAGGTATGAGGCGGCGTCACTCGGGGTGGACGACCCTTTTCCGTTGCGCAATCCGGTAGCCGGAGACGACCTGCAGGGTGTCGCCGACCTCCCGGTCGAGAGCCGGATCACCGGAGTCGACGTAGAGGAGGGGTGTTGCGGCGAGCTTTCCGGGCGTGGCGACCACAATCAGGTTCCGTAACCCGGCCTTCCGGAGGACGCCCGGGCTGATCTGCTGGTTCCCCCGGCCGAGGACGAACCCCTGGGCCCCGATGGGGCTCGCGACGATCTTCGCCTGCGGGTAGGTGTCGAGGAGGGCAAGAAGCGTCCGTTCGTCGGCGTCGCGGGCGACGACCTCCCCGTTCCTGACGGCATCGACCCCGAGCAGCGTCGGGGAGAGGCCGAGCCGCTCCAGGATCCGTGCCGTCGTGCTCCCGGCGCCGACGACATAGAGTGTATCCGGGAGCATGATCTCGGCGATGAACGCGGCGATATCGTCCTTCGCCCGCTCCTCGTCCTGCTGCTCGAAGACCTGCTTCCCTCCTTGAGTCCGTTCCGGAATGTAGGGGACGCATGCATACCCGTAGAGCCGGGCGGCAAGACGGCCCGAGCGGTAGGCCTCCTCGTCGACGTCCATCACCTCGGAGTCCCGGCAGGTGATCTGCCCGGCCTGCCGGATGAGGTCGGCCGCCGCCGCCGGGTTGACCGCAAAGACCGCCGAGTACATCTTCACTCCGGCAGGAATCCCGAGGACCGGGATTGATCGCCCCACAGTGTCGAAGACGTCCCGTGCCGTTCCGTCCCCGCCGCAGAAGACGATCAGGTCGACCCCGGCATCGAGGAACGCCCGGCACGCAGCCCTCGTGTCGGCTGCGCCGGTCGGGACGGAGGGCCGGTAGAGGACGGTGAAGCGGTCGATGTCCGCGCTCGCGAGGACGTCCTCGCCCATCGGTGCCGCACAGGTGTACCACGCGATATCGTCGCTGTGGAGGAGGGAGAGGGCCTGCACCGCCCGGTCGCAGGCGTGCGGGACCGCCCCGCGCCGGAGAGCTTCCGCCACCTGTCCGTCCGTCCCCTTCAGCCCCACGGCGCCGCCCATCCCGGCAACCGGGTTGAGCAAAAACCCGACGGTCCTCGTCATCCCTCTACTCTTTCCCGCCGGGGTATATCAGGTTCGGGGTCGGGGATGAGCCCGCGCCGGAGCGCGACGATCGCAGTGCGGAGCGCTTCGTGCATCCCCGGCCAGTCGCCGGGGTGCTCTTCGATGATCCGGACGAGGGCGCTCCCCACGATGACGCCGTTTGCACCGGCCTCAACGACCGTCCGGACATGCTCGGGGCGCGAGACCCCGAACCCGACGGCGAGCGCAAGATCCGTCTTCTCCCGCACCGCACCGACCAGCCCGGCGATACCGGGGGGGAGTCGGTCGCGCTCGCCGGTAACCCCCTCAAGCGAGATCAGGTAGACGAAACCCGACGCCTCCCGGAGGATCGCGTGCTGCCGCTCCGGCGACGTCGTCGGGGCGATGAGGGCAATCCGGTCGATGCCGTGCCGGGCCGCGAACGGCGCGACCTCGCCCGATTCCTCACTCGGAAGGTCGACGATGAGGACGCCGTCCGCACCGGCGGCGGCAGCCTCCGCGAAGAATCGCCCCGGCCCCCGGCGGTGGATGATGTTGTAGTAGGTGAAGAGGACGACCGGCACCTCCGGTGCGTGCTCCCTGACCTGCCGGACGAGGGCGAAGACGTCGTCCGGCGTGGTGCCCGCCCGGAGAGCGCGGAGATGCGCCCGCTCTATCACGGGGCCGTCCGCCACGGGGTCGGAGTAGGGAATGGCGATCTCGAGGAGGTCGACGCCCGCATCGATCATCGCTTTCGCCACCCGAAACGACGCCCCGATACCGGGGTCTCCGGCGACGGTAAAGCCGATGAAGACCGGGTTTTTCCGGGCAAAAAGCCCGTCGATCCGGCTCATGCCGCTCCCCGGGGGATCTTTGCGACGTCCGCGACGTCTTTGTCGCCCCTCCCCGAGAGGTTGATGACGAGTATGCCGTCCTCCCCGAGGTCGCCGGCCGCCCGGAGAGCGTAGGCGACCGCATGGGCTGACTCGAGCGCAGGGATGATCCCCTCGGTGCGGGAGAGGTAGCGGAAGGCCTTGAGCGCTTCGGCGTCGGTGACCGCCTCGTAGCGGACCCTCCCGGAATCTTTCAGCATGGCATGCTCGGGTCCGACGGAGGGATGGTCGAGGCCCGCGGCGATGGAGTGCGTCTCGAGCGCCTGGCCGTCGCCGTCCTGGAGGAGGTAGGAGAGCGCCCCCTGGAAAACCCCGACCGAGCCTCGCGAGAGCGAAGCCCCGTGATGGGGGGTATCAAGCCCCTCGCCTCCCGCCTCCACGCCGACCAGCGCCACGTCGTCGCTGACGAACGGGTAGAAGATGCCGATCGCGTTCGAACCCCCGCCGACGCAGGCGACGACGGTATCGGGGAGCCGCCCTTCGCGTTCGAGCACCTGCCGTCTCGCCTCCTCGCCGATGACCGACTGGAAGTCGCGGACGATCCGGGGGAAGGGGTGCGGGCCGACGCAGGAGCCGAGCAGGTAGTGGGTATCCCGGAGGTTCGCCACCCAGTCGCGCATCGCCGCGTTGATGGCGTCCTTCAAGGTCCGCGACCCCGAAGCGACCGGGATGACCCGGGCTCCGAGAAGCTCCATCCGGAAGACGTTCAAGGCCTGGCGCCGGGTATCCACCTCGCCCATATAGACCTCGACGGGCAGATCGAGGGCCGCACCCGCGATCGCCGTCGCGACGCCGTGCTGCCCGGCGCCGGTCTCGGCGATGAGCCGGCGCTTGCCCATGAACTTCGCCATGAGCGCCTGGCCGAGGGTGTTGTTCAGTTTATGCGCACCGCCGTGGAGGAGGTCCTCCCGTTTCAGGTAGACACGGCAGCCGAGGTCGCGGGAGAGGTTCTCGCAGTAGGTGAGCGGGGTCTCCCGGCCGGCATACTCGTGCAGGTACCAGTCGAGCCGGCGGGAGAACTCCGGGTCCTCGTGGACCCGGCCGTAAGTCTCCTCAAGTTCGATCAGCGCGCTCATCAGTGTCTCGGGCACGTACTGCCCGCCGTATACTCCGTATCGTCCTGCTTTCATGGATCCATCGTCCTGCATACCTTCACGAACGCTCTCATGAGACGCTCGTCCTTGATCCCCGGCGCCGCCTCCACGCCTGAAGCGACGTCGACGGCATACGGTCGCACCGTCCGTATCGCCTCGCCCACGTTCCGGGGGGCGGGCCCGCCCGCGAGGATGACCGGCACCGGCGAGGACGCCACGCATTTTCTTGCATATTCAGGGTCGAACACCCGTCCGGTGCCGTGGCTGCCGTCGACGACCACCGCGTCGCAGTCGCCCCGCAGGGGATCGCCGGGCGAGAGCATCCGGAGGACCCGCACCCCC
>JAENZF010000124.1 GCA_016841385.1 Methanobacteriota archaeon | reverse complement strand
GTCGTTCCCCCAATCATTTATAGGAGCGTGCAGCATACTTTCGCTGCATGGAAGAAAACAGACCGGTGGACGACGACCTGCAGCGTCTCCGGGAAGAACGCCTCCGGGAACTCGAGGCCCGGATCCAGGGCGCCCCGGGCGGCGTCATTGAGGTCGTCGACGACACGTTCCAGGAGACTGTACGGAAGCACCCCTCTCTGGTCGTCGATGTCTGGGCGGAATGGTGTGGCCCCTGCCGGATGGTGGCCCCGGCGATCGAGGACCTTGCGCGTGACTTCGCCGGCAGGGTGACCTTCGGAAAGTGCAACGTCGACCAGAACCCCACCATAGCGGCGAGTTTCAGCATAACGGCGATACCGACGCTCCTGTTCTTCGCGAACGGTATGCTGGTTGACCGGGTGGTCGGCGCGCTCCCGAAAGAGGCCATCAAAGCAAGGGTTATGCGGGCGTTCGGGACCGGCTAGAGGTTCGCCCCCTGCCGGGACCTGAGCCATTCGGAGAGCCGTGCGGCCATGATAAAGTCGTTCCGGGAGAGCCCGCCGACGGCGTAGGTGCACCAGGCGACATCCACGAACCTGCCTTTGCGGATGCCGATATCGGGGAGATGGTTCTCCCGCGCGGAGAACACGGCGACCTCGCGGAGGAATGTCACGGCGTCACAGAACTCCTTACAGGCGAACCGGGCACAGAGACGCCCGTCTTCGAGCGACCAGTCCGGGACTTCCGGCAGGAGATCGGCGATCTCCCGCCGGGTCAGCGGTGCCGTATCCGCGACATCCGGGCTGATCGCCTCAGACGAAAGATCCATGCTGATCCCTCTTCCGTGAAGGACGAAAAAGGTTCTTCCCCGGGAGGGCCGGGGAGATGCTGTCGCTCACCTCCAAACGCGTGCAGTTCGGGTAGAAGATCCGCTGCGCTTCAGCGCAGCTTCCTGATAAGGAACGCCACGTTCTCGGCGAACCGCCGGACTGCCCCTATTCCCTCCTCATCGTTCAGGGCTTCCCCCGGCGCTCGCCCGAAGACCATGTTCCAGTAGGTCGAGCCCGGCACGATCATGTCGTTGATGAGGAAGAACATCAGCATCTCCTGGAGCGTGGCGGTATGCCCGCCCCGCCGCGCCACGGCGATCGGACCGCCCACCTTCCGGGAGAGGAACGAATCCGACGACATCGAGACCATCCCGATCCGCTGCAGCGCCGACATGACGTCGCCCCGTGCGGTCCCGAAGTAGACGGGGGTGCCGACGATGAACCCGTCCGCCTCCCGGATTTTCGCGATGATCTCGTTCAAGCCGTCATCGAGGGCGCACTCTCCCCCACTGCAGAGTCCGCAGGCGGTGCATGAGAGAATGCGCATCTCCGCAAGCAGCACGGTCTCGGTCTCGATACCCTCGCGCTCAAGGACCTTTGCGCACTCCCTGAGCACCTGTGCGGTGTTCCCCTCGAGCCGGGGACTCCCGCAGAGCAGCAGTACTTTTCCGGTCGTCATCTAAATGGGCAAGGGGCCCCCACCCTTCAGAGTGGGGGGAATTGCCCGTCACCTCCGATGAGTTTTTCGCCCAATGGGGTTAATATATGAATGTGATTAGGACAATCACGTTCAAACTTCAGTTGCCCGGTGGCGGCCCGCCTGCTCTCCTCGATACGATGAGAGCCTACACCACGGCGTTCTCTACTTCCGCACAGTGGGGTTTTGAGAACCATACGTGGAACAAGGTGGAGAACCACAAGGCAACGTACAAGGCTGTTCGTGAGGCTGTTCCTGATCTTCCATCCTCTCTGGTGCAAGGTGCGCGAGATTGCGCTTGTGAAGCCCTGAAAGCCGTCAAGTGTAAGACCGTGCCAGAACGAAAGCCGCTCGCCGCTATGCGGTATAACCAGCGGGTCATCACGGTGAATCTGATCCACGGCATCGCCACCATTGCATCGGTCAAAGGACGGATCAAAGCGGCATTCCCGATCTCGGAGTATCATCGCCAGTACCTTTCCTGGACCGTTACTTCTTCGACACTCTCGTGTGATCGAAAGAAGAGAGTGTTCTATCTCCACATCTCGATGGAGCATCCTGATGTCAAGCCGGTAAAGGAAATTAGGGTTCTGGGAATTGATCGAGGGATCGTGAACGTCGCGGTCTGCTCCAATAACACCTTTTTCAACTCCAAGCATGTCAAGAATACGCGAGCAAAGTACGCGCATCTTCGCAAGGAGTTGCAGTCCAAAGGCACCCGAGCGGCAAAGCGGAAACTCCGCAAGATTGCCCGGCGGGAAAGACGGTTTGTGACTGATGCCAACCATTGTATATCGAAGCAGATTGTCAGTTCCGATTACACAGTCTTCGCTCTGGAAGATCTGAGCAAGATCCGCGTTCAGAAGCGACGCAGTAGATCGTTCAACCGGAAGTTGAACTCCTGGACGTTCTACGAACTCGAACAGTTCCTCCGGTACAAAGCCGAGGCTCTGGGGAAACAGGTTCTCCTGGTGGACGCCCGGTACACTTCGCAGAAGTGCTCCGCGTGCGGGCATACCTATAAGGGAAACCGTGAAGGTTCGTCGTTCCGATGCCGGAAATGCGGGTTCCAACTCCATGCTGACCTCAATGCCGCTCGCAACATCGCTCAGGCAGGTACATCTTGCCTGAGTAGGCTGCCCGTCAACCAGCCGCATGTAGCGTGTCTCTGACATAGTTACAAGCCCCGTCCAACAGGCGCGGGGTAGTTGACCTCACACCTCGATCAGCCGGTAAGAGGCATCGCCAAGCCCGATCCGGGCAGCGTAGGCGATCTGGTACCTGCCGTCCGTGTAGTCCCAGACCCCCTTAAACTTGTCTTCCCCGGGAGCGAGGTTCTGCGCAAGGTGTGTCCGGGCAAACCCGAGCTCGCTGTTGACGAGGTCGAGGCTTGCGTGGTCGATCGCAACCGGGTCGGTGGAAGCGAGGATCCCGATGTCGGGGACGATCGCCGCGTCGCTCCAGGGGACGCAGTCGCAGTCGGGGGTGATGTTGAGGAGGAAATTGATGTAGCCCACCCTCCCGGATTTACCGCGGACAGCGCCGAGGGCATACTCGCAGAGCCTCTCAAGGAACGGCCGGATCTCCGTCGTCCAGTCGAACTCGATCGCTCCCGCCTCGCAGGATCGCATGCAGTCGCCGCACCCGACGCAGTGCTCCGGGTTGAACTGCGCCCGCCCGTCGACAAGCGTCATCGCCGCCTGCGGGCAGACCTGGGTGCACCTGCCGCACCCGACGCACCGTTCCCTCTCCAGGAGCGGCCGGCCGGCATGCTGCTCCGCCTTTCCGGAGGGCGGGGCACAGCCCATCGCCAGGTTCTTGATCGCCCCGCCGAACCCGGCGAGGTCGTGGCCTTTGACGTGCGAGAGGACGATCATACTGTCGGCGTCGAGGATGTTCCCGGCGATCCGGACGCTCTGGAAATGGCCGGCGTCGACGGCGACCTCTCGCCAGTACCCGCCTGCGAGGCCGTCGGCGACGATCACCGGGGCGCCGACGACTGCGTAGTCAAAACCGTGCTCGATGGCAGTGATGGTATGCCTGATGGCGTCGGCCCTGCTCCCCGCGTAGAGGGTGCCGGTATCGGTGATGAACGGGTGCGCTCGGCGCTCCTTCACCTTATCGACCACCTGCCGGGCAAAGACCGGGTGCAGGTAGGTGTCGCACCCCCGCTCCCCGACGTGCAGTTTGACGGCCGCAAGATCCCCGGGCCGGACCACCTCGCCAAATCCGGCCGCATCAAAGAGGCGGCGGATCTTCTGTACTTTGCTCTCCCGGTGGCTCCTTGCCCTGAGATTCGCGAAATAGACGTCTGCCATCGCTGTCTGCTCCCTCTTTTGAGTACTCTCTGATCGCTGGAGGATAAGAATTGTGCCTGTATCCCCCCTCCTGGTTGCTGAAAGCAAGGCCGCTTCTGCACCGGAAACCCTGCGGTGTCGGAGAACGCCCGGCCCTACAGTCCCGCTCTCCGGTGCATCGGCCGAACCTCCGCGCCCTCCAGATTCCCCACCGCCCAGGTGTAGCGTTCCCGGATGCCGGGCGGGAGGTCGCGTTCCGGTATCGATATAAACCCGAACTCCGCGTAAAACCGGGCGAGGCTCTCGACCGCGTACATAAAGAGTTCGTCGTTGTGGCAGGCTACGACAAGAGTGCTCACTGCCATACGGGCATACCCCCTGCCGCGATGGGCCTCGGGCGTGAAGACGCCGTCGACCTCCACACCGTCGGGGTGCCGGCGGCACCGGGCAATGGAGACGATCCTCCCTGCGAGGAAGACCGCGAAGATCCTGTCCCGGTCGGGATCACCGGTCATACCGTGGTAATCGCGCCAGACCTTGTCCGCAGCAGGGAACTCTGCGCTCTTGAGTTCACGGACCTCCGGCCGGATTCCGGCCGCCTTAGGCTCAGTCTCTGGAAGAACCGCAGTCATCATTCCAATCACCTAGATAATTCTGTATCCTTCGGACGGCACAAGGATCTCAAACCTCGCTCCCACTCCGAAACTTCCGGTCTCGCGGATTGCGATCCCGGTGATGGCGAGTATCTCGTGGGCGAGGAAGAGCCCGTGCCCGTAACCCTCCGCCTTCTGGATGAAGAGCCCCTCCTTCTCCGCGTCGGGGATGCCGGTCCCGTCGTCCTCGACGATGATTGCACACCCGTCGGGGCGCAGGTGGTAGGTGACGACGATCCGGGTCACCCCCGCAGCCGGAGCGAGGGCGTTCTCAAAGAGGTGGGAGAAGACCGTTTCCAGATGAGGGTCGGCGAAGGCCTCGAGCCGCTCCGTCCATGCTTCGAGAGAGACGGTCCCGAAGGAGAGGGCGCCGGCCGCTTCCCTGACTGTCTGCTGTACGGGGATCCACGCCGGTGGCGATGTCCCGATATCGCGGAACTCGCGTGAGATCTCTATCTGCCGCCAGATACCGTTTGCGGCGTCGTGCAGGTCATCGATGAAGGAGAGGACATCGGGATCGTCGAACTTCATCACGCCCACCGAGAGATGCCCGTACAGGACCGCAAGCCGGTTCGAGAGATCGGTGCGCAGGATCCCCGAGAGGGTGTTGAGCTGGCGGCCGGCGTTCTGAAGCGCAGCCCCTGTCATGACTTCGTCGGTGACGTCCCGGATGGACTCGATGGCTCCGGCGACCCCTCCGTTTCGGTCGAGAAGCGCGGTCGCTGCGAACCTGATGTGTGCTCCCCGCCCGCTCCTGAGATGGGGGGTAGAGGTCTCCGAGACGAGGACGTTCCCCACTCTCCTGACCGACGGGTATCCTGCCTCGGGGTCGCCCTGGAGGACCAGGTCTGCAAGCAGCGGCCGCCGTTCGCCGTAGAAGGGCACTGCGTACTCGTAGTCCCCCCGGTTGAGCATGGCCTCCTTCTTCACCCCGGTCATCTCTTCGATCGCGCGGTTCCAGGCGATGACCTTCCCCTCGCGGTCGATGGCAAAGGTCGCATCGGGCAGAAACTCGATGATCTGGTTCATCTGCTGCTCGGACTCCCGGAGTCTCGTTGAGAGGAGCGCGACCACGCCGCCGACGAGGACGAGGAAGACCGCACGGGGGAGGATGGTGAGAGCAAACAGCGGAGCGGACGGGGAGAGGAGGAAGACCGTGACGGCATAGACGGCCGCGAGGCACACGGAGAAGAGGATGCCGCGCCGCGGATACCAGTAGCTTGCGAGGATGATCGGGATGCTGAGCGGGAGGGCGGGGAGAGGGAGGAGACCTTCCGGAGCGCCGAGGACCAGGCCGAGCAGGTTCCCGCCGAGGGTCAGCACGGTCAGTCCGG
>JAENZF010000123.1:3219-5843 GCA_016841385.1 Methanobacteriota archaeon | reverse complement strand
TGCCGCTCCGGTTCCCGCCAGATACGATTCCGTGAAGGCTACAACCCCAGGTCGGAGAGTCCTGGATGATCGTCGGGACGTCGGCCCGGCGGCCAGCGATACTTCCGCTCTCCCTCGGTGATCGGCAGGTCGTTGATGCTGGCATGGCGAATGCGCATCAGCCCCTGCCGGTCGAACTCCCAGTTCTCGTTCCCGTAGGAGCGGAACCAGTTCCCCGAGTCGTCGTGCCATTCATACGCGAACCGCACGGCGATGCGCGCCTCGTAAAATGCCCAGACCTCCTTGATCAGGCGATAATCAAGTTCCTTCGCCCACTTCCGCTGCAGGAACTCGACGATCTCCTCGCGGCCGGTCATGAACTCCGCTCTGTTGCGCCAGACGCTGTCGGGGCTGTACGCCAGCGACACTTTCACGGGATCGCGGGAGTTCCAGGCGTCCTCGGCCATACGGACTTTCTGCACCGCTGTTTCGTACGTGAACGGCGGCAACGGGGGGCGACTCTGCTCGGTCATACGGGTCTCCCTCTTTGCAGTGCTGATAAAAGTATGGCCGGACGGAATCGCCGCACCTGCGGGCACGACATACCCATGAAGACCGGGCGAACCGGATACCGTGTAGGCCGGCATGAATACCGGACCCCCGGTGCCCTATAGGGAAGTTACGCGATAATAGAATCCGGATCGAAAAACAAAACGCCCCGGCCGGGATTTGAACCCGGGTCAAAAGCTCCGCAGGCTTCTAGGATATCCACTACCCTACCGGGACACGAGAATAAGTGCCTTTCCCCTAATAACTAGGTTGTCCTGGTTAAAAAGGATTGCTCACCGGATGATTGGAGCGCCATGGAGAGGGCTGCAGTGTCCGGGACTCGCCCGGAATAAAACCCGATCTCCGGCGTGTCCCGGCGGTACGCGCGGGCCTATATGCCCCCCGCACGCATCAGCACATGCACCGTCACCTCGTTTCCGGAGAGCTCGATCAGGAAGTCCCCCATCCGGCCCACGAAGACCCTTTTGTGGGTGTCCGTACCGAGGAGTTTCCCGAACCCGTCCTCGGCCACGATCTCGCCGGACTCCCGGTCCCTGACGGTCACCGTAAACCACGAGTCCTCGCTCGGGTAGGTCTGCTTGACGACTATGTCCTTTTTGCTGCCGTAATCGCTTGTAGTATACTTCTCCCGCGTGATCATCTTCGGCTCCACGTCGAACTCGATGATGAGCGGGGGCGCGGTCAGGTTAAACGAGTAGGCATCCGTCGAGTGCGTGAGATTGAACTGCGTCGTCCTGTTGTAGAGCGTCACATAGGGGTCCTGCGTCGGCGCGGTCTCCGGCGGCCTGCTGAGCGTGGGGCCGGCAATACCCTTCGTTGCAGTGGGATACGGGGTCGCCGGCGTCAGGTACCCCGGGCCGTCGTCCGGCCCCCCCGGCGTCTCCTCCGGCTCCGACGAAAGGAGGCCGGACCAGCCGCCTTCTCCCCCTGGCGGCAACTCCGTGCACCCGGCGGATGCGAGGACAAGGATCATCACTGCACCTACAAAGAACGATTTATACACCCTGGTCACCGTAGAGGGATTATGCAGAGAGATATTTATGTTTTTACTCTTGAATACTCGGAGAAAAATTATATACAATAGATATCAGCCAGCAGAAATATAATTGGAAGCCGACCTGATTTCGCGGTATAATTCCAGAAGCTGCACAGCGGGATCGGAAAAGTAGACCCTTCATGAGACACTCCCGGGAGAGATCGATCGTACATTCGCGGAACCCTCTGCAGTGCAGGAACCTTTTTATCGGACATTTGTACCTATCGCCTGGCCGATGAAAGTACCGGGGAGACAGAAGAACCAGCCAACAGACGCCGATACGCCTATTCCGGATGCCGGCAGCAACCCTGATGCGAGCGCAAAAACCCGGCATGCCACTCCGGAAAACGATCTAACGCCCCTGAACCGGAACGGGTATCTCCTGATCCTCATAGGTCTGACCGGTATCGGCGCCTTATTGCGGCTCTACAACCTTGGAAACAACTCGCTCTGGCTCGACGAGGCCGCGACCCTGGAGTTCGCCCGGCAATCGCTCACCGGCATCTGGGAGAGCACGGTCGGGGGAGAGTTCAACCCGCCGCTCTTCTACTGGCTGGAGCACGGAATGCTCTTCTTCGGGGAGAGCGAGTTCGTGCTCCGGTCTCTCCCCGCCCTCCTCGGTATCCTGACGATCCCGGTCGTATACCTCATCGGAGAGGAGTTCCGGGACAAAAACGTCGGGCTCATCGCCGCCGCCCTCCTCGCGTTCTCGCCCTTTCACATATTCTACTCCCAGGAAGCCCGGGCATACGCCCCGATGCTCTTCTTCTTCTCCCTGGCACTCCTCTTCTACGTGAGAGCGAGCCGGTCGGACGGGGTCCGTTCCTGGGTCCTCTTCGGGCTCTTCTCCGCAGTCGCCTTCTGGATGCACTTCTACGTCATCGTGCCGGTCGCCGTCCTCATCCTCCACGCCTTCGTCACCCGCGCCGGCGAGATCCGGAACGTGAGAAACCCGGTCCTCGCGCTGATCGCTTTTACCGCCGCAAGCCTTCCTCTGTTCATCGTTACGATCGACCTCTTCCTGGCGAGGACCTCGTCC
>JAENZF010000123.1:0-3119 GCA_016841385.1 Methanobacteriota archaeon | reverse complement strand
GGGGATCTCGTCGTCGTGCTGCCGTCCTACATGGCGCAGCCGCTCGACTACTACTACAGCAACGCGACCGACCGGACCCTTGAGATCGGGGCAACGACCGGGGAAGGCCTCGCGGCGATCCGCGACCGGTACCCCGATCGGCGTGCGTTCTATGTGGTGACCCCCGATATCTTCGCCGCGAACCCCTCGGGGGATGCAATGGATTGGGTCGAAGAAAACACGCAGTTTTCCGGGCAGTATACGGGAATCTACCTCTTCGTATCGGCCTAGAGGGAGAGCACAATGGCTGACGCCTACGATCTCTCGGTGATCGTCCCGACCTTCAACGAGGAGGCGAATATCGCCGCGATCATCGATGCGGTCAACGGGGTCTTGTCGTGGAGCGGCATCCACGGCGAGGTCCTGGTGGTGGACGACGACTCGAGAGACCGCACGATCGGGATCGTGCAGGAGATCGCCGGCAAAAGAGACAACGTACGGCTGATCGTGCGGGGCGAGGACCACGGTCTCTCTCAGTCGGTCGTCGAGGGGTTCGGGGCGGCGCGCTCGGATATCCTCCTCGTCATCGACGCCGACTTCTCGCACCCGCCGGAGCTCATCCCCCGCTTCTACGAGGCGATACGGGGCGGTGCGGACATCGCCATCGGGAGCAGGTACATGCAGGGCGGGGATATCGAGGACTGGCCGCTCGCACGAAGGCTCATATCGCTCGGGGCAACGGTGTTCGGGCGCATACTCTTCCCGGAGGTCACCGATCCCGTGAGCGGGTTCTTTGCCGTGCGCCGCGAAGTCGTTTCCGGCGCTCCACTTGCGCCGCGGGGCTACAAGATCCTGATGGAGGTCCTCGGCAAGGGCCGGTGGGACTCGTTTACTGAGATCCCGTTCGTCTTCAAGGACCGTGAGGAAGGGCAGAGCAAACTGCGGCCGGACACCGTGACCGATTACCTCCGGCAGTGCGCCGGTATCGTCCGCTACTCGATGACGCGCCGGGCCGGGCCGGTCTCGCGGGAGTGGGAGAAGATCGTCCGGTTCGGGCTCGTCGGGTCTTCCGGGATCCTCGTCAACATGGGGCTCCTCTACGCCCTGACCGAGGTTGCCGGCCTCTACTACCTCGTCTCCGCTGCGATCGCGATCGAACTCTCGATCGTGAATAACTTCGTCTGGAACGACATCTGGACGTTTAAATCCGCACGCGACCTCAGGCTCGGGCGGAATCTCCAGCGGTTTTGGTCGTTCCAGGCGGTCTCGATGGGCGGGCTCGTCATTAATGTGGGCATCCTCTACCTCCTCGCGGATGTTGCCGGGGTCTACTACCTCATCGCAAACCTGGCGGGAATACTCATCGCGTTTGCCTGGAACTATGCGGCGAACAGGCACTACACGTGGAGGGGAGCATAAAATGGGGGGGCCGTCCCGAAAATCGGGAGGGTTCCTCCTTCAAGAAAAATGGTTTGCAGGGACCCGGATGCCCGCTCACAGAGAGTACGCCCTGATCACGCCCCGGTAGACATCCACCGCCTTCTCAAGCTGCCCCACGCTAACCCGCTCGTCCACCGCGTGCAGCGTGGGGATCTCCCCCGGCCCGTACTCCACGACGTCGAAACCCTTATCACGGAGGTACTTCGCGTCGCTTGCAGCCCACTGGAGGAACGGCATCACCGTCCCGTAGACCCGTTCCACCTCGCGAGAGACCGTCCGGACAACCCGGGCGTCCGTTGGCGTCAGGGTCGGTTCGGCGACGTCCATCTCGCGTATCTCGGCGTCCGGGGCGTGTTCGGCGATGTTCTTCTTCAGTTCGTCGAGGGAGCATCCCCACGGCACCCGGATGTCGAGTTCCATCCGGCACTGCTCCGCCACGATGTTCGCCTTCTCCCCTCCCTCGATGCGCCCCGGGTTGAACATCACCCTTGTCAGGATCTCGTCCCCTCCCTCGATCCCGAAGACGTCGCGGAAGACCCGGGCGGACTGTTCGACGAGGGGCTGCAGGTCTTCGGTGACGGGGAACGGGTGCGCGTGGACCTCCCGCAGATAGCCGACCAGGTCGAACGCCGCCATGACGGCGCTCTTCCCGACCAGGGGATAGAGGGAGCTGTGGCCCGGCCTGCCGCGGAAGGATAGGTCGACCCGGTAGAGGCCTTTCTGGCCGACCGCCGGGCTCATCGCCGGTGTCGGTTCGGCTATCAGGCAGTCGCGGGGCAGGAGCAGGTCCTGTGCGAGTAGCGACCGGATGCCGTGCTCCCCGCCGGTCTCCTCGTCGCAGACGAAGGCGAACTGCGCCTTCGGCTCCACCCCGCTCTCGACGAGGTCCCGGTAGGCGATGAGGAGGGCGGCGCACCCCCCTTTCATGTCGGTGGCACCTCTCCCCCAGACGTAGCCGTCGGCAACCTCGCCGCTGCAGGGGTCGTACGTCCAGTCGTCGGGGATGGCGGGGACAACGTCGACGTGGCCGCAGAGGAGGAGCCGGGGGTCCGCCTCAGTCGTGATGAGGTTGTCCCGGCCGCCCGGATGGGAGACGATGCGGTTCTTCACCCCGAGCGAGTCGAGGAACTCTCCGATGAATGCGACCAGGTCGGCCGTACTCCCCGGCGGGTTCTCACTCCTGATCCGGATAAGCGATGAAGTGAGTCGGGCAACATCCATACGTGGTCTCCTTATGCAGATCTGTTCTGTACGTACTCGTCGAAGAGCCGGGCGAGCGCCGAGGCCCCATAGAGCTGTTTGACGAACTTCGGGTCGAAGAACTCGTCGACGAACGTCGAGAGGTAATCGGCCGGGATTGGACTCTTGTCGTCGGGGTTGAGTACGATCCGGAAACTCCGGTACTGGGCGGGATCGTCGCTGTCGTAGACACCGCTCCAGAGCATCGGGAGGGTCTCGAACTTCTCCGGGTGCTCGGTCTTGAGCCAGTTGATGAACCCGGGGAAGTGTGCCCGCTCGCCGACCTTCTCCTCATTCAGGCGCCACCGCATATACTCCATGCTCATGATATTCCGGGGCGACATGTAGTTGTAGGCCAGGATGCCGAGGGTGAAGTCGATGTGGGCGAGGGCATCGGTGAAGTAGAAATGCAGGACCGGGTGAAACTCGGTGGGGCTCTCCAGGATCAGCGATTTGCCGTA
>JAENZF010000122.1 GCA_016841385.1 Methanobacteriota archaeon | reverse complement strand
TTACGTCGACGTCGGGTCGTGCAACGGCTGCGACATCGAGGTGCTTGCCTGCCTTGCGCCGCGCTACGACATCGAGCAGTACGGCATCTACGTCCACAACAACCCCCGGGAGGCCGACGTCCTCCTGGTCATCGGCTCGGTGACACC
The DNA here is from genome assembly GCA_016841385.1 of Methanobacteriota archaeon. Classification (GTDB taxonomy): domain Archaea; phylum Halobacteriota; class Methanomicrobia; order Methanomicrobiales; family Methanoculleaceae; genus Methanoculleus. Next base: position 5,777 of record JAENZF010000122.1, on the reverse strand, counting down.
CCAGTGGGTGGACAAACTCCGCGACATCTGGGATAAGATCCCGGAGCCGAAGGTGGCCGTCGCCATCGGGAACTGCCCGATATCGGGGTGCGTCTATGCCCGGAGGGGTACCTTGACGAGCCCGCCTGTCGAGAAGTACATACCCATCGCCGCACAGGTGCCGGGCTGCCCGCCCCGCCCGACGGAGATACTGAATGCCATACTCTCGGTCGCGCCGATAATATTCAAGGACTACGAGGAGAAACAGCCATGAAGAAGACCGTCGACGTATCCATCCCGCTCGGCCCGGTCCACCCCTGCTGGAAAGAGCCTGTCCGCCTCAAGTGCGAGACGGCGGGCGAGCGGGTGCTCAAGGTCGAGCTCGAACTCGGCTACATGAAAAAAGGGATCGAGCGGATCATGCGGGGCCGGCCCTGGCAGGAGGTGATGTTCCTTGCGGAACGTGTCTGCGGCATCTGCTCGGTCGTCCACAACATGGTCTTCATCGAGACGATGGAGGAGATCAGCGCGATAGCGGTCCCACCGCGGGCGGCATACCTCCGGGTCGTCGTGAACGAACTCGACCGGATAGCAAGCCATATCCTCGCGAACTTCTCCTACTGCTACACGATCGAGCACGAGACGCTCGCGATGTATCTCTTGAACACCCGGGAGATCGTGCTCGACAACCTCGAGCGGATCACGGGCTCGCGGATCAACACCGCCTACATGATCCCCGGCGGGGTCAGGTTCGACCTCCTGCCGGAGGACGCAGCAGCGATGCTTGCCGATCTCGCAAAGGTGGAGGACGAGATGAAGCGGCATGTCCGGATCTTTGAGACCGGCCCCTTAATCGCGCTGCGGAGCAAGGGGATCGGGTTCATGAGCCGCGAAGAGGCTATCCGGTCTCACACCGTCGGCCCCACGGCCCGGGCGAGCGGTGTCCCGGAGTGCGACCTGCGCCTCCGCCACCCTACCTACCAGGCGCTTGGGTTTGAGCAGATTACCCGGACCGAGGGCGACAACTTCGCCCGGGTCATGGTCCGGTTCCAGGAGGTCTTCCAGAGCATCGACCTGATCCGGAAGTGCATAGAAACCCTCCCCGACGGCCCTATCCGGGGCGGCGGCCTCTGCAAGGCGGGCGAGGCCTCGTACAGCGGCGAAGCTCCCCGGGGCGAGCTGACCTACTCTATTAAGACCGACGAGTACGGCAGGGTGCTCGATATCGCGATCCGGACGCCGTCGATCATGAACATCGAGGCCTGCGCCCATTCGATGATCAAAGATGTCACGTCGATAGCGGACGTGACGTCGACGTTCATCAGCAGCGACCCCTGCGTCGCGTGCAACGAGAGGTGAGGATATGCGATCGATCATCTACTACGTGCGGGAGTTCCTCCGGCCGGAATGGCTAAAAGATTTCTTCTTCGTAAAGACCGCGCCGCTGGTCAGCCCCCCCTACTTCAAGGACTACCCGTCCCTGACCGGTAAGGAGTGCACGGAATGCCTCACCTGCATGATGATCTGTCCGGCGCCCGGCGCCATCGCGGTCCTCCGGCACAAGGACCGGTGGGAACCCGAGATTTACCCGGGCCACTGCATCCGGTGCGGCCTCTGCGTCGAGGCGTGCCCCGAGGGCGTCCTTGCGAGCGGGCGGATACTCGACGTCACCTATCGTGACAAAACGGCGTTCTCTTCGTGGTACCGCTTAGAGGTCGACGACAACCTCTGCATGCGGTGCGGGAACTGCTGCGTCTCCTGCCCGGTCAACCGGCAGATAGACCCTCAGCTTGCGGGGACCGGGACATCCGCAAGCGACGAGGTGATCATGCGGATCGAGGGCGGTCGGGTAACGATACTCCACGAGGAGAAGTGTACGGGGTGCAAGACTTGCGAGAACAACTGCCCGAACCGTGCAATCAGGGTCGCCCGCATGGTGGAAGGGGTGCAGGGGGAGGAGGCGGAGGCATGACGTTTCTGATGATCACCGGGCGGACGGTGAACCAGGGTGTGACCGTCGAGCACAAGACCTCTGCCGCCTACGCGGAGGAGACCTCGACCTGTTTCATGCACGAGTTCGATATGCTGGAACTCGGGCTTGCCGACCGGGATACCGTCAGGGTGACCGGGCCCTCGGGAGAGGTCGTCATGCGGGCGTCCGCATCGGTTGAGGTGGAGATGGGCACTGTCTTTGTGCCGTACGGACCGTATGCAAACCACATCGTCGCTGCCGATACCCACTCCACCGGGATGCCGGACTTCAAGTCGCACGAGGTGGAGATCGAACCGACGGACGAAGAGCCGAAGAGGGTTCACGAACTGATGGAAGACCTGGGAGGCCTTGCTTATGATCGTTAAGGACGCGGTCTGCCCCTTCTGCGGATGCCTCTGCGACGACATCGAGGTGGAAGTGGAGGAGGGCAGGGTGATCGCCGTGACGAACGCCTGCGAACTCGGCACGAAGAAGTTCATGGGCGAGGAGAGGCTGAAAGGCCCGATCCTGCGCGACGGGAACGAATGGAAGGATATCACCTGTGAAGAGGCGATCCGGTATGCCGCCGATATGCTCCTCTCAGCCGAGCGCCCGCTCCTTTACGGGTGGAGCGGCACCCACGGGGAGGCCCAGTGCGTGGGGGTGCACATGGCCGAGCTCGTGCGGGGCGTCATCGACAACACGTCCTCGGTCTGCCACGGGCCGTCGATCCTTGCCATCCAGGAGGTCGGGCATCCGGGATGCACGCTCGGGGTGGTGAAGAACCGGGCGGATCTCGTGATCTACTGGGGGTCGAACCCGATCGACGCCCACCCCCGCCACCTCTCCCGGTACACGCGCTACGCGGAAGGGTTCTTCCTCGAGAACGCCTTCCGCGACCGGAAGGTGATTGTCATCGATGTCCGGAAGACCGAGACCGCGAACATCGCCGACGAGTTCGTGCAGATCAAACCCGGCGGAGACTATGCGGTCCTCTCCGCGCTCCGGGCTATCGTCCAGGGAAAGACGGAGACGATCCCGCGGACGGTCGCGGGCGTCACCCGGGAGCAGCTCGTCCGGGTGGCAAACCTCTGCAAAGGGGCGAAGTTCGGGGCGGTCTACTTCGGGCTCGGGCTCACGATGACCCGGGGGAAGTATAAGAACATCCGAAACGCCATCGAACTCGTCTCGGAGCTGAGCCGGCACACGAAGTTTACTATCTCGGCGATGCGGGGCCACTACAACGTCTACGGGTCCAACGAAGTGAACACCTGGATGACCGGCTACCCCTTCGGGATCGACTTCTCCCGGGGGATCGCCTTCTACAACCCCGGGGAGACGACGGCGGTGGATATCCTGGCGCGGAAGGAGTGCGACGCGGCGCTGATCGTCGGGAGCGACCCGGCCGCCCACTTCCCGCGCCGGTGTCTCGAACATCTCGCCGAGATCCCGGTGGTCCAGCTCGACCCCTACCCGAACGCCACCACCGCGTTCTGCAACGTCCAGATCCCGGTGGCGGTGACCGGCATTGATGCGGAGGGGACGGCCTACCGGATGGACGGGGTGCCTATCCGGACGAGGAGGGTCCTCTCCACCGACTATCCCTCCGACAGGGAGGTCCTCTCCCGGATGTACGCCCTGATGCAGGAGGCGAAAGGACAATGAGCGAGCTCCTGATCAGGAACGCCTGCGTGATCGACCCCCTCCGGGGCATCAACGCCGAGACGATGGATATCGCCATCCGCGACGGCAGGATCGTCGAGGAGGTGAGCGGTGCGGCGGAGGTGATCGACGCCCACGGCATGCTCACCCTGCCGGGCGGGGTCGATTCGCACACCCATATCTGCGGGACGAAGGTGAACTTTGGGCGGTACATGAGCCCCGAGGATATGCGAGCGGGGAGGACGCCCCGGCGCGGGCCGATGCACGCCACGTCCGGCTACAGCGTCCCGACCACCTACGGCAACAGTTATCGCTACAGCGTGATGGGCTACACCACCCTGCTCGAGGGCGCGATGGCGCCGCTCGAGGCCCGCCACACCCACGAGGAGTTCCTCTACACCCCGCTCCAGGACACGATGGCAAACGTCCTCTTCGACGGGAACTGGGGGATCATGGAGGCGATCCGCGACGGCGACACGAAGAGGGTTGCGGCCATCATCGCCTGGACGCTCCGTGCGGTGAAGGGGTTTGCCATAAAACTCACGAACCCCGGCGGCACCGAGGCCTGGCAGTGGGGCAAGAACGTCTCGTGCATCAGGGATCCGGTGCCCTACTTCGAGGTGACGCCCGCAGAGATCATCCGGTCGATCGTCGAGGCGAACGAGCTCCTCCACCTCCCGCACTCCGTCCACCTCCACTGCAATAATCTGGGGACTCCCGGGAACTATACCTGCACGCTCGGGTCCCTCGGCCTCATACCGGACCTGAATCCGAAGAGACAGACGCTGTATGCCACCCACGTCCAGTTCCACGCCTACGGCGGGTCGGATTGGAGAGATATCTGCTCGAAGAGCGAGCCGATTGCAAACTTCGTCAACATGCGCCCGCAGATCGTCATGGACATGGGGCAGGTGATGTTTGGTCGGACGACGACGATGACCGCCGACGGGCCGATGGAGTTCAACCTCTACCGCCTCCACCACGAGAAGTGGAGCAACCACGACGTGGAGCTCGAGACCGGCTCCGGGATCATCCCGGTCATGTACCGGCGCAAGAACCTGGTCAACTCGATCATGTGGGCGATCGGGTTAGAGCTCGCGCTCCTCACGAAGAGCCCCTGGCAGTGCCTGCTCACGACGGATAACCCGAATGGTGCGCCGTTCGTCCGCTACCCGGAGATCATCGGCCTCCTGATGAGCAAGAGATGCCGCGACGCCGAGTTCGCCACAATCCACCCCGATACCGCGTCACGGGTGCCCCTCCCGGCGATCGAGCGGGAACTGGACTGGTACGAGATCGCGGTGATGACCCGGGCCGGCCAGGCGAGGGCGCTCGGGATCCAGGACCTCGGGAAAGGCCATCTCGGGCCGGGTGCCGATGCGGACGTCGCCATCTACCCGCTCCGGATCGACGAGGTCGACCCGTCGGTCGACTACCGCAAAGTGGTCGATGCGTTCAGCCGGACCGAGTACACGATCAAGCGGGGCAGGGTCGTCGCCCGGAGGGGCGAGTGCCTGGTCGACGGGAGCAACGCCACGTTCTGGGTCAGCCCGAAGGTTTCGGAGGCTTATGATATGGGAAAAGACCCTGACTTCATCGAGAAGTTCGACCGCTACTACACGGTCCGGATGAGGAACTACCCGGTGCAGGAGGAGTACCTGAACCGGAACCGGTGCATCGAGACGGAGGCGGATATATGAAGGTCACGCTCGCCATGAAACCCGCCGCGAAATCGTTCATTCCCATCGAGGCGGAGTCGATTGTCCCGAAGAATTTCGTTGCCGGCACCGACCTTGCAGTCTGGCGGGGGAACCGGGAACTCAGGCTCGACGAGGTTTTCTCGGTCTCGGTGGAGGGCGATGCCGACCGGGCGGAGGATGTCGAGGTCGTCCTCTCGGGGGATGCGTTCCGCTTGAAAAGGGTTGGCGAGTACATGGACGGCGGGAAGATCACCGTTCTCGGCGATATCGGGATGCACTGCGGCAACTTCATGAGCAGCGGGACCATCGAGGTCCACGGCAACGCCGACGGCTGGCTTGGAAGAGAGATGGCGGGGGGGACCATCCTCTGCAGGGGCGACGCCGCCGACTACTGTGCGTCGGGGTACCGCGGCGGCAGGAAGGGCATGAGCGGCGGCACCGTGGAGGTCTTCGGCCGCGCCGGC
>JAENZF010000121.1 GCA_016841385.1 Methanobacteriota archaeon | reverse complement strand
CCCGCCCGATACCCTTAAGACGCCTCCCGGAGAATATGATGCAGCACCATATGTGCTGGCTATGGTAAGTCCGACGTGCTCCCGGAAGCACGGCCCGCAAGGGCTCGGGATTACAGAGATTAGTCAGATAAAGGACTCTTTTCTGGACTTAACATAGTATATCTAACGGAGGTGTATGAATGGCAAGAATGTACGCTCGGCGCCGTGGAACCAGTAGTTCCGTCCGACCATACCGGAAGGAAGCACCCGAGTGGTCCAACACGGACGTAACGGAGATCGAGAAGATCATCGTCGATCTCCGCAAAGACGGCATGTCGACCAGTCAGATTGGCCTTGCGCTGCGGGACAGGTACGCTGTCCCTGACGTCAAGCTCGCCACCGGCAAGCGTGTAAACGAGATCCTCCGCGAGAAGGGCCTTGAATCAGAGATCCCCGAAGATCTCCGGAACCTGATGCAGAAGGCGCTCGGGATAAGGAAGCACCTTGCGGAGAACAAGAAGGACGTGCACAACACCCGGCAGCTGCAGATCGCCGAGTCCAAGGTGCGCAGGCTGGTCAAGTACTACGTCAGGTCCGGACGGATGCCGAAAGGCTGGACCTACAAACCGGAGACTGCGGAGATCCTGCTCACCCGCTGATGATCCATGTCGCTTGACGCCGCTGCTGCAGGCCTCGCCGGTCACCTGCTCGAGCAGGAGTTTGTGGAGGTGCTGGCGCACCATGATGCGGACGGTATAGCCGCCGCATCGATCCTCTGCCACGCTATGTTCCGCGAGGGCGGACAGTTCCGGCTGAGGATCCGCTCAGGCATCACCACGGCCGACGTACCTCACGACGGCAGCGTGCTCCTCTGCGACTTCGGATCAGCACTCTCGGATCTCCCCGGCGACGTGATGGTGGTGGACCACCACCTGCCCCACTTCGAGGGCGACTACCACGTCAACCCGCACCTCGCCGGGATCGACGGCGACCGGAATCTCTCGGCGGCTGGTGCGGCCTACATCGTCGCCCAGCGCATGGGAGACAACCGGGATCTCGCGGGGCTCGCGCTCCTCGGGATCATCGGCGACGGCCAGGCCCTCGACGGGCCGAACCGGGAGATCACAAGCGAGGGCATCGCGAACGGGTTCATCGCACCCCGCCGCGGCCTCCGCCTCCCGGGGAGGGGCCTCGTCGAGCAGCTCGCGCTCGCCGTCAACCCCTACCTCGCCGGGGTCTCGGGCGTTCCCGACGCCGCCCGGGCACTGGTCGCGCAGGTCACCGACGAGGACGATGTGGACTTCGAGTCCCTCCTCTCCCGGGTCGTGCTCACGGCCGCACCGAAAGCGTCGCTCTCCGCAATCTGCGGGATCTGGGGCACCACCTACAGCCTTGGGCGGGAAGTGATCGACGAGGCCTTGAGTCTCGCCGCCGTCGTCGACGCCTGCGGCAAGGCCGGGTCCGGAGATATCGGCGCATCGCTCTGCCTCCGCTCGACCAGCGCGCTTCAGGATGCCTGGGAGATCACCGCCCGCTACCGGCAGGCGGTCATCGCCGGCATCCGCGGGGCGCGCCGTCTCGACGAGCACGTCGCCCTCTTTGCGGTGGACGACGGAGCGGTCGCAAGCGATGTCGCGGATGCGCTCGCAAACGACCTCGTCCGGAGTGGCCCCGTCTTCGTCATAGGAGAGAGTGGGGGCTTCTACTCCGTATCGGCACGCTGTCCGCCGGGCATCGACCTCGACCTCGAGGCACTGATGCGGAGACTCGCAGAGACGTGCGGGGGCCAGGGCGGTGGACATCGCCGGAGGGCCGGCGCCCGGATCGACGCCGACCAGATTGACCGGTTCAGGCAGGAACTCCTGGAGGCGATTCCCGCATGATCCGGGTCGAAGGCACCATCGAGACGCCGCACAGCCTTCCAGGATGCGTGGCGGCGGCACTCGAGCCCGACAACCTCACCCTGATCAGGACCTACCCGATAGAGGGAGGGGTGCGGGCCGAGATCGACGGGACCAGGCTCCGGTCGATCACCGCTTCGGTGGACGACTACCTCATGAATCTGGCGATAGCGGAGGATGTATGCACATCTGCCTCACAGTGACGGCAGGATCGGAGAGTTCCAGAGTGTGTTCAGGCTCCAATGGGATTGAAAAATCGACATAACAGAAAGAAGTGATACCATGGCAAGGAAGAAACAGGTTGGAAGAAGGCTGGAAGGCTGGAAGGCCAAGAAGTGGTACCGTGTCTACGTACCCGACGCCTTCGGCAAAGCTGAGATCGGCGACGCCATCTCGGCCGACCCCGCGAACATGGTCGGCCGCATCATGACCGCGACGCTCGGCGAAGTTGTGCAGGACTACTCAAAGTCCCACATCAAGATGAGGTTCAAGATCAACAACGTGGCCGGCGACGCCGCGTACACCGAGTTCGTCGGGCACGAAGTGACCCGGGACTACCTCCGGTCGATGGTCAAGCGGCGGGCATCCCGTATCGACACCATCCACCCGGTCACCAGCAAGGACAAGAAACTCCTGCGGGTGACGGTCGTCTGTCTCACCTTATCAAGGGCCGATCAGAGCCAGGTCCACGCCGTACGGCAGGCAATCTCGCAGGCCCTCTCCACCCGGGCGGCGGAGAGCGACTTTGAGACCCTGGTCAAGGATATCGTCTCCGGCGACATGGCCCGGGACGTCTTCAAGGTCGTAAAGACGATCTACCCGATCCGCCGGGTCGAGATCACCAAGTCCAAACTGGAGCAGGTCGCGGCCGTATAAGGCCGGCTGCTCACCCCAATTTTATAATCCTGTATATTTTCACTGCTCCCTCATCCCGGTGACGGAGACGGCACGAAGGGTATATGCCCTATGACCGGGTATACCTCCGCCGGAGCGTGGCAAAGAGGTGATGATGGTGATGGCCCAGGAGCAGCATGCAGGTACGCGGCGGACAAAGCAGGTTGTGCCCAATCAGCGGACCCCGGAAGAACAGCAGACGATGGCCCGGGGGATCATCAGGAGGATGCTCGTCCAGTTCCAACGCGAGTGGACCGACCTCGGGGAGAGAGAGAGCGGCGGGGCCCGGGTTTTCGCCGTAAACGCACTGCTCGACCGGTATTCGCACCAGCTCTACGATGTCGTATGCGACGTGGAGGCGATCCTCGGCGAAGACTTCGCCGAGGAGATCCGGTGCCTCTCGGCCGATATGATCAAGACGACCAACATCCTCATCATGATCGGCTGCGGGGAGGAGTGCCGCGAGCACAGCGACGCCCTCGCGAAGGAAGCGCTCCGTCATGCGGAGCGGTGCCTGGCACTTGTCCAGAAGGGAGGGGGCGGGCCGGCAACCCGGGTCTTCGTCGTCCACCGGGAAGAGTAATCAGGTTCGGGATCGCACCTGTTCTCGATGATTGCTCACAAGGTTCTATTCCTGGTACTGGATGGGATATCCGACCGTCCCTGTGAAGCGCTGGACGGACGGACCCCCCTCGCCGCCGCACGGACCCCGGTCCTCGACCGGATCGCGGGCGAGGGCGTATGCGGTATCATGGATACCATCGCGCCCGGCATACGCCCCGGGTCCGACACCTCCCACCTTGCCCTGCTCGGCTACCCGCCGCAGGAGTACTACACCGGCCGGGGCCCGCTCGAGGCCGAGGGGACCGGCATCCACATGACCGCCGGGATGATCGGGTTCCGGTGCAACTTTGCTACTGTGGACGCGGACGGCCTCGTCACCGACCGCAGGGCCGGGCGGATCTCCGGGACGGAACCTCTCTCGGAGGCGATCCGGGAGAGTGTGGACCTCTCGCCGCTCGGTCTTGGGTTCAGGTTCGAGTCGGGCGCCGGTCACCGGGCGGCCCTCGCCCTCACAGGAGAAGGCCTCGGGGATAAGGTCTCCTCCAACGACCCGAAGAAGGAGGGGGTACGACCGCTCGCCATCCGGCCCTGCACCGACGATGCCGAGGACGCAACGACCGCCGGGGCCTGCAACGAGTTCATCCGCCAGTCCGCAAAGGTCCTCTCCGATCACCCGCTGAATCTTCGGCGGATGGAGGAGGGCCTCCCACCCGCTAACCTTCTCCTGATCAGGGGTGCCGGGAAGATGGGCGCGTTCCCGCAGTTTTCCAGGCGCTACGAGCTCTCCGGGAGCGTCATCTCCGCGGCCACCCTCATCTCCGGGATCGGAAAGGTCGTGGGGCTGGAGCATATCCCCGTGCCGGGGACGACCGGGTCGGTCGACTCCGATCTCGACGCCAAGGTGAAGGCGGCCATACGGGAACTCGACCGGAAGGAGTTCGTTCTGATGAACATCAAGGGCGCGGACGAGGCCGGCCACGACGGGAAAGGCATCCAGAAACGTGACTTCATCGAGGTGATCGACGCGGCGCTCGAGCCGCTGCTCACGCTCTCCGACACCCTGCTTGTCGTCTGCGCCGACCACAGCACCCCCTGCTCGATCAAAGACCACAGCGCCGACCCGGTGCCGGTCGTCATCAGGGGCACGGGAGTCAGGGTAGACCGGACGGCCCGGTTCGACGAGGTCTCGTGTGCAGAGGGCGGCCTCCACCGTATCCGCGGCTGCGATCTCATGCCGATCGCCCTGGATCTAATTAATAAGAGTCATAAGTATGGCGCATGAAGATTATACCAGGTAAATGGAACCAACAGGAGACCACGACTGGATCAGGGCCTGCACCCTCCCGGACCATACCGAACTCCAGGAGAGGACACTCAAGACCGAGCAGGACATCGTCATCGGTGAGAGGTGCCGGATCGATTACGGCCTCTTCGGAAACGACGTCGTGGTCTGTGAATTCAGCAAGATCAACGGCAACATCGTTGCGGGCGGCGACGCCAGAATAGATAACTGGTGCGAGATCAACGGCGATGTCCTCGTGGAGGAGGACGCCTACCTCGGCGAGGGGGTGAAGATCCTCGGCAAACTGGTCGTCAAAGGCGACCTGGATATCGGGGACAACGTCCAGATCGAGCGCGGGTTTGAGGCGAAGGGCTGGATCTCCATAAGGAACCCGATGCCGGTCATCATCTACATCGTGATGTACCTGGTGGCCGTCCTCGGGATCGAGAAGGAGGAGGAGCTGAGTTCCGTCCTCCAGAAACTCTTCGGCGATGAAGAGGCCCCCTCTGCCACGCCGCTGATGATCCCGACCGGCGCCGTTCTCAACATGCAGACCTTCTCGGTCCCGGAGGGGATGGCCGTCGGGACGGGGTGCCGGCTGCACGGGAACATCCGTGCCCACTCGATCGCGGTCAGGGAGGAGACGACGATCTTCGGGAGCCTCCACCTGCGGGAGGGCGCGAGCATCGCAAGAGGATCGGTCATCCACGGCGACGTCCAGAGCGACGGCGACGTGGTGGTCGAACAGGAGGTGCATATCCTCGGGAACGTCTCCTGCCGGGGCCTCACCCTGCACGAGGACGCCCGCGTGGACGGGGTCATCCGGGCGCCGGGGGGCCTGAAGATCGAGAGGCGAGCGGCATGAAGATTGCAGATATCCTTGAGGTAGACGGGTGCCGGCTGGTTGAACCGTCGTTTGCGGAACTGACGATAGACTTCTGTACGGCCCTGCTGCTCCGGACGAAGCCGGACGAGGGCCGTCTCCTGGTCGACGAGGAGGAGGAGCCGCTCGCGCTTGCGCTCCACGACGACGAGGGCTGGCACGCCGCCTCGTTCCTCTTCAGAGATCCGACGCTCGCCGCCATCGAATGCTTTGAGGCCGTCGACGGCGATATCTACCAGGAGAGCCGGGAGGCCTGGCTCTCGGCGGTCCGTGAGTATTACAGCCTCGATATCTGCAGAAGTGTCCTCCCTGCCCTCGAAGACCTGCGCCCCGACCGGGAGGAAAAGATCCGCGACCTCCTCGACGAAGTCTGGGGCGACCGTGCGGGAACCCCCTGCCTCGACTGCTGCTGCGGGTCGGGAGT
>JAENZF010000120.1 GCA_016841385.1 Methanobacteriota archaeon | reverse complement strand
CCCCGAAACCAGAGAGGGCATCGGCGGCGAGAGACCGGACCTGCTCGTCCGGGTCGCGAAGGAGGCCGATCAGGCTCCCTACGCCGCGCTCGTCCCGGGACCGCCTCAACCCGGCGATCGCGCACCCCCGCACCCGGGGGTCGTCGTCGCCGAGCGCCTCCAGGAATACATCCCGGGAATCGCCGTTCCCGAGCGCCTCCAGAGCGCCACAGCGAACGGTTACGTCCCCATCATGCACCGCCTGCTTCAGGGCGTCCACCGCGGGGCTCCCGATCAACCGGAGCGCCCAGACAGCGTCCTGCCGCACGGCGTCGTCCGCGTACGAGAAGGTCCCGATGAGGTGAGGGATCGCCGCCGGTCCCGCCCGGCCGAGGGCGCCTGCCGCCGCCCGCCGGATACACCAGTCCTCATCCCCGAGCCCTTTCATCAGCGGGAGCACCGCTGCTTCCCCCATCTCGCCGAACGCCCGGACCGCTCTCCACCGGCTCCCGATATCGGCGCTCTCAAGCGATTCCACGAGTCCCGCTACCCGGGCATCCTCTTCTGCATCAAACGATGCGGTCGTTGCCTCCTCCTGCTTGCGCACACCAAACCGGTTCCACAGTCCCATGGTCATACTCCAGGTGATCGGTCTTCTCCGATGATGGTAAGTGGCAGAAGATCGAGTATAATTCTTCTGATCTTCTCCCGGAGCCCCGGGAGCCACCCGTTGCCGCCCTATACCACAGGCACACCCGGAGGAACGCTTATAAGGGATGGCGCAGGATCCGGTGCAACCGGGAGTGCGCCGTTGACGCGTCACGGCACCCGGATTCGCACGCGCGCCCCGCAACGGAAGGTGGAGAGATGGAACTCGAGAAGAAACCCGCGGCGGTCGTGGATTGTATCGGGCTCTACTGCCCCATGCCGATCGCGATGACAAAAGAGGCGATCGAGAGACTCGACGTAGGAGAGGTGCTCCTGGTCGAGGCGGACGACCCTGCCGCGGAGGAGGATATCCGGCGCTGGGCGAACCGGGTGGGGCACGAGATCGTGAAGTTCGAGAAGGATGACGGCGTCATGAGGTTCTCCATCAGGAAGATGAAGTGAGGTGAGATGAATGTACGCGGATAAGACGGTAAACTGTGTTGGCATCTGCCAGTCGCCCATGCTCTCGATCGACGGAGAGATGAAGACGCTTAACGAGGGGCAGATCCTGCAGGTGACGACCGACAAACCGGACCTTGTAGAGACGGTCAGGTCCTGGGCCGGTGAGAACGGGCATGCTATCGAGGAAGAGCACGTCACCTCGGGCGTGACGACCCTCATCCTGCGCAAGGGAACGGCGGTAGCGGCAGAGGCGAAGTGATCGGATGGCTGCCGGAGGCTACGTGGATGCAAAGGGAGCCTACTGCCAGGCGCCGGTCATCATGCTCAAAGAAGGGATGGACGGGCTCGCGAGCGGCGAGATCCTGAAGGTCGAGGTGGACAATGCCCCGACCGGGGAGGATGTCAGGGTCTGGGCAAGACGGATGGGCCACGAGATCGTGGGCGAGGAGAAGGCCGGAGAGAAGACCACCTTCTCAATCAGGAAAGGAGCGTGAAAGATATGGCACGGATACTTTACATCCAGACCAGCGGTACCGATACCCCTGAGAGGCTGTATGCACCGTTCGTTCTCGCGATGACGGCACGTAGCATGGATATGGACGCCGACATCTACTTCATGATCAAGGGGGTGACGGTCGTCAAGAAGGGCGCAGCGGAGGAGATCAAGGTCGGGAACTTCCCGAAACTCTCGGAGATCATGCACCAGGCGATCGCCGCGGGAGCAAAGATCTACATCTGCGAGCAGAGCACCCAGCTCCTCGGCATGGCACGGGGCGACTTCATCGCGGAGGGGCAGGTCGTGGGCGCGCTCACCTTGAACGACCTCGCGGTCGACGCCGACGCGGTCATCACGTTCTAGGGACGGCCGGATATGGAAGAACGGATTTATCTCGACCACGCGGCGGCGATGCCGGTCCACCCGGGGGTTCTCCGGTTCGGGAGGCAGTTCCCGGACGGCTTCGCCGGCAACCCCTCCACGATCTACCATGAAGGGCTCGTGGCGCAGGAGGCCGTTCTCCGCGCGCGGGAGAAAGTAGCGGGGCTCGTCGGCGCGAGCGCCCCGGCCTCGATCATCTTCACGAGCGGCGCGACCGAGTCGAACAACATCGCCGTCCGGGGGACCGCACTCCGGAACGCAAAGAAAGGAAAGCGGATCGTGGCGAGTGCCATCGAGCACATATCCGTGCTGAACCCGGCAAAAGACCTCCAGAAGAGCGGATTCTCCCTCACACTGGCTCCGGTCGACCGTTACGGCACGGTCGATCTCGACGCCCTCGGCGCGGCGGTCACGCCGGAGACCGTCGTCACGTCGGTCCACTACGCGAACAACGAGATCGGGACGGTTCAGCCGATCCGGGAGGTTGCGGAGATCGTCCACGATCGGGGAGGGCTCCTCCACGTGGACGCCACCGATGCCGCGGGAAGGATACCGGTCGACGTGGAGCGTGATGGTATCGATCTCGCGAGCCTCTCGGGAAACCAGCTCGGGGGCCCGAGCGGGGTCGGGGCGCTCTACATCCGCCCGGGGGTCCGGGTCCAGCCGGTCCTCGTCGGGGGCGGGCAGGAGCGCGGCCTCCGGCCCGGGACGGAGAACGTCTTCTCGATCGCCTGTATGGGAGAGGCGGCCCGGCTTGCAGGGGAGGAGTTGCCGGGGGAGAGCAGAAGGCTCCGGGCGATCCGGGACAGCCTCATCGCCGGGGTCACGGAGATCGAGGAGGCCTACCTGACCGGCCACCCGACAGAGCGGCTCCCGCACCACGCGAGTTTCCGCTTCTCCCGGATCGAGGGGGAGAGCATCCAGCTCGCCATGGACATGCTCGGGATCGCGGTCGCCACCGGGTCGGCATGCACCTCAAGGACGCTCGAGGCCTCCCATGTCCTCCTCGCCATCGGGCTCGCCCACGACGAGGCGCACGGGTCGATGGTCGCGACGCTCGGACGCGCCAACAGCCCCGACGAGGTGCCCCGGATCGTCAGGGCCGTCGAAGAAACAGTTAAACGCCTGCGGGCTATTACACCGCTGTAGGTAGAAAGAATGGCAGACCAGATCGGATACAGCCAGAAGGTGATGGAGCACTTCATGAACCCGCACAACGTCGGGGTGATCGAGAACCCGGACGGCTACGGCAAGGTCGGCAACCCCGTCTGCGGGGACCTCATGGAGATCTTCATCAGGGTCAGGGAGAACGTCATCGAGGATATCAGGTTTCGGACGTTCGGGTGCGGGTCGGCGATCGCGACGAGCAGCATGGTGACCGATCTCGCCAAAGGAAAGACGCTCGAGGAGGCGATGAAGATCACCCGCGACGACGTGGCGACCGAACTCGAGGGGCTGCCGCCCCGGAAGATGCACTGCTCGAACCTCGCGGCGGACGCGCTCCACGCGGCGATCCAGGACTACCGGGACAAACAGAAGAAAGGGTGAGGGGACTAGCACCCGTATATCAGGGTCAGGATGCTCTTTGCGAGGTCGAGGCTCTTGCCCCGGTTGACCATGAGGGTGTCCAGGCGCAACGCGCCTTCAAGCCCGACCGGGTCCCGGGTATCCTGGATGAAGAGATCCACGAAATCCTCGTAGAGACCGTAGGTCCCGGCCGATGAAGCCTCTTTTCCGAAGGCCTGCATCAGAGCCGCCGCCGGGCCGCTGACCGGCGAATCGCCGATGAACGGGCTGACCGCGATGACGTGCTGCCGGCGGAGCGCCTCCCTCACCCCGGCGCACTCCAGGATCGGCGATATGCTCGTGACCGGGTTGCTCGGGCCGATCACCACGGCATCGCTCGCCTCGATCGCCCTGATGACCTCGTCGGTCGCGATGGGAGGCTCACCGAACCGCCGGCTCACGCCGTCGATCGCCACGTCTCCCCGGTGCTTCACCCAGTACTCCTGGAAGTGCATCTCGCCCTGACCGGTGCGGACGTAGGTCGTCACGACGGAGTCGGTCATCGGGAGGACGGTCGCCCGGACGCCCAGGTTCCGGCAGAGCGCCGCGGTTGCCTCCGTCAGGCGCATGCCGCTCCTGAGCATCTCTCCTCTCGCAACGTGCACCGCCCGGTCCTGGTCCCCGACGGCGATGTACTCGTCGATGCCGAGCCTCGCGAGGAGGTCGTGGGTGATGTAGGAGTCGCTCTTGATCCCCCACCACCGGCCGGTATCGAGGATGCCCGCGAAGAGGTAGATGACCGTATCGATATCGGGCGAGAGGTGGTTGCCGGAGAGCCACGTGTCCTCGGCCGTATTGACGATGACCGCGATCTCCCGGTCATCCAGCAGCTCCCGCATCCCGCGGAGGAGTTTCGGGGTTCCGGTCCCGCCCGAGAGGAAGGTAATCATGAACAATTAGCGTATCAAGTGCAACCGTATATGAATTTTCCCAATCGGGCCGGGTAACGGCCCCTCTCGTTTCACGAAATCGCGTGCCGTATGACCGCCATGAGGTCCCAGGCGAGCGATTCGGCCTGCCGCTCGTGCAGGAGACGGGTCTCCAGGCGGAGCGAGCCGGGAACCTCGTCGGGGTCGTGGAGGTCCTGGACGAAGACGTCGACGACATCCCCGTAGAGCCGGGAGACCGCGGGAGAGGTGGGGGGTTCGCCGACGGCGTACATGAGGGCGGCGTCCTTCTGGTCCGGCGCACTCTTCCCGCGGAACGGCGAGACCGCGACCACGAACGTATCAACGAGGAGGTCACGCATCCCCTCGCAGTCGAGGATGGGGAGGATGCTCCGGGCGGGGTTCGCGGGGCCGATCACCACGGCGTCGCTCGCCTCGATAGCCGCCCGCACCTCTTCCGTGACCGCCGGAGGAACGGGCGCAGCCCGGACGAGCTGGCGCACCTCCGTATCGGCATCGGCGGCCATCCAGTACTCGAAGAGCGGCAGGCGCTCGGTGCCGGTATCGACGAAGAGGGCGGCCTCTCCGTCCGTCACCGGGAGGACGGTCGCCCCGATGTTGAGCAAGCGGCACTGCGCCCGCACCGCCTCCGTCAGGGTCCAGCCCCTGCGGAGGAGACCCGCCCGGGCGATCTGGACGGCCCGGGCACGGTCGCCGACCGGGAAGGGTTCGCCGCCCGCCACCTTCGGGAGGTAGTTATGAGTGGCGTAGGTGTCGCCCCTGATCCCCCACCACCGGCCGGTATCGAGGATGCCCGCGAAGAGGAAGACGGCGGCATCGATGTCGGGCGCACAGTGGCTCCCCGAGACCCAGAGATCCTCAGCGGTATTCGCGACCACGGCGATCTCGCTGTCGTAAAGGATCTGGCGGACGCCCCGGATGAGCGCAGGCGTCCCGGTTCCGCCGGAGAGGAAGGTGATCATCCTCCATACCTTTATCAGTCATCTCCCAAGAAGTTAACAGAACGGATGAAGATCATCAAGGATCCGGTGCATGGCTACGTCGAGGCAGATGCGCTGGCGCTTCGGCTGCTCGACTCGGAGGTAGTCCAGCGGCTCCGCCACGTCACCCAGCTCGGGTTTGCAAACCTCGTCTACCCCGGGGCAAACCATACCCGCTTTGAGCACTCGCTCGGGACGATGCACCTCGCGGGCCTCATGTGCAAGGAACTCGGGCTTGATAAGGGCGAGACGAGGCTCGTCGCGACGGCCGCCCTCCTCCACGACATCGGTCACGGCCCCTTCTCCCACGTCACCGAACCGGTGATGGAGGAGTTCACGGGGAGATGCCACCACCAGATCGATCATCTGGTCTGCGAGGGAACGATTGCCGGGATCCTCGAAGCGGAGGGGATCGATCCCGCCGAGGTCTGCGCCGTCGTCGCAGGAGAGCACCGCCTCGCGAGCATCATCCACGGGAGCCTGGACGTCGACCGGATGGACTACCTGCTGCGGGACG
>JAENZF010000119.1 GCA_016841385.1 Methanobacteriota archaeon | reverse complement strand
GGTGCAGCCGGCGGTGTGGGAGGAGACACCGCCCGGTTTGCCGCCGGAGAGGCGGAGGTGCCGGCACGCGGCGTCCCCGGCGCCGTCGGGGAACCGCAGCTCCTCGTTCATGTACATCCGGGCAAGGGCGGCCGCATACCCCTGCTCCGAGTAGGTGCCGTCGGCGAGCATGCCGGCCACGAGGAGCATCATCTGCGTGTCGTCGGTGAACTGCCCGGGCTTCAACCCCGCGTTCGGGTGCCCCCGCCACGCCCGGCGGTATCCCTCGTGGAGGCGCTGGAAGTCCGGCGGCGTGCTCTCCCGTGCCATGCCGAGCGCATCCCCGATGGCGGCCCCGAGGAGACAGCCCTTGAACTGATCGAGCATCTTAGATAGTATCTCTCTTAAGGTTCCTCTTAAGGGTTGTTGTTCGGCGCGCGGGGGAGCGATGCCACGCAGACGGTCGAGATGGCATCGCTCCCGCCGGGCGTATCCTCATCTCTCCGTTGCACCATCACCCGGGCTGCGCATCACGATGCCTGCAACCAGGCAGACGACCGCTGCACCGAGGAATACCTCCAGGTACAGCCCGGCCAGCAGACCGAGCGAGAAGAAACCCGTATACCCGGGCTCCCCGGCGGTTCCGATCGCTTCTGCAAGAGCATCAAGGAGTATACCGAGAACAGGCAGTTTTTCCGCGAAGACCGGCGGAGGGGCGCCGGGCAATTTATCGGGACCCACGAACTGAGCAACCAGGAACGGCAGCTGGAGCAGCGACCCGGCTGCAGCACATAATCTCCTGCCGTTCGTAGCAACGTTCCCGAACAGAAAATACGCCGTCACCACGGCGGATGCCGAGACCGTGACCATCGAGAGCAGGATTATCCCGGATACCAGCGGGGTGGCGGGAGCGCCTGCGTAAGCCGTGGCGATCGTGCCGGACGCAATCGCAACGAGCCCTATCCCGAGCGAAACCGCCGGACGCCATTTTTTGTTCCCCAGTTTCCCGACCAGGGTTATAAGAGCGAACGGCCACGCGAGGACGAAGGCGATGGCCGGAAAGAAGAGCAGACTCACGGTGCGTCCTTCCCGCGAGACCTCCGGATGAGGACGTACCCCACAGCGAGCACGATCACGGCTCCCAGAGCGCACCCGAGGTGCACGGGGTTGTAGAAGATGCTGAATGCGCACCCGGATCCTTGATACGTCGTCGTATCTGCGGGTTCTCCGAGCACGGCCTCCCGGCCCTCCCCCGCATCGGCCGGAGGTTCTCCACCGGGAGATGCGCACGCTATACCGCTGCCGGCCAGGATGAAGAGCAGCAGGGCGACGCAGATCAGCCCTCTCCGACCGGTACCGTTCATGAATCGTCTTTCTTTCATCGATTTTCACCTGCCGGTGCGTCCCGGAATACGATCCCGGTATTCACGATGGAGACGTCAACGTTCCTCTATAAACCATTTCTGTGGCGTGCGTCTACACGTCGGGTCATTCGGATCGACACTCCACTCAAAAACGGCCTTAACGCACTGGGAACCGGTGTTGCGCAGGATGGGGAGGTGCCCGAATGCCGGGCGACTGTCCAGCATTCTGGACATATGTCCGAAAAACTGGACGTTCGAGAAGACCATCGAGGTCCTGAGGGAACGCCTGATGGAGGTTCTGCGGGAAGAGGGGTGAGAGAGCAGCCGGTTCATAGCCGTCCCGGTCATCACTCGACGATCGATGAGGCGACCTTCGTTATCTCACCCTCAGGGAGGTTCCCCGTCATGCAGAAAGCGGTGTCGTTCCACTCCCAGCGGAGCAGCCAGGGAGAGCCATCTGAACGGTCGTCACCCTCATAGACCACGCGGCCCAGGATGCCGTTACCTTGAACGATCCACTCTTTGTCCCCGGCGACCGTCGGGCCGGGGCACGGGGCGTCCGCGGCCGAAAGCCTCGTGATCCGGAGGTCGCCGGCGGTGCTGGTGTAGGTGAGCGTGACGCTGCCGTCGGAGGAACGGACGGCGTTTTCGAAGGTGTAGCCTTCGGGGAGGTAGGACGGTTCGGGAATATCGGGGCCGAAGACCTCGAGGGCCTCGGCAAGCGTGCCCGCGTGTTCCGGCACGGTTTGCTCCGTGCCGGTGCAGCCGGAAGCGGCAAGGAGGCAGCAGAGCAGGAGAAGGGCAGGGCGAATATTTTTCATGATGGTTCCTCGGAATATCCGGTGCAGAAGAGAGACGTGCTCCCCTGCAGGGGGCCTGATCCGGCATCCACACCGGGAGACTTTCGCCCCGGCCCTTATACCTTTTCTGTGCCGGGAAGCTACACGTCGGGTCGCCCAGCATCGCAGGTGCATCGACGACACCTGTGCCGCTAAGCCTTCATCGCCCTCATAACGTCGATCAGACTCACTGAAGGATTAATGAACCAGTTCAGGCCACGTGCCGGTATGACGTCCCGCTCGTCGTAGACGACGTGCACGATCTTCTGCTCCCCGTCGACCCCGACGGTCCCGGCCTGGTCGACGACGAGCGATCTCGCGCCGCACCGGATCGTCCCGAGGATCGCATCGCCGTCGACCGTGAACGAGGCGGAACTCTCCGGGTTTCCGGCAACCGTCCCCTCGAAGAACCACATCAGGGGCAGGGCGGCGGCGAACGTTCCCGACTCGTTCTTAACGAAGGTCCGGGCACCTTCGGCGACGGGGTCCGGCACCGGTTCGAGGTCGAGCACGAACTCCCGGGCCGGGAGGCGGAGTGTCACCGGGCCCTCCGAACCCGCGTCGGCGACGAACGACGCCGGGTCGGCGATCACGAGATCGTACTCCCTGAGGGGCGGAAGGCTGGTGAGGTCCGCCCGCGAGGTCGGCGGAACCGGGCTGAAGTAGTCCGGGCCGGGCACGACCTCGTGCGTCGTAGGGCCGGACAGCAGGTCGGGAACCGGGACCGCCGCCGACCCTCCGGGCCCGACCTGGAGCAGAACCGTAAAGGGATATCAGCACTCACACCGGGAACCAGGCCCCTCATGAATGGTACGGTCACGGATTTCCTGATAGTCGCGGACCAGATCTTTATCCTGGTGCTCCTGATCGCCGCCGGCTACGTCGCCGTCACCACAAAGATCGTCGACCCCCGGGCCACCCGGGGGCTCTCCGGGCTCCTCATCAACATCACCATCCCGGCGCTGATCGTCGCCTCCATGCAGGTGCCCTTCACCCCGGAGCGCCTCGTCGGCGCCGAGACCCTGGTCCTCGCGACCGGGGCGCTCTACGTCTTCTCGTTCGCCCTCGCCTGGGCCGTCTCCAAAGCCATGCGGGCGCCCGCCGCGGAGGAAGGGGTTCTCCAGTTCGCCATCGTCTTCGGGAACGTGGGGTTCATGGGGTTCCCGGTCGCCCTGACGCTTTTTGGGGAGGACTCCCTCTTCTACGTTGCTATCTTCAACCTCTTCTTCAACGTCCTGGTCTTCTCGGTCGGGATCATGATGCTCACCGAAGGGAGGGGGAAGGGGTTTGACCCGCGGCTCCTCGCGAACCCCGGGATCGCGGCCTCCGTCGTCGGGCTCGCCCTCTTCCTCGGCTCGGTGGAGATCCCGGGACCGTTCATCGACTCGATCGAGCTCCTCGGCGGGGTGACGACGCCGCTCGCGATGATCATCGTCGGGGCGATGCTCGCGACGTTCCCGGCCCGGGAGATGGTCGGGAACTGGCGGATCTGGGTGGCGAGCGCCGTCCTCCTCCTCGCGGTCCCGGTGGCCTACTGCTACCTCTTCGCCCCGGTTTTTGCCGACCCCTACATCAACGGGATCATGATCACGATGGCCGCGATGCCCGCCGCCGCAAACACCGTCATCTTTGCGGAGCAGTACGGCGCCGACTCCCGGCTCGCCTCCCAGATTGTCTTCGTCTCGACGATCGGGTCGCTCGTCACCATCCCGCTGATCACGACGGTGCTGCTGTAAGAGGGAGGCCACCGATTTGGTAGCCAAACGCGGAATCTCCCGAACTGGTCTCGCGGGCGCAGAAAATTATCTTCGCAGGTCGGCTACCTTCTCGCTCACCCTCTCACCAGCTCGCCGTATTGCGTAATCCCGGGCACCTACACCGGAGATGCCGCGGAGAAGAGATTCATCGCGGATATCTTCGGCAACATCCGGCAATTCTTCAAGGAGGATCCGAGTAACCTGCTCCAGTGGAGTGCGAGGGGGACCTGCGGTAAAAGCCGGGGCGGGTGATACCGCCGAAGTCATCTCTTGGACATCTGATCTTGAAAGCCATCCAGCAGACGCAGGGTCAATCCTGGATTGCATGACGCTTGATACACCAGGTATCGATGCCATTGCCGAGACATATTTTGCACAGTAGCGGATCAGCCAGTCGATCAGTTCCTGGCTGGAGGTAATGACCGGAGGATCCGATGGAACAAACGGCAGACCAGCCAGTAGTGTAATGTCTGCAGATCCTTCCGGCATATGGCAAACCTGGATAAGGTACGTGTGGTGGCTCCTCGACAGTTGCGTGCCGACGTACATTAGGGATTTGTTGTCATCTTTGATACTCGCGGGATCAACCACAATAATGTGGATTGTATCGAAATCCTCCAGGCGCAGTTTTTTCAGTGTCGAGAGATCAAAGAGCATGACATTAAGTCCCTGCGCATACCTCTCGATGTTCTCTTCGGTCCACTTATACTGCTCGTAACAGTGTATGCACCGCTCGTTCGACCGGACGAGGATGTCGTTCATACAAACGCCGTCCTCAAACGGGCACCAGTCCAGAACGGTCTTACAGCTTCCAGGCAGTTTTACCAAGGCCAACATCCAGGAGAAGTTCCTGAATGCTGCAGACTTCAGTTTAGACACCTTTCTCATACCTCCAGTCATGCCAGTACCCGCCGAGCGCCCGGAGTGTATCCACAAAATCGCCGTACCGGTACTGCATCTGAAACCGGCACGCCGGAGCAAATTCGAGCGCCGTCGCATCGCTCGCTGATAAAAAGTTTGATTCGAGTTCACCATCCAAGGTCTCTAACAGCTCCAGAGCACCTCGAATGCGCACCTGAGACCAGGCCGGTTCGAGACGAATATTCTCCCGTACAGCCTCAATCAGGCTCGAGAGATTATCGGCAAACTCCCCAATATCCTCCGGAGAACTTGACGAACTCCGGACACGGGAGAGGATGCCCGTCAGCACCTCCGCCGCGGTCCGCCCGTCTAGATAGTCCGGCGGCACGATCCCGACCGCTTCCACCCAATTTTCTGCCCGTGTCCACCCGATGCCGGTCAAAGAGAGAACTGCAACAAGAAAACATGCCCAGAGAGTTCCGATGACAGATGGGGCTTCCAGCTGGGGCCACAGGACAATGAAAGATATCAGAGTACCAAGGAAAACGCATAACAAGAATGTCCCGGCTGTTCTGGTCGCATCCCTGTCCGGCCAGAGATACGCCCGTGAGATCTGCACCCGCAACGACACCCAGTAAACCAATGAAGCGATGCCGGTAAGTAGCAGCACGGGGATCCAGAGCGGATTAGGATCTTGGAGCACATTCACCAGACTGATGATGACATCTCCGCTGGGCAGTGATACAACTAAGAGAATCAGCGCGGCAATCGCAAGTGGAATCAGGTGAGTCCAGATCGTGTATGCATTCTTGATATAGACATACTGATCCAGCCAAGGCGCGAAGGGGCGTCCGATCCTCTCCAGTAACACGCCCAATCGGTCGGAAGAGACCATGTGTCCAGTTCCGGGAGACATGTCAACGGAGCATGAGAGGGACCAGATCTATATATGCATTCTCATGCGGTGTCATACGCAGGATCTTACCCGGAAAAAGAGATGCAGATTGGAGACCCCGGGTTGGAAAGGACAATCGACCAGCATTCCCCACAGACCCGCCACTAGGCATCTGTCCGTTCCCCCGGCACACGCCGCCGCTCCCAGAAATAGACGAGGGGAAAGGAAACGAGACCGACGAGCACGATCCC
>JAENZF010000118.1 GCA_016841385.1 Methanobacteriota archaeon | reverse complement strand
GAGGCGAACCTCTACCTCGATATCCTGACCCACGATATCGGGAACACCGAGAACGTCTCGAACCTGTACGCCGAACTGCTCATCGACTCCGTTGAGGGGGAGGCGGCCGGGTACGTGGCGAACCTGAAGCGTAGCATAGCAAAGAGCATCGAGATCCTCGGGACCGTCTCGAAGATCCGGCGGATTCACTCAGGACCACCCGGGCTCCGGCCGACCGATCTCGACGCGGTCATCAGGGCGGAGATCGCCCACTTCCCGGATACCCCCATCTGCTACGAGGGCGTTCCCCGGCAGGTCCTTGCCGACGACCTCCTCCCGGAAGTGTTTGTAAACCTGATCGGCAACGCCATAAAGCACGGGGGCCCCGGCGTCGCCGTAACCGTCCGGACGGAAGAAGAGGACGGGTTCGTCCGGGTGACGGTTGCGAATACCGGCCGGGGCATCCCGGACGACCAGAAAGAGGAGATCTTCCACCGCTACGAGAAGAAGCAGCGGGGCGTGGGCGAGGGGCTCGGGCTGTACCTCGTGCAGATCCTCATCGACCGCTACGGCGGCAGGATCTGGGTGGAGGACCGGGTGCCCGGCCTTCCCCGGGAAGGGGCGGCGTTCTCCTTCCTGATCCGGGAAGTGGATACGGTGCCGGATCGCTCCCCTCCGCCTGCGTGACGTAGACCGTGCCGTCGTCGCCGATCGCCATGGGTCCCCGGGCGTAAGTCCGGCCTGCCGCCTGCCGGCGTTGCAGAGCCGGTATGTCCGATAAGCTGGCAGAAAGGGGAGCGCTCGATCCAGAACGCATATCATCCTCTCCCTGCGAATAATCACACTGATGAGCGAGAGTGAGCAGGAGCACCGCCGGATCAGGATCTCGGTCAGGACCAAGTTCCTCCTCGTATTCCTGGGTCTCTCCACGGCCGCCCTTCTCTTTGCCGGAACTCTGGCCTTCGTGCAGATGGACGACGTCAGCCGATACGCGCTTGAGCGGAGCACCGATCTCGGGAATCGCGCGATAAACGACAGTACCACTGCACTTGAGCGCAACGCCGAGGAGTCGCTTCTCCGGCTTGCGCAGGACCAGGCCTACATCAGCAACATCGTCTTCGAACAGGTGAGCGGGGACCTTGAGGTCATGGGGCGCTACGCCGCAACCGTCATGGAGAACCCGTCCATGGTCCGGCCGAGGTACTTCTACCTGCAGGACGAGGAACCGGAGGACCGGCGTGCAACCTCGGTCCTCTTCCTCGCGCCCGGAATCGAGGGCGATCTTCTGGAGGAGGAGCGGAACGCAGCGGGGGTGATGGACGACATCTTCATCCCCGTCTCCGCGACGAACCGGAACCTGGCAAGCGTCTACGTGGGTACCGGCTCCGGGATGGCGATGATCTACCCCTGGACAACCGGCCTCGACACCGGTTTCGATCCCCGGCTCAGGAGCTGGTTTTCGCAGGCGAACGAGACGGGAGGAACGGTCTGGTCCGAGCCGTACGTCGACCTCCTCGGAAACGGCCTGATGGTGACCTGTTCACGGCCGGTCTACGACACGGAGAGGGACTGGGTCTGGGTGGTCGGTGCGGACGTCACAATCGAGACGATCAACCAGCAGATCATCGGCACCCAGGTGGGCGACCGGGGCTATGCCATGCTGCTCGACCAGCACGGGAACGTCATCAGCCGGCCCGGACTCACCTCGGGGGATATGCGGTGGGACGAGTCGTTCGTCGCGGAGAACCTCCTTGCGAGCGAGAACCCCGACCTGGTCGCGGTTGCCGGGAAGATGACCGCGGGGGAGACGGGGGTCGCCCGGGTGGGGTTCGATGACGGCGAGCGGTTCATCGCGTATGCTCCCGTCCGGAGCGTGAACTGGAGCGTCGGGGTTGTGATGCCGGTCGACGAGGTGCTCGCGCCGATCCGGACGACCCGGGAGAGTATCCTCTCAGCATCGGAGGATACCGCGATGCACATCAGCGGCCAGCAGGATCAGATGAAGACCGTCTTTACCGGGGCGTTTCTCGCCCTGCTCGTTGTCGTCGCTCTCCTGACCCTCGCCGTCACCCGGCACATCACCCGGCCTATTGAGGAGTTGCAGAAGGGTTCTGAGGCCATAGGGAGAGGTGATCTCACATGCCGGGTGAACGTGGAGACCGGGGACGAGTTCGAGGATCTTGCCCGCTCCTTCAACCGGATGGCAACCGAGCTCCGGGGGCATATCGAGGATCTCCGGCGGACGACTGCGGAGAAGGAGCGGATAGCAAAGGAACTCGAGATCGCAAAGGAGATTCAGCAGAGTATCCTGCCCGAGTCCGCGCCGGTGCTTCCCGGGTTCGATCTCGCGGGCTTCAACCTCTCCGCACGGGAGGTGGGTGGTGACTTCTACGACTACATCCCTGTCGGGGAAGGCTGCTGGGGCGTCGAGATCGCCGACGTATCGGGAAAAGGCGTTCCGGCCGCCCTGTTCATGGCGCTCTCCCGCACCCTCGTCCGGGCGAGCGCCTCGCAGAACCTGGACCCTGCCGGGTCGATCCTTGAGGCGAACCGCTACATCTGCATGGATTCAAAGACCAGCATGTTCGTCACGCTCTTCTACGGTATCCTGGATACCCGGAAGAGAACCTTTTCCTACGTGAACGCAGGGCACAACCCCCCGCTCCTCTTCAGGGCGGGATCGAGCGGGGCGAACCTCCTCACGGGCAAGGGGATCGCACTCGGGATCTTCGACGAGATCGAGCTGGAACTCGTGGTACTCCAGTTGCACCCGGGCGATACGGTGGTCTTCTACACCGACGGGGTGACCGAGGCCACGAACGAGCGTGACGAGGAGTACGGTATGGAGCGGCTTACGGCACTCATCTCGGGACTGCTGGACCGCGGGGCGCGGGAGATGATCGATGCGATCGTGGAGGACGTCACCGCCCACGCCGGTAACCAGCCGCAGTTCGATGATATCACTCTGGTGGTGCTGAAGGTCGGGTGACGGGGTGCGGTGAGCGGTGCCGGGGGCTTGGGGTTCTCTGTCCCGATTCAAATCTCCCACGGGCGGCGCCCTGCAGGCTTCAGACCCTTCCAGTACCACGTTGATACAGCACTGTCCATCCCGAATGCCGCCGCGGGTTTCTTCCGGCAGCGGCCGAACTCGCAGGGGGACAGACGGCCAGTCAGAAAAGTGAGGGCATGAGATGCCCTTATCGACTTCTACTCAACCGCCCGGATCACCGCCACGCGCCACTCGGCCCCGTGGAGTCCGGCCGTCGTCCAGGAGATATCCTTCCGCACCGCCTGCCCGCCGTCGGCGGCAAACCCGTAGGTCGCGGTGCCGTAGCGCTCGTCGGCGACCCGGCGGGCCACTTCAAGCAGGTCCGGGTAGTCCGCGTAGAGCGGGTCCTCGAACGTCATCTTCCCGACCTGGGCCGGATCGGTGTCGTAGAGCACCCGGCCGTCCGTCTGGACGACCATCACCTGGTAGGAGGTGCCGTTCGCCGCCGGGCCGGCGACGCCGGCGATCAGGGCCTCCGGCCGGAAGACGACGGAGGCGAACCCGACAAACAGGCTCTCGTTCGTAAAGACGGGCGCGGTGATGACCGCTGCCGGGAACCCTTCCGCGACCGTGATCACCTCGCTCATGATCGGCCGCTTCGTCGCGAGGACGTGCCGGACGTGGGCCTGGCCCCAGATATCCGCGCCCTCGACGTCGTGATACGCCGCCGGTTCGGCGGCGATGATCGTGCCGCCCGCGTCACTGACCGTGCAGTCGACGATAGCAGGGTCGGTGTCGGAGAGGTTCGCGAGAATCCCGCGGGCGGCGGCGTCGTTGAGGCCTGTCTTCCCGAGGTCGAACGCGGCGTACGCCAGACGGCTGTCCAGGGCCTCGAGCGCCGTGGTGATCTCAGACTGCAGGCAGATAAGGAGCGCCGCCGCTTCTTCGTCGGTCACGGAGTCGGGCGCCGCCGCAGGCTGGTTCAGCGCCGCAAAACCGGCGCCGACGGCGACCAGCACCGCTGCAACGGCGACGATCCATGGATATAGTTGCGAACTCATCAGATTCCTCGATAGGGAAAAAAGGAGACCGTGAGATTTAAGGTAAGCGGAATTGCCGCCGTCCCATTGCAGATAATAGCGGCAGACGTGCCCTCACCGGGGCGTTCGGCTCCGGAGCCGTTTCTCGCGCATTTTCAAGGCAACGACCCCGGCCAGGCTGACGGCGACGATCGCGACAAGGAGGCCGATCCCGAGCGCCGGGTTCTGCCGGTAGACGTCCAGGAGCACGTCGGCGCCGAGGGCGATGACGAGGCTGGAGGCGATCGACCCGATGCAGACACACGAAAAGACCCGGGACTTATCCAGCCCGAGCAGCCGGCCGAGGATCGCCCCGTTCATCGCCCCGGTTCCCTGGAGCGGGAAGAAGATGAAGAGGATGAGCCCGATTGTCGAGAACCGCCGGAGCCAGGGCTGGGTCTCGGTGTAGTTCCGGCCCACCGTCATCCCGCTCTCGAGCAGCCTGCCGACGAGCGGGATCTTCAGCGCCAGGTCGAAGTTCCAGACGACGAAGAGGGAGACGGCCACGTCGAGGAGGAAGATCACGAGCGTGATGAGCCACCAGGGGTAGCCCATCACGATCGCGATGGGGATGATCGACTCCTTCCCGGCCGGGGGGACGAAGTATGCGGCGAGCAGCCCGGAGATGATGAGGAACTGCTGGTAGGGCTCGATCAGGTAGAGTGCCGCAAAGATGGCCGGGATGATGGCGAGCGGGAGGATGAATTTTATGGGGCCGGCAAGGTAAGGGTTTGTGAGGAGGGCCTTCCAGCCCTCCGGCTCGGGCATATTGGTTGTGTGGTCTGTGGTCATGGGTCGATCTCCGGGTGGGGAGATACTCAGTTCAGGTTTGGGGTTTCCGGATAAATACGTTATCTGCACGGGTTCCAGCAGGTTCAAGTTTATGCAGCGCGAGGATAGGTAGCATGACCCCTGCCTCCGTCACCCGGCCGCCCCGCACCCTCCCCGCCGTCGAGAGCGGCACCCGGGAGAGCGCTTTATGCACGATCGCAAATGTCGGGACCGCGCTCGAAACCCTGCGCGAGGTGAGAAAGCACGTCCGCGGCGACCACAAGCGCCGCCTCGACG
Source organism: Methanobacteriota archaeon (assembly GCA_016841385.1). Lineage (GTDB taxonomy): Archaea > Halobacteriota > Methanomicrobia > Methanomicrobiales > Methanoculleaceae > Methanoculleus. The sequence goes on along the minus strand of JAENZF010000118.1, from coordinate 842 downwards.
ACGTCGCGGTGGTCCTCCGGGTGGTGGCGCTCGAGGCCCAGGCGACCTATGCGATCACCGACGACGAGGCCCGGGCGTTCATTCGGAACTGCCGCTCACGGTGAGGTCGCCGGGCAGCACCGGCTCCGTGAGGACGCGGGCGAAGCGTTCCCACCGGTCCGCACCACTCCCGACGTAGTCCCGGACAAGACGGTGACCCTCGCTCAGGGCCACCGGGTAGGCCCGGAACTCCTCGATGAACCGGAGGTGAGCCTCCGCCGTCTCCGGGGCGAGGAGCAGGATATCCCGGAACTGCCCACACGCGGCCTCCCGGGATATCCTGCCGTCGAGGTACTCCCGGGCCACCCGGGTGTTCCCCGAGAAGATCAGGTCCGTGGCTGTAGTGCTGACGGCATCGATGAGAGCGGCCTTTGCCGGATCGAACCCGGCCAGCGGGAAGAGGACCTCCTCCCAGAACCGCACCCGCTCAGGCCGGGGGAAGAGCATCTCCTCCCCTAGGCGGGCGGCACCTTCGGCGATCGTCGCGAGCGGCGACGCGAGCGGCATGATCGAGTGCTCGATCCAGCCCCGCCCCCGGACGAGAGACGCCTCCCGGATCGCCCGCATCGTGTGGTGGCCGGGGTAGCCCTCGTGGCAGGCGTAGAGGAGGGCCCGGTCGATGGGGGCCGGCAGGTCGGCACTCACCTGGATGAGGCTTGTCCCGCCGCCAAGGTAGCGATTGTAGGCCTCCCACGGCTCCCCGGTGACGTACCCGACCTCGACTCCCTCCGCCGCCGGGAGCGTCAGGTGCTCCGCGGTCCGGCGGCGGCTCTCGGTGACGGCGGCCGCAAAGACCCGCTCCA
>JAENZF010000117.1:2031-6060 GCA_016841385.1 Methanobacteriota archaeon | reverse complement strand
CTGCCGACGTTCGAGAAGGCCGTCGCCGCCGGCGTCCGCCCCACCACCGCTGCCCGGACGCTCCTTGCCACCTGCCGGGAGCTCGCCCGCGACGGTGTGGCCGTCGGCCGGGTGAGCGAGGACGAGCTCCTCGCCCTCCTCTCCGCCGTGGAGGCCGGCCGGGCAGCAAAGGAGGCTATCCCGGACCTTATCGCCGAACTCGTACGGACGGCCGGCGAGGATGTCGGGGCGGCCCGGGACCGGGTAGATGCGGTCATCGAGAAGATGGCCCCCGCCGTCTCGGAGGCGGACGTGGAAGCGATCGTGCGCCGTATTGTGGCCGAGCGGGAGGCGTTCGCCCGGGAGAAGGGTATGGGCGCGCTCGGCCCCCTGATGGGGGTCGTCATGCAGGAGATCCGGGGGAGCGTGGACGGCAAGGTCGTCAGCGAAACCCTCCGGCGCGAGCTCAAGCGGTTGCTCGCCTGATCTCCGGCACGATCGCTTCCGGACCCGTGAAACGTGCCCCGGACCGGCCCTGCTGTGGTCTATCCACAACCGGCCCCGGGTTACTTTTATCTGCGGGTCTGCTCATAATTATAAAGGAGTTCTATCATGGGAAAGACAGGAACTGTTCAATGGGCCCAGGTTAAGGGCGTGAAGGGGCAGATAAGGCTCGTCCCTGCAAGTGAAGGCGAAGTGAAGAAACCCGGCCCGAACCAGCGGTTCAAGCCTGCGGCGGATATCCTCAAGCGGGCGAAAAAAGAAGGACAGGATCCCCGGCGCGGCGGGCGCGGCGGGCGCGGCGGACGTGGCGGCCGCCGTGGCGGAGGCACCCCCACCATGGACGTGCGGGTACGCCGGAGCATCCGGCGCGCCAAGGTGTCGGCTCTCGGGACCAAGCAGAAATCGAGATAAGCCGTCCCCCTCTTCTTCTTCAATACTTTTTATACTAGCGAGTTCCAGTATGTGGTATGGATCTCAAAACCGCCATCAGGACCTATCAGTTTGCCGAACGGGCGAAATCCGAACTGATTGTGGGGTCACAGCTGACGACAGCCCTGATCCAGTTTCCGCTCCAGGAGAAGCCCGGCGGAAAGCGGATGCTTGTGATGGTGCTCGAGTCGATCCGCTCGGAGCTCGAGTTTGCGTACGGCGATACGGAGCTCGGTGAATTTAAGAAGGCCATCGATCACCTCAACGAGGCGATCAGCCTGACCGAGAGTATGGAACTGGGCGCCGCGTCGGAGCGGATGAGCAGAGCAGTCAGCGCCGTCACGACCGCAGCCCAGGCAGCATGGGATACGCTCAAAGAGCATGAACTCCTCTGATCTTCTTCGCTTCTTGAAAGTACGGTCGTCGGTCCGGGAATACTCCGGGGAGCCGCTCGACCCGGAGGATATCGACTACATCCTCGCCTGCGCGAGTACTGCGCCGAGCGCCGGCAACCGTGAGGGCTGGGACGTCGTCGTCGTCACCGATGAGGATGTCAGGGTGGAACTTGCGCTCGCGGCCCTCGAGCAGGTGCATATCCGGGAAGCGCCGGCGATCTTTGTGGTCTGTGCGAACTACGTCCGGTCCATGTCACACTATGGGGAGCGGGGGATCCTCTATGCGCTGGAGGATGCCACCATCGCCTGCACCTATATGATGCTCGCCGCACATGCCCGGTCCCTCCACTCGTGCTGGACCGGGGCGTTTGATGAAGATGAGGTCCGCGAGGTCCTCGGCCTCCCGCAGCATCTCCGCCCCGTCGCGCTCCTCGCGGTCGGCAGGGGTACGCCGCCGCTCGAACCCATGGAGCGGATGCCGCTGGAAGAGCACGTACATCGTGAGACCTGGTAGGTTATCAATTTCGGAGAGATTATGCCGGATTATTTGGTTACGCTTGAATCAGCGTGGATAATTAAAGACGTCAAGTCTATGGACGACGCGGTGAGCATCGCGATCAGCGAGGCCGGGAAACGGCTCAACCCCTCGGCGAAATTCGTGGAGATCGAGGCGGGAATGATCGCCTGCCCCTACTGTGAGGGCGAATTGAACACCGCGCTCGTGGTCGCCAATACCGCCCTCGTCGGGCTCGTGCTTCAGATGAAGGTCTTCCGTGCGGAGTCCGACGAACACGCGGCCCGGATAGCAAAGTCGGTCGTCGGGAAGGCGCTGCACGACGTCCCGCTGAAGATCCAGGAAGTGCAGGAGTTATGATCTCAGTCGTCGGGCATACCGCCATCGACCACCTCTTCCGGGTGCCGAAGCTCCCCGGGCGGCACAACTCGACGTATATCACCGATCACCAGGTCTACTTCGGCGGCGGGGCGGCGAACATCGCGGCGGGGATCGCGACCTTAGGGGAACGGTGCCGGCTGATCTCATCGGTCGGCGGCGACTTCCCGGGCAGCGACTACGATCTCTGGATGCACGATCTTGAGATCGTGCAGGACTTCGCCGTGGCCCACGATGCCCGCACCGCGACCGCGTACGTCTTTACGGACGACGGCGGCGACCAGGAGACCTTCTTCGAGTGGGGCGCGTCCGCCGCGTTCTCCCGTGCGGAGGCCCCTGCTCTCGACTTCGTCCACATGGCGACGGCCGACCCCGACTTCAACGTCCGGGTGGCCCAGAAGAGCGAGTTCGCCTCCTTCGACCCGGGCCAGGACCTCCTCCGCTACACCCCCGACCAGCTCGAGATCATCCTTGCAAAGATCGACATCCTCTTCTCGAACAACCACGAGATGGACCGCATGTGCGATATGCTGGGGCTGGAGCGCCCGGCGCTCGTCGCGTCGGTTCCGATGGTGGTCACGACCCGGGGGGCGGAAGGGAGCATGCTTTGCATGGACGGCGAGGAGCACCACGTCCCGGCCGTCACTGTCGAGTCCGTCGACCCCACCGGCGCCGGCGACGGTTACCGGGCCGGTTTCCTCACCGCGTTCCGGAGGGGCTACGCCCCGCTCGACTGCTGCCGCGCGGGAGCGGTGGTCTCGTCCTTCGTCGTCGAGCAGACGGGCACCCAGACGAACCTTCCCGATTGGGACCGGATGCTTGCACGCTACCGGAAGGTCTTTGGTGAGCCCGGAGAAATTATTGTCTGAATTATGGGGTGTACAGCGCTGATCGCCGGCGGGAAGATGCCGGCTTCTGCTCCCGGCCCGCGAGCGGCACCCGGGGGCGCCTGATGGAGTCCGGCCCCGACGTACGCGTCGAGCGGCTCACCCGGTATATCTTCTCCGCGCCGTCCTGGCCGCGGTCGCTTGCGCTCATCGTCGTGCTCGGGCTCCTCATCGACGGGGCTACATACCGGGCCGGGCCCGAGTTCTTCCTGGTCGGCACTCTCGGGTTCACCGTCCCGGCACTGGTCGCCTTCCTGCTGACCGTGCCGCTGGTGAGTATCTTCGGCCGGCATATCACCCACAACCGGTCGGCTCTCCTCGCCCTGACCTGCACGGTCCTTACGGTGATCCTGAGCCTCTCGCCGGTCCTGGTCTTCGGCCGGGAGCTCTTCCCTACGCTCTATGCGGGCGCTCTCGGCCTGGTCTTCGGCCTCCGGCTGCTGGTCCTTGTAGCCGTCGCCGACTACCGGATCACCCGGATGGTCCTCCCCGCGTTCCTCCAGAGCGCGGCCGGGATAGCGGTCGGTGCCTGGTTCTTCACCCCCGGGTTCATCCCCTACGCCCTCCTCCTCCAGGCGGTCTTCGGGCTGGGGTTCGTCTTCCTGATCTGGCTGATCGAGCGGCCGCTGAAGCGGGCGTTCCAGATCAGCGGGCTCAACTTCCTCAACACCTTCATCGCCCACCTGACCGACGGCTCAAAGAACATGGAGGACTTCTTCCGCGAGATCGGCGAGGAGGTCTATGTCCCGGAGGTCTCGCTCTTCTTCTCCCGCGACTCCGGGGAGGACGCTCTCTTCACGGTCCCGAACGTCCATCCCGGGCCGATGGGCGACGTCGGCGGCGGCAACCTCCCCTGGATCCTGCACGACTCGTTCCCCGAGGAGACGCTGGTCGCCCACGGGTGCGCCACCCACGACTTCAACCTGGTCTCGGAGAGCGAGAT
>JAENZF010000117.1:0-1931 GCA_016841385.1 Methanobacteriota archaeon | reverse complement strand
GTGGGTTCCCCGGTCCTCCCGGCGACGCGGATCGCGATGGAGTACATCGCCGCCGCACGCGAGGGGTTCGGCGTCGCGCGGGACCTCCCTCCTGAGCCGCTCGCGATCGGGGTCTCCCACGTCCGGGTCCCGTTCTCCCGCGAGCAGGGGTTCGGGTCGCTCGGGGTGCAGGTGCTGGCGACGGAGGTCGGCGGGAAGCGGGCGGCCTACGTCCTGATCGACGGGAACAACATGGCCCAGGGTGTGCGGGAGAGCCTGCGCTCCGTGGTGCTCGAATTCGTCGATGAGGCCGAGATCATGACCACCGACACGCACACGGTCAACACGATCAGCGGGAAGAACCCGGTCGGCTACGTGGTCCCGGTCGGAGAGATCATCCCCTACGTCGAGCAGGCTGTCCGTGAAGCGGTCGCCGACCTCGCGGGGGCCCGGGTGGGGGCGGCAACCGCCTCGTGCGAGGGGATCGTCGTCTTCGGGTCGCAGCGGGTCTCCCAGCTCGCAAGCACCGTCAACGCGATGCTCGCGTTCATCGCCCCGATCAGTTTCATGATTCTCGTGCTCGCGTTCCTGCTCTCGGTCTTCGCCTACCTCGTGCTGCAGTGAACTACCCGGCATTTTTTCTTTCGGCACACCCAATACTCATCATGAATTACCGGTTTTCTTCCCGGATGGGGCGGGTCCCGGAGTCGTTCCTCAAGGAGCTCTTCCGGGTCTCGGCGGTCCCCGGGGTGATATCGTTTGCAGGAGGCCTGCCGGGCTCGGCCTACATCGATGTTACGGGGATCCGGGATGCGGCCCGCGAGGTCTTCGCCGAAGAGGGCCGGACGGCGCTGCAGTACACGACGACGGACGGCTACCTGCCGCTCCGGGAGTTCATCGCCGACCGTTATCGGAGAAGACTCGGCCTCCCGGCGACTCCCGACGAGATCCAGATCGTGAACGGATCCCAGCAGTGCCTCGATCTCGTCGCGAAGATCTTCCTCGACCCGGGGGACGCCGTCGGGATGGAACTGCCCGGCTACCTCGGCGCGATCGAGGCCTTCTCCCTCTACGAGCCGGTCTTTTGTGCGGTCCCGCTGGAGGAGGACGGGCCGGACCTCTCGGCGTTTGCGTCGCTCGTCCGCGATCACGCGCCCAGGTTCTTCTATGGCATCCCGAACTCGCAGAACCCTTCGGGGAGGACCTACTCGCAGGAGAAGCGGCGGGGCGTCGCGGAAGTCCTCGAGGGGACGGATACGGTCTTCTACGAGGACGACGCCTTCGGGGAGCTCTTCTTCGACGGGAAGCCGCGGCTGCCGGTGAAGCGTTACCTCCCGGAGCAGACGGTCATCTCGGGCTCGTTTTCGAAGATCGTCGCCCCGGGGATGCGGATCGGCTGGATCTACGCGCCCGCCCCTGTCCTCCGGGAGTTCAACGTCGCAAAGCAGGCGGCCGATCTCCACTCGAACTTCCTCTGCCAGGTGATCCTGCACCGCTACCTCTCGACCCACGATCTCGACGCCCATGTTCGCCGCGTCGCGGCGGTCTACGGCGAGCACTGCCGGCTGATCTGCGACCTCCTCGACGACCTGATGCCGCCGGGGATGACCCACACCACCCCTGAGGGCGGGATGTTCATGACTGCGACCCTGCCGGACGGCGTCTCGTCGATGGAGGTCTTTCGCGAGGGCGTTTCTGAGGGCGTCGCGGTCCTTCCCGGTGCGCCGTTCTACGTCAACGGCGGCGGGGAGGACACGATTCGGCTGAACTTCTCGACGGCGGGCGAGGAGGAGATCGCGGAGGGTATGCACCGGCTGGCCCGGGTGGTAAGGAGGCTCGCGGCCTAGACCGGAGCCTCGGGCAGCACGCTCCCTCACTATTCGGGCAGGCAGGGCCGACCAGCGGCCGGAGCCTGCCCCATCTGGACGAGCATCAGCACCGCGGGCTCGTCG
>JAENZF010000116.1 GCA_016841385.1 Methanobacteriota archaeon | reverse complement strand
GCGGCATCGTCCTCCAGGTGCAGGTCCCGCACGCCGGCGACGATCAGTTCGAGCTGGTTGATGCCGGTCTCCTTCCCGTCCACGAGGACCGTCTTGATCTTGATCGCATCCGGCCGGATCCCGCCGCAAACGGTGCAGTAGTCGCCTTCCTTCTCGTTCGTCATGCTCTCACTCCCGGATCATCGTAAGCGACATCTTGAACCGGGTTATGGCCGAGAGGGCGTGGGGGACGTTTGCCGGGAAGATGATCGTCTCACCCTCGCTCATCTGGTGCGTCTCGCCTGCGACCCAGACCTCGCACTCCCCGTCGAGGATCGTCACCACCGCATCGTAGGGCGCGGTATGCTCCGAGAGCCCCTCGTCCTCGTCGAACGAGAAGAGGGTGATGCTTCCCGCCGGTTTGTTGATGACCATCCTGCTTGCCACCGTCCCGTCCTGGTAGGCGACAAGGTCCGCTAACCTGAGGATCTTCCCCCGCAACTCTGTACGCTTCTCTTCAGACATGCTCCAACCACTCAATGGTATAACTCATTCTTCTCCCGGCAATCTACTTTTCGCATTCGCACGCCCGTACACGAGCGCTCCGTCCACCGGGCAGGCTTCCGTGCACCGGCCGCAGAGGTAGCACTCGCCGAGCCCGGCGGACGGATCTGCCGCCCCGGTCGGGCATGCCCGTTCGCACTTCCGGCAGCCGATGCAGGCGTCCGTCCGCCGGAGCCGGTAGAGGGCCTTTGATGCCGCGGGGGCGAGCAGCGCGCCGTAGGGGCAGACGTAGCGGCAGAACGGTCGGTAGACGGTTGCGGAGAGGAGGACGATCCCGAGGAAGACGAAGAACGACAGGCTCGTGACCGCGAGGTGGAAGAAGTCCGCGAGGCCGATGAGTGCAAGGAGGTTCACTGAGAGCCCGAGGCCGGCGGCGAGGAAGAAGACGAAGACCCCGGCCCTGACCGCCACCGGGACCCGGCTTTCGGCGCGGCCGCGCTTCTTTGTCGGCACGAGGTACATGAGTTCCTGGACGGCGCCCGCCGGGCAGACCTGCCCGCAGACGATCCGGCCGAATACGAGGGCGAGAACGATGAAGGCGAGCAGTCCCGCGAGTGCCGCGGGAAGCGGTGAGCCGAGCGCCGCGGCATCCCGGAGGACGAGGGTCTGGAGCTGGTAGGGGAAGACCGGTGCAAAGACCAGGAACCCGAAGAACGCCGAGGCTGCGAGGAACGGCACCGCACGCCACCGGGTGAACCGGCCGGAGTACCAGAGCCAGGCGAGGGCGGCAAACGCGAGAATGCCGTAGACGAACCCTGCGGCCTTCGGGATCGACTCAACGACCATCGGGTCCTCAGAGCAGTTTCGTCCCGGTCGTCGGCCGCGGGACCTTCACCACGAGCACCCGGAAGGTGCGGTCGCTCTCGTTGGTCCAGCGGTGTGGGATCTTCGCCGGGCTCTCGACCAGGTGGTCGGCCCCGACCTCTGCGCGCTCATCCCCGATCTCGACGATCCCGGTCCCTTCGAGGACGTAGAAGAAGACATCCACCGGGGTTATGTGCTTCTTCAACGTCTCTTTGGGCGCAAGCGTGATCACCACCGCCGTCGCGTGCTCGGTGTCGTAGACCTTCCGTGCGTCGACATGGTGCGGGTTCTCGCCGATCGGTTCCTTTGCTACATCAACGATCTTCATCTCGTTCATCTCCCCAGAGGTTCTCATGGCACTCATCCCTTATAGTTCGTCCAGTAGTTCGCGAGGCTTTCCCGCTGCCTTTGCTCCCGGCGGCGGGCCCGCATCTCCGGGTAGGTCGGTTCCGTGCTCTGGACCGCCGGGCAGTAGGGGCAGAGGGCATAAGGCACGTCGTCGGCCATATCCCTGACCGGGCAGAGGTAGGCCCCCTCCCACTCGTCGACGATCTGCCCGCCGGGAAACGGGGTGCCGACCGGGTGGGCGGGCTTTGCGAGGACAAACATGGTGAACGCGGAGAGGAGGTACTTCAGGTAGAGGTACTTCGGGTCCTTCTCCCGCGCTTTTACGGCGCAGGCCTCCGCCACCATGGCAGAGTATGTGGGGAGCGCCGGGTCCGGGGGGGCGTCCAGTTCGCGGCCGCCGCCGTTCCGGGAGAGGAGAATCAGACGGTGGTGCGCCAGAAAGATCTCCTCCCTGACGCTTGAGAGAAGGCGGTCGCGGTAGCCCTCCGGGAGGTGGGCGACCTTCCGCTCGAACCTGGCGTTCATCGCCTCGAGGTCGTGGAGGTCGAAGGCCGCCACTTCGTCTGCAATGATACGGAGGAGGTCGCTCTTCGTCTTCGCGCCCTGCATCCGGCGGCACGCCGTCCGGATGGTCGCCACCGATACCGACTGCCCGTGCTCTGCCTCCTCGCCGCAGTCCCCGGCGAAGGGGTCGATGAGAAGGGAGCAGACCTCGCCGGAGCCGGCTCCGGATCGGTTGCGGCCTTCCCGGCCGATGAGCCGCCGGATACGCGCGAAGATCGCCCTTAGCCGCATGGTCTCACCGAAGTTCTCCGGGAGAAGATGCGACGCACGAAGGTTTAACTCTCGTGTAACTCTCATAGTAACAACTATGGACGACCTGATCCGGAACCTCACAGCGCTCGGGCTGACGGAGTACGAATCCCGGGTCTACGCCGCCCTTGTCGGGATCGGCGAGGGGAGCGCCCGCCAGATCCACGAGGCGAGCGGGGTCCCGCGCCCGAGGGTCTACGATATTGCCGAAGGGCTTGCCGGCCGGGGTTTCATCACCGTCCGGCGGGGGAGCCCCCACATCTACATCCCGGCCGAGGCCGCCGTCGTCATCCACCACCTGAAGAGTGCCGTCGATGCCGCGGCGACGGCGGCGGTGCAGGGTCTCGATGCCCTCTCGCTCGACGCCCGGTCGAAGAACTCGCCGATCTGGTACGTACAGGGCGAGTGGAGCATCCGGCGCCACGCGGAGTCGCTTGCCGCGGGCGTCACCCGCGACCTTGCGGTCGTCTGCCTAGACTACAGAGAGATCGGCGAGTTCGCCCGGTTGATCGCCGATGCGTCACGGGACCGCCCGGTGAGCGTTCTCCTCCCGAACGGGAAGCGCGGGATCAAAAAGCCGCTCGGAAACGCATCGCTCCATGTTCCGAAGCCCTTCTGCACCTTCTTCCAGGAGAACATATTCGAGAAGGTCTACTGCGGGCCGATCCCGGTGGACGGGTCGGCGTTCCTGCTCGAGTACATCTTCATCGCCGACGACCGCGTCTGCATGATCGTCTACCGGGAGGACGGGGTCCGTAACGCCGTAGTGATCACCCTGCCGTTCATCACCTGCGTCCAGAGGCAGTTCGTCAACAGGATGATCGCGAACGCCGATTGCATCAGCGGCACGGCGGAAGCCGAGACAGGGGTGCGGCACCCCTCCACGTAACCCCTTGCCCCCGTGCCCCTACCCGGAGCGGGCAGAGTCCAGCGGTATGTAGGGGGCGAAGGTCAGGACGTCCTTTCCGACGGCATCGAACCCGACCCGCTCGACGAACCGTGAGGTCCGTTCTCCCGGTTTGGCGTTCTCCCGGTAGTACTCCAGGAGCCGGCGGACCAGGTCGAGGGCCTGCTCTTTTGTGAGGTTTTTTGCGGCGACATCGCCGATCCGGGGACGACCGCCGGAGTTGCCCCCGAAGATGACCGTCCAGCCTTTCGCGTTTCCGACGATCCCGATATCCCGGAGGTAGCTCTCGCCGCAACACCGGGGACACCCGGATATCCCCATCTTGACCTTTGCCGGCAGGTTCATGTCCTGGTACAGTTGCTCGACCTCGAGCCCGAGGCCCAGGGAGTCCTGCTTGCCGTATTTGCAGGTCACCGTCCCCGGACATGCCTGGACGTAGTGGACGCAGGGCGCGGTCGCCTGGCCCACGGTCATCCCGAGTTCGTTCCAGATGCTCTCAACGTCCTCTTCTTTGATGCCCACGAGCACCATCCGCTGCCCCGACGTCATCTTGATGACGGGGATTTCGTAGCGCCTGACGACCTTGATGATACTCTCCAGGTGCTCCGGGCTGACGATTCCTGCGGGCGTTCTCGGCACGATTGCGTACGACGTGCCGTCTCTCTGGAGGATTGCTCCTCTGGGTCCGTTTTCCATGCTCTTGTCACCTCTCCGGCAGAGTCGGATGCGCCGGATACGAATCAGCCATCGCTGTCCCGAGGGAAAAGCGTGGTGTCACTCTGCGAGGTACTCCGCTCAGGAACCCCCGTACGGCCATTCGTTCCGCGAGCGGAGGCGCCAGAGCAGTACGATTGCCGCCAGGAGCACGATGTTCACGGCGAGCAGGGGCAGGTTTTCGGGGTTCCCCGGGTAGGCGAGGAGGCCGACCGGAAAGAGCGCCAGGGAGATGATAGCGGTCAGCACGGAGGCGGCAAGGAAGATCGGGAAGGTCTGCTCGTAGCCCGGCGCCCTGAACCCTTCAAAGAGGGGCTGCTGCAGGAGGTATGACGCATAGGCGACGGCGAGTACCAGAGCGATGTAAGCCGCCGCTCCCCAGAGGAACCGCCTGCCGAGAGATTCGCTCTTGATGAGGAGGTACAGGACGGCGAAGGGGGAGGCGCCGACGAACGCGGCCATCCACATGGTGGCGTTCACCGCCGGGCCGAAAGGAGGATCGAACCCGGCCAGGACGAGTGCGCCGGGCTGGGTGAGAAAGAGGATGAGAAGGTTGATCAGGAGAAAGTCCGCTCCCGTTCGGTATCCGGAGTCCATTCAGGTTTCTGTCGGCCGCCATGCCTTAAACGCTTTCCTGTTCCGCGCCGCTCTTCCGTTCCGCCCGTCCCGGCGTGGAGCGCCCCGCCGGCAGCCTTATTCCTCTTCGATATACCGCTTCAGCGCCACGGCGTTGTTGTGCTCCTCGTCCCGTGCTGCGTAGAGGAGCGTGACGGTCGCGTCAATCGCCTCTCGTCGGAGCCGGGCGAGATCCTCCCCCTTCCCCGCGAGTTCGGCCCGGTAACGCCGCAAGAACTCCTCCCACTTCGCCGGGTCGTGCCCGAACCACCGGCGCAGTTCGTTCGTCGGTGCAAGATCCTTCTCCCACCGGTCGAGTCTCGCCTCTTCCTTCGAGACACCCCTCGGCCAGAGCCGGTCGACGAGAATCCGGGCCCCGTCGTCCCCGGAGGGTCTGGCGTAGATCCGTTTCGTGCGTATCATGGGCGGGGATACGGCAGGCCCCTACTTAACCCTGCCCCCCGGGGTAATCGGGCCTGCACAGAAGAGGATTCCCGCCGGGCGGGGTTCTCCTGGGCGCATGGGGGACCCCTGCGAAAGGTATATAAAGCCCCCTTCCCTCCCCTGCCGCGCATGACGAGATTGTCGAGACTCCTGATCTTCACCCTGGTGATAGGGTGTGCAGTTCTCTTCTCCGGGGCGGTCGCCCAGGAGTATGGGAGCGGCCAGACCCCGGCCCCGGCCGCGACCCCGGCCGGGAACGAGACCGCTGAGGCAAACGTCACCATCACGTCGCCCGAGGCGTTTGCCAGCATCACTGCCGGGAACGTGACCGTCGAGGTGAACGTCACGAACTTCACGCTGGTGGAGCCGACCGGGCAGGCGAACGCGGCGGGCGAGGGGCACCTGCACTACTACCTGGACGCCCCGGTGCCGACGAACGCGAGTGAACCCGCCATCCCGGAGACCGGCGGCTACGTCGTCTCCGCGAACACTTCCTACACCTGGGAGAACGTGACGGCGGGCGAGCACAACCTCTCGGTCCAGCTGGTCAATAACGACCACACGCCGCTCATCCCGCTCGTGTTCGAGACGGTGAACGTCACCGTCGACGGGAACGCGACGATGCTGAACATCACCGCACAGGACAACGCCTTCGACACGGAGACCATCACGGTGCCGGCGGGGGCGAACGTGACCATGGCCTTCGATAACCGGGACGACGGCATCCCCCACAACGTCGCGGTCTACACGGACTCCTCGGCGGCTGAGGAGATCGTTGTAGGCCAGATCATCGACGGACCTGCCGAGACCACCTACACCTTCACGGCGCCGTCCGAGCCCGGGACCTACTACTTCCAGTGCGACGTCCATCCCGACATGAACGGCGATTTCA
>JAENZF010000115.1 GCA_016841385.1 Methanobacteriota archaeon | reverse complement strand
CGAAGATCGGCATCTTCGGGTCTACCGCACGGGGAGAGGAGCAGCCCGGGAGCGACGTGGACGTGCTGGTCGAGTTTGCGCCGGGACAGACGACGTTTCGGAACTTCATGGGACTTGCCTTCTATCTCGAGGACCTCTTCGGGCGCCGGGTGGACCTCGTCACCGAACAGGGGCTCAGCCAGTACCTCCGGCCGCACATTGAACGGGAGGTCGTCTGGTGTGAAGCGTGACGAACTCTTCCTCCGGCATATCCTCGACGAGATCGTATTTCTTCGCGAGGTCGGCAGAGATCTGACATACGAGGACCTGCTCCGGGACCCGGTGCGGCAGCATGCAATCGTCCGGGCGATCGAGATCATCGGGGAGGCTACGAAGAACATCTCCGAGCACCAGAAAGAGCGGCATCAGGACATTCCCTGGAGGCTGATGGCCGGCTAGCGGGACAAACTGGTTCATGCATATTTTGAAGTAGACTGGAGAATCGTCTGGAGTATCCTCAAAGACGAGATCCCGATTCTCGAACCGAAGGTGCAAGCCCTTCTGGTTGCTCTTGACGCGCCAACCAAGAAGGATGATGCTCCTGGTGATGCATTATAAATCCGCATCATCGCATATTGCCGACAACGAACTGCACATCCTTCGCCAGCCCGGGATCGTATTTCGTCGCATTTTCAAAACACAGCCTTGCCTCATCGGTCATATTCGTATTTATCAGAATAACCCCTTTCAAATACCAGGCTATCCCGGATTCCGGGTCCAGTTCAAGCGCCTTATTGCAGCTTTCCATGGCTTCGGCGTACTGACCGTAACAGTTGTTGTAGTACATTCCCCGGACGCACCACGCCGTGGCGTTGACCGGGTCCGTTGCAACCAGATTATCGTAATATTCCTGGCTTTCGTTCACTTTTTCCATAAAGTATGTCATATTCCTGTTATCGCGGTTTTCGATATAGGTCGTACAGCCGCTGGTAAACAGAATAAGTATCAACGCACACCAAAGGCATGCGGTCGTTGACGGAACCTTCATAGAGCCGTATTGAACCTGGCAATTAATGAAGACTATGCCGCCGTCAGAGAATGCGCGTTGCCCGTTCTGTTCGCCGTCTCGTCTCAAGGGTTATATACCAAAAGAACAATCTGTCGCCGGAGTCGGTTGTGACCCGACCGGGGTGGAAACATGGCGAAAGTTGCACGTGAAATGGTGGAGAAGGCAGGAGTCGACGTCGAAAAACTCCTCGAACTGCTCGTAAAGAACGCATCGGCCGAACTGACGACGTATTACTACTATACCATTCTCCGCGTCAACCTGATCGGGCTTGAGGGAGAGGGGATAAAAGAGATCGCGGAGACGGCACGCATCGAGGATCGCAACCATTTCGAGGCGCTTGTTCCCCGCATTTATGAACTGGGTGGAAAAATCCCCGAAAACATGGTGGATTTCCACGAGATGTCTGCCTGCAGGCCCGCACGGTTGCCGGAAGACCCGAGAGATATCACCGGGATGCTCACGGTGCTGGTGAACGCGGAGCGATGTGCCGTAAGAGGGTATACGGAGATCTGCAACCTGACTGCCGGCAAGGATCACCGTACCTACGACCTCTCACTCTCGATCCTCAACGAGGAGATCGAGCACGAGTCATGGTTCTCCGAGTTTCTTGGAGAAGGCCCTTCAGGTCATTTCCTGCGGAGAGGAGAGACGTCGCCTTTTGTTTCGAAGTTCCTTCGATAGAGGAGGGCGTTCCCTCTTCTTTTTTTACGATGAAGCGCTGTCGATCGCCCGGGTGCAAAATCCCATCGGACCGAACCGCAGGTCTGTGTGCCGCCCCGGAGTAACAGAATGCTCTCCCACTTTGCCGGGTTAAATCCGGTTCACCAGGCGCTTCTTGCCGGGCTTTTCACCTGGGGACTGACCGCTCTCGGCGCCGGGGGCGTTTTCCTCTCGCGGGAGATGAACCGCCGGAGATTGGACGCCATGCTCGGGTTTGCAGCCGGTGTTATGATTGCTGCCAGTTTCTGGTCGCTCCTGTTACCCGCGATCGAGCTCTCCGGATCGACCGGTCTGCAGGCCTGCATCCCGGCAGCTGTCGGGTTCATCGCCGGCGGAGTGTTCCTGAGAGGTCTCGATACCCTGCTCCCGCATCTCCACCCGGGATATCCGCTCCGGGAGGCGGAAGGGCCGAGATCGTCCCTCCGCAGGACAACGCTTCTGGTGATCGCCATCACGATGCACAATATTCCCGAAGGGCTTGCGGTCGGGGTAACGTTTGGAGCCGTCGCTGCAGGCCTCCCCCACGAAACCCTGGGAGCGGCGATTGCTCTTACTGTCGGCATCGGCCTGCAGAATTTTCCTGAAGGCTTTGCCGTGTCAGCCCCGCTCGCCGGGGAAGGGTATTCCCGGATCAGGAGCTTCTGGTATGGTCAGCTCTCTGCGGTTGTAGAACCCGTTGCTGCTGTTCTGGGGGCAGCCGTGGTATTTACCATACAACCGTTGCTCCCGTATGCCCTCGCCTTTGCTGCCGGTGCGATGATCTTCGTCGTCGGGGAAGAGGTGATCCCCGAATCGCAGAGGCATGGGAATACTGATCTCGCCACAATGAGCCTGCTTGTGGGTTTTGTAACGATGATGGTATTGGATGTCACGTTCAGCTGATCCGCGCGGTCTGTTGGTCATGATGGTGGACCCGGCCGGGACAGAGGAGCGTCCTGGGTCGCTCGAAACCGTGGCGGGGTTCCCGCGACCTGTGGAGAAGTGCGACCGCTCCCGTGATCCCCGCCGGTCCTGCAGAAACGACGCCCTGTGCAACCGCCCGCCCCCTCCCTCGTCGCAGCCCCGCACAAAGGTATTTTATGTATGACAACAGATTAAATGAGGTAAACGGGGCGTGAAACCGCAATCGATGCATCTTCCGTCTCCGTTCATGCACAGAGCATGTTATCTCCTCATATCCGGGCGAGGGTTGCCAAGCCAGGTCAAAGGCGCAAGGTTGAGGGCCTTGTCTCGAAGGAGTTCGAGCGTTCGAATCGCTCCCCTCGCATTCGTTTTTACGGAATTAATTTATTTACGTCCTCTATTGTCGCTAAGGAGTCTCCAGCGTCCGCGCAATGCCGCCGGCCCAGGCCTCGATATCGTCCCGGTTGCGGAAATCGCCCTCGGGAAGGAGCTTACGGGCGGCCGGCAGCTTCCGGAGCGCCCGGTGCGCAAAGCCGAGCCTGCCCGGGTCCAGCGCACCGAAGAAGACGCGGTGGTCCCGGGGGTGGATGATCTCCCGGAACTCGCCGATCTCTTTGGGCTCCAGTTCCGGGTCGTCCGGGCTCGTTCCCGGTTCGAGTTTAAGCGGGCCGCTGCTGAACAGCCACACCGGCCGTTCGGCAAGAACCGTCCTGTTCCGCCGCACGAACTCCGCCGCATCCTTCAACCAGTGCTCCATATACACGGCACTCCCGATAACGGCGGCGTCATACTCCCCGGGGTTCGGGTTCGCGTCGACGCTCCGGGCCTCCGCCTGCACGCCGTGCTCCCGCAGCTCTTCGGCGATGAACTCCGCGATGCCTCGTGTAGACCCATATCTGCTTGCGTAGACAACGATGACGTTCATGTGCGCACGCTCCTCGAAGACACCTGAACCCGTCGCCTCATAAGCATAACTGCTTGTTCGGGCCCCGGGGTGTACACCGGCTCGCCCGCAGAAGATCGCTCACCCATCCTGCGTGTTTTTCCTGAGCGTGAACCGGAACGCAGCGCCCTCCTCCGGACGGCCGGGCACCCGGTCCTCGACCCGGATCTCCCCGCCGTAGCGCTCGATGAGCATCCGGGAGATGAAGAGTCCAAGCCCCTTGCCCGGACCTCTGGCTTTTCCGCGCTCCAGCCGGCGGAAGAGTCTCTCCTTCACGTCGTCCGGAACACCGGGGCCGGTGTCCTCGACCGAGACCTCGACCTCCCCATCCAGCTCGCTGACCCGGATGGTTACCTCAACGTCCGGTCCACCGAACTTGACGGCGTTGCCGATGAGGTTCGCAAAGACATCGGGGAGGAGTTCGTCCGCCCTCACCTCGACCGGCGCGTCCTCGTACCGGATCGATGCTCCGGGGAAGGTGTCGATCTCCTTTCGGACGACGGTATCGAGGCTCACCGGAACAAGCAGGGACGGCTCCTCCTGAAGCCGCCTGATGGTGGCGACATTCCGGAGAATTTCATTGCTCTTCTCGACACTGCCGCGCAGTTTCTCTGCATACGCACCCGGCTCGCCCTCCAGCATCTCGACCATGAGATCTGCGTACATCGTCGTGACGGTGTTGGCGTTCCTGATGTCATGGGTCATGATGTCGAGATACAGATTCGCCTCACGGTGCGCATCCTCAAGTTTCTCGTAAAGTTGTCTTCGCTCCTCTTCCGCCCGCTTCCGATCGGTGATGTCCCTGATATTGACGGTGGTGATCGGACTCCCGCGGACGGTGCAGTGCGCCACCGAGACCCCAAGCCACATATCTCTGCCGTCCCGGCGCCGGAAAAACATCTCCCCTGGCTCCTGCGTGCCGGAACCTTCCGGGACCAGGGTGCCTGCCAGATCCCTGATAGGCCTCCCTACGACCTCCCTGCTGCTGTAGCCGAGTATGCTCTCGGCGGCAGCGTTCCATACCAGCACGTTTCCTCCCGCATCCAGGCCGATGATTGCGTCGGGGGACGACTCGATCAGAAACCTGTAGCCTTTGCTGGAGGGAGGAAAGATGTAGTCCAGCACGTAACGAACGTCCGCCATGCGGCCGCCTGAAAGGTGGAGGATCAGGAGCAGGGCCAGCAGGAAGTACAGGGAGGCACCCCACTGCCCTGCCCTGCCTGCCCAGGCCATGAGGTCGCCGCGGGACAGGGTTAACAGGTATGCGATCTGGCCGAGGGCGAGAAGAGCCAGCGCTAGGCCGTATAGATACTGGAACGACGAACGCGAACGAGTATAGTTTACAAATACCACCAGCGCAGCAGCGGCAAAGAGACCCGCAGCGAGGGTGATGACCACCTGCCGGATCGCGGTCCCTCCCTCTCCCGGGATGAAGAATTCGGGGATCACCCCGGCTGTGCTTGCGATGACGATCAGGGTGACCGCCGCTATGCTGCCGCCGTAGCCCGCTGCGAGTGCAACTGCCCGTTGTCGCGGATTGGGCCTGGCGAGTCCGATTGAGAAGACGACGAGCAGAGCGCCGGCAAGATGCAGGGCACCGGCGAGAACGGCACCGAGGTTCTGGATCTGCACCCCGTTGTTCAGGCTGATCGGGGTCCCGACCAGGTTCGCAAGCAGAATGGCCAGGCCCAGCACGAGAATGCCTGACCCCATCCAGACAAGCTGCAGCCGCCCGGTCTTCATCGTGCCCCATGCCACGAAAACGGTCAGGAGTACGGAACCCATGTTTGGGAGGATATTGAGTGCCGCCTGGGAGGGAGCAACGAAATCAAACGGAACATTCACGAAGAACTGGGCCGCAACGACCAGTGCCAGTAGAAGGACGGGCGCGGCGGCAAGCAGCTGCCAGTTGGACCCCTGGCTCACGAGTCCGGTGCTGCTGTCCGCTGAAGCCATACAAGTTGCCCGATCATAAGCTTGTTTTTTGTGCTACATTAACACCGGGTATTGAACATACCGTCGGGCACCCTGGACCCGACGACTTCCCCCGGTCTTACCCCCGAGATGGGAGGAGAGAAGAGATCCTATACCCTGCCCGGGAGCCTATGCCAGCACTTCGTGACGCTGCTGGCAGCGTGCCTGCAGTTCGTCCCACTCGTCCGGGTGCTCTTCCGCCCACTCCAGGAGCGCATGGACTATCCGACCCCGCCACTCGGGGTCCCCCCGGTAGTTTACCAGGATGCAGTCAACAACAACCTCGATCAGTTCTTCCGGATTTTCATTGGTCTCCATCATACCATATACCTCCCGCGATGCGCCCCCGGTGCTCACACCGGGTGAAGATTCGACAGCATATAATCCTGATCCTCCTCCCGCGGCGGCGCCCGGCGGTCTCGCGGTTTCCCGAAAAAAGACGTTAAAACCCATATTTTGCTGCCAGTCCGCTCCAGGACCGCGTGCCGGCACCGCCGCCGCAGGGGTTATCGTGCCCTGGAGAGAACAGATACGGGAACGATCATGAAACTC
>JAENZF010000114.1 GCA_016841385.1 Methanobacteriota archaeon | reverse complement strand
CATAACGGAACCTCGGTCTACACCGGCGTTACGACCTTCCCGATGCTGCCCGACCGCCTCTCGGCAGGCATCACCTCGCTCCTCCCTGGCCGGGACCGGATGGCGGTCGTCATCGAGTATACCGTCCTCCCGGACGGGAGCGCGAGACCCGGGGATATCTACCGGGCAATCGTCACGAACCAGGCGAAGCTGGTCTACGAGGAAGTCGGCGACTGGCTGGAAGGGAGCGATCCTGCCCCCCGGACGGTCAGGGAGACGCCGGGCCTGGAGAAACAGGTCCTCCTGCAGAACGAGGCCGTCATGCGTCTCAAAAAGCGCCGGACGGAGCAGGGAGCCCTCGCCCTCGAGACGATCGAGGCCGAGCCGGTCATGGTGGACGGCCGGGTCGGCGGCCTCGTC
Organism: Methanobacteriota archaeon; assembly: GCA_016841385.1. Taxonomy (GTDB): domain Archaea; phylum Halobacteriota; class Methanomicrobia; order Methanomicrobiales; family Methanoculleaceae; genus Methanoculleus. The sequence continues at coordinate 5,831 of JAENZF010000114.1, read as the reverse complement.
GTCCAGCAGCAGAACCGCGCGCGGTGCCTGATCGAGGAGTTCATGGTCGCGGCCAACGGCAGCGTGACGGCGTTCTTAAGCGACGCCGGTCTTCCCATGATCCACCGGATCGTCCGCACACCGAAGAACTGGGAGGGGATCGTCAGGGAGGCGGCGGAGCGTGGCGAGGCCCTGCCCGCCGAGCCGGACGCGGAGGCGCTCACACGGTTCCTCATCCGGCAGAAGGCAGCCGATCCCGACCGGTTCCCCGATCTCTCCCTGACGGTGGTGAAACTCATGGGGGCGGGCGAGTACGTGGCGTTCCGGCCGGGCGACGTGCCGGTCGGCCACTTCGCCCTCGCCGTCACCGACTACACCCACGGCACCGCACCGAACCGGCGCTACGTCGATCTCGTCATCCAGCGGCTGATAAAATCGGTCGTCGACGCCGAGCCCCACCCGCCCTACACGCCCGCCGAACTCGACGACCTCGCCGTCCGGCTGACCGACCGGGAGAAAGCCTCCCAGAAGGTCGAGCGCTTCGTCAGGAAGGCGGCGGCCGCAGTCCTCCTCCGGGAGAGGATAGGCGACTCGTTCGAGGCGTTCGTCACCGGCGCCTCGGAGAAGGGGACGTACGTTCGGCTGATCGACCCGCCGGCCGAAGGAAGGGTCATGCTGGGCGAGCAGGATCTGCGGGTCGGCCAGAGGGTGCGTGTCCGCCTGATGGCGACGGACCCGTACAAAGGCTTCATCGACTTCGAACGTATCGGGTGAGGGAGGGGCCCTCCCCGGGCAGGGTCCCGCCGCCCGGTTCAGTAGCCGAGCTGCTCCCGGATCAGGACCAGAGTTATCCTCCCCTCGGTAACTTCGTTCTCGAGGATCACGTATTTGCCGATATAACTTCCCGTGCCGTAGGCACGCTGTGCACGCTGGTTCTCGAGGGGCAGGGTGTACTCCCGGCACCGCCGGAGCGCATCCTCAAACGTCGGCACGATCTTGTTCGTCCCGGAGACGAGGATGAGGTGGGCCGCCGCGTGGGGCCACGCCCCCATCCTGCTCCCGGTCTTATCGCACCCCACGACCTCGCCCGATTCGGCGATCGCCTGGACCCCGGAGAGGAAGTAATCGGCAGCCACGCTTTTGCGGCGGAGCGCGTGCCGCTTCTCCTCATCGTTCTCGGCCGTGATGACCGCATGATAGTCCCGCCATCCCTTCCGGTTCTCCTTGAGCGCCCGGTCGTACCCGATCTCGATCAGGGTCGTCGAGTAGCCGTTCATGACCTCGGCCCCTTCGGGCAGCAGGTCGACGACGGTCCGGAGCGCATCCTCTGCCGTATCCGTCAGGATCACCCTGATGTTCCGTGCCTCGATCGCCGCAACCGTCTTCTCGATCGTTGCGTCGTCCGGCATCCGGCTCCATCGTCCTCTGTCCACCCCGGCATCCGCCATCAGGTTGACCGCACTGTACTCGGTATCTTTTGCCATCTGCTGGGTAACATTCGCCATCCGATCACCCGGGGACGGGAGGATGCGATACCACATATACCTCTGCATGGACCGGGCCACGCAGGACAGGCACCAGGTCCGTCATGGAGAACCGTGGGGGAGGCTTATACTCTTCAGTACCACACATGTTCCATGAGCACCCGGCCGTTCTCCCGGAACCTGACTCCCTCCATCTCGAGCAGCCTCCGTTTCATATCCTGGCCGGCCTGAAACCCGCCCAGCCGCCCGTCCGATCGCAGGGCACGGTGGCAGGGGATGACAGGGGGGAACGGGTTCCTGGCGAGCGCATTCCCGACCGCCCGTCCAGCCCCGGGGTTCCCGAGATACCGGGCGATGCGTCCGTAGGTGCTGACATACCCCCGGGGTATGCCGTACTCGGCGAGGAGCACGCGCCGCTGGAAGGGCGGGCACCGGCCCAGGTCGAGCAGGCCGGCATCCAGATGCACATCATTCCCCGCAAGGAAGGACCGTATCCCGGCGATCAGCGTCTGGATACCCTTATCAAGTGGCTCTTGAACGGCAGGCAGATCGTCGATCAGCACCGCATCGGAGCGCGGGTCGCCGGGGAGGAGGATTCTCTGCACATTCGGTCCCGATGCAGGGTGAACCCAGATGAGACGAACCGGACCAAACGGCGTCGTGATCTCGGTGACCACCGGCATCGCACCGGGCAGGCTGTCGGGGGATCGGTCCACGATCCGGGCCTGCTGCTCATAGTCAATCTTGCGCACGTCGCCAGCTCTCTGCTCAGGCGACAGAAAAAAGCATTCCTGGAGTGCATGCCAAAGAAGGAAGAATCGGGCCGGCACCCCGATCGTCCCCTTTCATGCCGCAGACCGCATCGTTTCCCATACCGGGAAGATTCCGGCGTGTTTTTTTGGTCCCCGGTCCTACGGAAAGGTATGGAGAGATGGTACCTCGCTGGCATGGTCTGTCTTCTGGTCCTCGCGGCCGGGTGCAGTAGCCCCGGCGACCAAAAGACCGGGGAGGAGAATATAACCCAGGGAGACCTTGCGGATCTCGTCCGGGACGCCGCCGCGTATGCGGATACCGCCGGAAGAGATGCAGCCCTCGCCGAGTTCGGCAACGAGTCCGGCCGGTTCTCGCGGGGAGCCCTGTACGTCTATGCTTACGATTACGACGGAACGCTTCTCGCCCACCCCTACGAGACGGAGGAGGTCGGAACAAACCGGGGGAACTGGACCGATGTGCGGGGACTGCCGGTGATCCGCATCGGTGCGCATACGGCAGCAAACGGCGGCGGTTTCATCACCTACCTCTCCCCGGCGCGGGAGTTCGGGTCCATCGACGAGTCGGCAGGGAACACGTACGTCCCGAAGCTCGGGTACGTCTTCCCGGCCGGGGAGACGTGGTGGGTAGCGTCGGGTATTTCCCTCTCTGAGGCGGCCGGTCCCGGCCGGGAGCCGGTATCGGCGATGGTCGACCTCGTCGAACGCGGTGCCGCCTACGGTCGTGAGCATGGAGCAGAAGCGGCATTTTCCGAGATCTCAAACCGGTCGGGGATGTTTGTCGATCCGGCGGATCACTACCTCTACGCCTACGATTACAATGGGACGCTTCTTGCCCACCCTCACCTGCAGGCCTCGATAGGCACAAGCCTGATCGAGAGGGAGGACCCGTTCGGGATGGAGAACATCCGGGCGCTGAGGGATACCGCACAGTCGGGAGGGGGGTTCATCGTCTTTGTCTGGCCAAACCCGGAACAGGAAAATCGTGAGGAGCTGAAGATCGGGTACGTCCTCCCTGTGGACGACACCTGGTGGGTCGGCTCCGGCGTCTACCTGAGCGAGATCACCGGGGAGGATGCATCGTTCCCCTCTCCGGTTCCCTGAAGAATACCTCTTTTTCCCAAAAATTGCATTGTTTCCCTGGCTATAGAGCCACACCCCTTCCGGTGCCCTTCGTACCCGGGGTGATCGGGACCGGCAGGCCTCTTCGTAGCCGCTGCGAGAGAGGGGGACGGACCCTGATCACCCTCAGATGCCCGGCGAACCCGGATGTCTCATACCTCCCCCAGATCAGGGAGAAGCATTCCAGATATCCCACAGGTTCTTCCAGCCATCCGCCGTGCGCTTCCACACGACAACGAACTTAATCCTCTGCTCGGCAGGCGTCCCACCCGGGGGACGGACCTTGAGAATGCCCGTTCCCCTCTCGTGCAGGTAATCGCCACCCCCGGAGAGTTCGAGCGTGGTCAATTCTGCCTCCTTCACACCCGAAGCCATGACCGTTCTCCAGAACTCCTCGACCGCCCCCTTCCCCTGGATCATGGGAGCATCCGGGGGGAAGACGACGGCGTCCTCGGCATAGATAGATGCTGTTATTGAGGCATCACCCTTCTGGAACCCTTCAGAGAATCGTTTGTTATTCGTATCGATGACCTTCCTTACTTCGTCGGCAACCATATCCAATCCTCGGCAGATCGTTGATCCGGTGTACCACCGGTCCCCGGCTTCCGGACCCGTCATACACGATCGAACCCACCTGGTTCAGCCGGGGTATTTAACGGTTCCTCAGCGAGCCGGGGGAGGTGCCGGAGAGAGGGATCCTTCGCGGAGCTGCATACGCTCCTAAAAGAGGGGCCGGACCTTTCGTAGGCCCGGGAAACCCCGGCGAAGAGCCCCTGCACGGAGGCCATCCCAGGGCAGGAGCGTCAGACCCGGCCAATACCTTTATCCGCTTCCGCTTCTATCGTCCCAAAAAAACCCTTCGAAGGTTTGATCGCAGAGGGATATATCCGATGAGAATAGTTGCCTTTAACGGGAGCCCGCGGGCGGAGCAGAGCAATACAGACGTCATGGTCGAGGCGTTCCTTGCCGGGGCACAGGAGGCGGGAGCAGAAGTCGAGAACATCTACCTTGCCCAAAAGAAGATCGGGCACTGCCTGGGCTGCTTTACCTGTTGGTGGAGAACCCCCGGAACCTGTATCCAGCCCGACGACATGGACGAGTTGATCGCGAAGTACCTCTCCGCCGACGTGGCGGTATTTGCCACGCCGCTCTATAACGACAACGTCTCAGGGATCATGAAGAACTTCATCGACCGGCTCCTGCCGACCGGGGGTCCCCACTTTGAGAAGGACGGAAACGGCGAGGTCCGTCACATTCCGGGTGCGAAGAGGGCTCCGAAATTCGTCATGATCGCGAACTCCGGGTTCCCGGAACAGAGCCATTTCCAGGTCCTGCGCCTCCTCGCCCGGAGAATGGCAAGGAATTATCATACGGAGTTCGTCGGGGAGATATACCGGGGAGCAGGAAGCCTGCTTCAGGACGAGGAGATGGGGCCGCTCGTCGATGCCTACAGGGGCCTGCTCCGGAAGGCCGGTACGGAAGTCGTGAATGCGGGGAGAATCTCACCGGAGACCAGCGACCACCTTGAGCAGCCGCTCATTCCGGCCCCGGAGTATGTCGATATCTTCCTCTTGAACGCAAACGCCTACATGGACCAGGTCATCGCGGCGAACCGGAAGGCCTGACCCCGCCCTCTATCGGGTCTCCCGGGGAAGGCCGGATGTGCAGGGGAGTATCTCCGGTAAAATGCCTGCGCAAGTCCTCATCTCCGACCGGCAGGTGGACGAAACGGCTGCAGTTCCCCAAAAAAAGTCAGGGGGTCGGTGCGGCCTCCACGGCCGTCTCTTCCGCCCCCACCTCCTCGCTGTCCCAGACGAGGGCACTCTTCATCTCGGTCATGATCACCCTCGAACCGGAGGGGACCCGGATCGCGTCGCCGATATCCTCAGGAGCCCCGGCCCAGACGACCTGGTGCTTGACCTCCCCGTCGGGCAGCAGCACCACGACGCTGTAGGTGTTCATACCCTCCTCGGGGGCACCCTCCCTCTCTCCCGGGGTAACACGATAGCACGTAAACGTGACCGGTCCGGATCCCTCCGTCATCTTCTCTTCTGCTTCACCTTTCATACGCATTCCTCCGTCACCCGGACGTGCGCGGGCCCTCGCGGATCCTGGCGGTTCTACATGGCCTCCACGGATAGTAAGAGGCTGTCTTCTCCGCCCGCCAGGGTTCCCGCCTCACTCCGGAGAGCCACCTCCTCTGGACCCCCTCCTAATAATAACTTGCCCATGCCGCAGCTCCCGGTGAGACAGATCTCATGCGTCCGCCCGGCGGCCGTCAACCGGCCTAAGCCGGTCCTCCGGAGCAGTTCGGAGGCGTCGCGGCCGGGAACGGGAGCGAGTGGGGCTTCCGGCATTCGCGCAACCTTTGCGAGCACCGAAAGCCCCAGTCGGGCGTTCTTCTCTGCGTAGCAGAACGACGCCCTCTCCACGGTATCGTCCGGCGTGTGGGCGGGCCACTGCGGCAGAGCATGCG
>JAENZF010000113.1 GCA_016841385.1 Methanobacteriota archaeon | reverse complement strand
CCTTCTCGCCCACGGGGAGGAGCTCTTTGGGGATCGCGTTCGTGAACGGCCCAAGCCGGGACCCCGAGCCCGCGGCGGGGATCAGCCCCTGCCTCACCGGCATAGACCGCCCCCGGAGAGGGAGAGGATCCGGTCGGCGGACGGGGACGTGATCATGGTTACTCACTAAGAGTCTTGACATCCGGCAATATTAACGGTTCTCTTTCGGTCGCCGGGATATCGAACGGTTCCGTCGATATTCCGGGGAAAATAAAGGTGGGCGGCCGCCGCGCAGCCGTCACTCAGGGAAGAAGCGGTCCCGGAGTTTAATCCCCGGTCTCCTCCGCGGCAAGATCGGCGAGGAGGCACTGCACTGCAGATCTGAGCGGAGGGATATCGTCCCGGATCGTTCTCCAGATGATCGCCCTGTTGATCCCGAAATAGGCATGGATCAACTTGTCACGCATACCGGCCATTTCGCCCCAGGGAAGCGAGGGATACCTTTCCCTGACCTGATGCGGAATGCATTTCGTCGCCTCACCGATCACTTCCAGTGCTCGTGTGACCGCGTAGACTGTCTTGTCGTCCCCGGCAAACTCCTCATAGGACATGCCCCGGGTGAAGATCTCGATCTTGCCTGCGGCGTCAAGAATATCGTCAAGGTAGTCAAGGGTACTTCGCGGCGTCTTCACACGTATACAACCTCATTCTGGATGCGGCGGCCGATACGGGGTTTAAGCGCACTCTTTTCGACCAGGTCCACCTTTCGCCCGAGAAGTTCGGAGAGATATTGCTCAAGCCTGAGGAACCCGAAGATCCCCGGTACCTCGGAGAACTCGACCAGGATGTCCACGTCGCTTCCTTCGTGCTCCTCGCCACGCCGGCACGAGCCGAAGATGCCGATGGATCCAACGTGATAGGTCTCTGCCAGATACTTCTTTTTCTCGCGGAGAACACGGATGATCCTCGCGCATTCTCCGCCGGGCTGCAGGGTGACTCCGTCCATTCCTGATCGGGATATGTGCCGTTCTCTCTAGTATACCTATCCCCGGGGCACGCCGGCTCGCGGGTCTGATCCCGTGGTGGCTCTCCCGGTGTCGGCTGGAAGAGCAAGGCCGGTCGTGGAGCTGCTCCGGGAGATGAAACACACCCGCTCACGTTTCTTGTCGGAGAATGTGATGGAAATGTGAGCGTCACAATCCGGATCACATGCGTATCACGAAATCAAGCACACGCTTATCCACCATGAGGCGGAATGTCACAGGTTCAGCTCCACGAACTCGTTGCGGGCCATGACTTCTTCAATATCGTCCGTGAGTCGTTGTTTTTTAACGCTCTCCACCAATCTCGCGAGCGTATCGTTGAGCGTCTCGTCCGGGCGCCTGAGATCCAGGATCTGGTTATAGGTTTCTTCCGATACGGGTATGTTCTTCGTAGCAGACATTGAATCCTGATCTGTGCTGACCATAAATAGACCTTTCATCACCGGAACAACGGGGATTGGTCAATTCGATTCGGGCCGTGTGCGTGATGAATTTGAACGCAGGGCGTACCAGGTGACCGAATGGTCTTCCGGTGCTGAACCCCGGGGAAACCGGATATGAACGCCTATGGATATCCAGAACCAGAGCATAAAGGATATGGAACATTCCTTCGCTGTATAGTTATGGAGCAGTAGCGTGACATGTCACCCGGGGTTCCTGGACGTTTCAGTCATTGGGATAAGGCGGGGAAAGAATGAAAGTGAGAGACTGCATAAAGATGATCGAAGCAGACGGATGGTCTCTGGTGGCGACCCGGGGCAGTCACCGGCAGTATAAGCATCCGTCAAAGGTGGGCAGGATCACCATCGCCGGGCATCCGGCGGACGATCTTGCTCCGGGAACGCTGAACAGTGTGCTCAAGCAGGCCGGGCTTAAAATGAGGGATGAATAATGTATCGATTTCTTGTCATCGTCGAGCAGATCGACAGCAATTACTCTGCATACTCCCCGGACCTTCCGGGGTGCGTGGCGACCGGAGCGACCCGTGAAGAAGCGGAAGAACGGATGCATGAGGCGATCGAACTCCACATCGAGGGGCTCCGGGAGGACGGGGTCCCGATTCCTCCCTCGCGGTCTTCAGCCGTCTATGTAGCAGTCAATCGAGGGTAACTCCCCTCCGGCGTCGAGATCTTTTGCCGGGGTACCTCTACGGCTCGTTCCTTGTGCGGAACGACTTTCACGACACCGACATAGGTCTTCGTGTCGCCCATCGATCTGCAGATCCCCTATAAACTCTATCTTGGGAGCGACAGGGATATCGAGGATGCAGTCTATCTCTGGGTGTTGCTCCGGGAAATGCTGGACGGCGATCTCCTGCGATCATTCATGGAGCGCCTGCAGGTCCGGGGGGAGCCGTATGGAATTGAGGTTTGATCGCGAGAAGAACCGGCAGGAGCGGCTGGCCTTTGTCCGGAGACATGCTCTCCGGGTCAGGGAGGTTCCAAACGAGGTGTGGAGCCGCGAGCAGGCCGACCTGATCGACGCGTTCTTTGAGAATGCCCGGAACTTCGCTCTTTCCCGGTCCGAGTACCTCCGGATGCACCGGGTTGCCCGGCACCGCCCCGGACCGGTGCACGGCGACGGGTAACTCAGGCAGGGCGGACGGGGCCGTTTCCAACCATTGGTTCAAATACATTCCACGTGGAACAAAATGCGTCCATGCAGACGTTTCACTTCTAACCGGGGGGACCTGCACCTCCGAAAACCTGCCAGGGATTCGGACATTTCGCGTGACGCAGCATCTCTTCTGAGATGGCCCGAACCGACGTAAACCGATGCTCCCTTTTACTGTTTGCTTCCCGTATTGTGCCAGCAGGTGGACGTGCGCCCTGAAGGCGGCACGACACCCATCCTTACACCGGCGGAGGCTTCTCCGTCACCTCTCCAGCGCCCGATACCAGACATTCATGCTCTCGAACCCGCCGCAGATGTTGGTGTTGTTGACCAGGGTTCCAGCCCAGGCATACCCGGCGCGGGCAAATGTGATGTTAATCGAATACGAGAGAGCCCGGGCGATGGTGAAGGCGGTCTTCATCCCGGCCGCCCGCATCTCGTCCTCCATCCGGGAGAGGAGCAAGCCCGAGAGGCTTTTGCCCCGGAACGCCTGGTGCGTGGCGAAATCGGTCATCTCGACGTTCCCGTTGTCGGGGTAGATCTCCGCCGAGGAGGCCGCCGCGAGCCGGCCGTCGGCGGCGCGGACGATGAAGTAGCGGTAGTCCCCGGCCATCGTCTCCCGCAGATAGCCGGAATCGGCGATGGGAAACGGATAGGTCGAAAAGACCTCGCCATAGAGCGCGGCAAGGTCGTCGGCGTCGTCCTCTGTTGCGGGGGCATACGTGCAGCCCGGCGGCAGGACGGCCGGCCGCCGCTCGCCGGTCTTTTCCCGGACGGCCGCGAGGACCGCGGCGGTATCGGCCGACTCCTGCCGCCGTTCCGGGTCGAGGAACTTTGATGCGAAACACCCGTCCTCCCTGCCCCGGAAGAACCGGGGGACCCGCGCTTCGACGACGTAGCCCCGGTCGAGGAAGATGGGGAGAGCGGAGGCGGGCACTTTGGCAAATATCTTTGTGTAGCCCTCACGCTCCGCAAGCCCATCGAGGTCGTCGAGAATTCCGGGGAGGTCGCCGGGCGAGAGGTGCATCACGTAGATGCGGTCGCTCAATCGGCCGTGCTGGACGATGGTGCTGCCGATCGTCGTGACGGTATCAGTTGTCATGCCGCCGTTCGAACCGCTCGGTGTTCTCCGGGACGAGCGCTGTCGTCGGGTCCTCGTCGGAGAGGAGTTTTACAATCCCGACCGCTTTGGACTCGTCCGCGCCCTCGAGCCTCAGGTACTGCCGGCAGGTCGCGCACTTGCGGTCGCACCAGATCGGTTCATAGGAGTCGGGCTCCCGGTAGGTGGTGATCACCCCCTCGAAGTTCCGCAGCACCACCCGGTTCGTGGCCCAGGAGATGAGGTACTGGGGCATCACCGGGATCTTACCGCCGCCGCCGGGGGCGTCGATGACATAGGTCGGGACCGAAAACCCGCTGGTATGCCCGATGAGGCTCTCGACGATCTCGATCCCCTTGGAGACCGGGGTGCGGAAGTGTGCGAGCCCCTCGGAGAGGTCGCACTGGTAGAGGTAGTAGGGGCGGACCCGGTTCCTGACGAGTTTCTGCACCAGGGTCTTCATGATCCGGGGGCAGTCGTTTACCCCCGCCAAGAGGACGGTCTGGTTGCCGAGCGGTATGCCGGCATCGGCAAGCCGTGCAAGCGCCTTCTGCGACGACGCGGTGATCTCCGCCGGGTGGTTGAAGTGGGTGTTCACCCAGAGCGGGTGGTGGCGGGCAAGCATCGCGACGAGCTCCTCCGTGACCCGGTAGGGGAGGACGACCGGGACCCGGGTGCCGATCCTGACCACCTCGACGTGCTCGATGTCGTCGAGTTCGGTCAGGATCCAGTCGAGGTAGTCGTCGGGGAGCATGAACGGGTCGCCCCCGGAGAGGAGGACGTCCCGGATCGCGGGGTTCTCCCGGATGTAGTCGAGGCTCTCGAGGATCTCGGCCTCCGACGGGATGGAGTCGACGTCCCCGACCTTCCGCTTCCGGGTGCAGTGCCGGCAGTACATGGCGCAGACGTTGCTGACCAGGAAGAGCACCCGGTCGGGGTAGCGGTGGGTGATGCAGGGGGCGGGGCTGTCGGCGTCCTCGGCAAGCGGGTCCGCCAGATCGTCGGGCTCGACCTGCAGCTCCGCCGGCGACGGGAAGCACTGCATGAAGATCGGGTCGTTCCAGATGTCCTTCGCATCGATGAGCGAGAGATAATACGGTGTTATCCGAAGGGGGAACCTGCTTACGGTCTCCTCCAGCGCCTGCCGTTCGCCCTGCTCAAATGATACGCCGAGCAGCCTCTCGAACGTGGAGATATCGGTGATCGCATGCCGTACCTGCCACTTCCAGTTGCGCCAGACCTCGGCGGCGGTACCTGCATCGATCCTTTCTGCTATCTCCTGCTGGTTGGTTGATAAAATGGTCATTTGCAGTTCCTCCGGTTCACAACTGTACCGCCAACCATATATAACAGGATCGATCTCGGATTAACGGACCCGAAATAGCAAACAGAGCATTTAAAATTGATATTGCTGGACGGAGCGCCCAGCCCCGGCGGTTCGCGGGGCGTCAGTCCTGCCCTTCGCCGCGTTTTAAGAGCATCATGCTCGTGAAGATGCCGGAGAAGACGACCTGCATCCCGGCGAGGAAGAGGGCCAGCGCCCAGACGGCGTTTGCAATCTGGAAGAGGGGGCCGAACCCGGTGGCGGCCCAGTCCCGGAGGATGCCGAGCCCGACGAGGCCGCCGCCGACCATCAGCAGGATGCCGGCGAGGAGTTCCCACTCGAGGCTGTGGTAGTTCATGAGACGGGAGACGAACGGTCCCGCCTCGCCGTAGCCCTGGACGGCCGAGTAGACGGCGATGTTGATCCCCGCAAAGAGCGCCTGGAGCCCGCCGACGAAGAAGAGGGCGCCGAGGATGAAGGAGTGGATGAACGAGGTCTCGACGTCCCCCCGGAAGAGGAAGATGACCATCAGGAAGAAGCCGAAGAGCGCGAAGAGCAGCCCGGGGACGGTGATGAAGGGGATCGGCCGGTAGAGGAGCATGAACCGGATGTGCCGCCAGCCGTCGGAGAAGCTCTGCAGTTTCGAGGGCGCGACCCGGGCGGAGTAGGTGATCGGGACCTCGTCGATCCGGAGATTGGCCTTCGCCGCCTCAATGATCATCTCGCTTGCAAACTCCATCCCCCCGGTCTTGAGGTTCATTCGCTCGAGCGCCTCCCGCCGGAACGCCCGGAGACCCGTATGCGCATCCGAGATCCGGATGGAAAAGACCCGGTTGAGGAGCCGGGTGAGGAGGGGGTTACCCACATAGCGGTGGAGGGCGGGCATGGCCCCGGGCCGGATCTCCCCCCGGAGCCGGGAGCCGAGGACCATGTCGGCGCCGGCATCGAGCGGGGCGAGGAGTTTTGGGATCTCGAGGAAGTCGTAGGTGTTGTCCGCGTCTCCGATGACGATGTACTTCCCCCGGGCGCACGCGAGCCCCGCAAGGTAGGCGTTGCCGTAGCCCCGCTTCTCAGGCCGGATTACCGTGGCCCCGAGGTCCCGGGCGATCGCCGCCGTCCGGTCGTCGGACGAGTCGGCGATGATGATCTCGCCGTCGATCCGAAGGTCGGCAAAGACCGTCCGGATCTTTTGGATGCATTCGCCGATGGTGGCCTCCTCGTTGAGCGCGGGAAGGACGACGGAGAGGGCGGGGG
>JAENZF010000112.1 GCA_016841385.1 Methanobacteriota archaeon | reverse complement strand
CTCGTCGAGGTCGCCGGCCACGATGTAGCCCGAGTGGCCGAGCGCCTTCTCCACGATCTCACGCCGGGCCGCACCCGCTGCCATCCGCCTCACCTGCTCCGTGACCGCGTCGGCGAGGGCCGCATCGGTGGTTACGAGGACGCAGGCGGCGTTCGGGTCGTGCTCGGCCTGGGCGAGGATGTCGGCCGCGATGAAGACCGGGTTCGCCGTGCTGTCTGCGAGGATCGCGATCTCGCTCGGGCCCGCCGGAAAGTCGATCTCGGCCTCGTCGCGGAGGAGCATCTTCGCGGCGGTGACGTAGACGTTCCCGGGTCCGACGATCTTTTCCACCCGCGGGATCGTATCGGTCCCGATCGCCATCGCCGCGATCGCCTGGGCTCCGCCAACCTGGTATACCTCGTCGACCCCGGCGATATCGAGCGCCACGAGTGTGATCGGGCTCGTCGGCGGCGGGGTGCAGCAGCAGATCTCCGGAACGCCGGCGATGATCGCCGGGATCGTGCACATCAGCGCCGTCGAGGGGTATGCCGCCCGCCCGCCGGGGACGTAGGCCCCGATCCGGGCAAGCGGGGTCGTCTTGACGCCGAGGGTGATCCCCGGCTCCACCTCCTGCAGCCAGAGGTCACGCCCGCGCTGCAGCTCGTGAAACCGGCTGATCCGCGCCTCCGCCTGAACAAGGCTCTCGACCAGGCATGCGTCCACCTGGTCGTAGGCCGCCTCCCGCTCCTCGTCGGAGACGGCGATATCGGCAAGGTCGATGCCGTCGAACTTCTTTGTCAGGTCGAGCAGGGCATCGTCGCCCTCCGCCCGCACCCTCCCGATGATCTCGGAGACCGGTCCCCTCACCCGGTCGAGGTCCGACCGCCGTCCTGCGATCCAGGTCCCGATATCCAGCGCCTGCCACATGAGGAGAAGGGTCGGCGGGTCGGAGCGTTAAGGTTTCGACCACGGAACGGTGCCTTCACCCACAGGCAGCTCTGCATCCTCCTCCACACGGCGGGCAGGTCCGGTCCGGCCGTGCGCCGATGAGCCCTTCGTGAATCCGCAATTTCCGGATCGATTCCGGGAGCCATGTAAATGAAATCCAATTAACTTGGGCGATAAAGAACATGCTTAATATCGCAGCCCGCATACTCGTTATCGCATGAAGTCATCCCGCCTATGTGCGTTCATCTGCCTCATCGTCATCACCGCGGTCCTATTCTCCGGCTGCACGGGGACGACGGACAACCAGACCACGACCCCCACACCGACCGCAGGTTCCGCCGGGAACGTCCAGGTGAAGGTCTTCCACGCCGGAAGCCTGACCGGGCCGTTTGAGAAGGTGAAAGCGGCGTTCGAAGCCGAACACCCCGGCGTCACCGTGCTCCTCGAGCCCGCCGGCAGCGTCGACTGCATCAAGAAAGTGACCGAGAACGGCAAACCCGCCGACGTCGTCGCCTCCGCCGACTACGCGCTCATCCCGGATATGATGATGCCTGATCACGCCGACTGGTACCTCACGTTCGCGAAGAACCGGATGGTGCTCACCTATACGGACGAGAGCAGGTATGCAGACGAGATCACCGCAGAGAACTGGTACGAGATTCTCGACCGCGACGGCGTCCGGTGGGGCTTCGCCGACCCAAACTCCGATCCCTGCGGCTACCGCACCCCGATGGTGATCCAGCTCGCCGAGGGCTACTACGAGAACGACCGGATATTCGAGACCCTCGTCGAGGCCCACAGTGCGATCACGGTCACCGAGGAGAACGGCATCAATACGATCCACGCCGCCGACCCGAAACCCGACAGCACCACGCTGGTCATCCGCCCGAAAAGCGTCGAACTCATCCAGATGGTCCAGGCCGGCGGGCTTGACTACGCCTGGGAGTACAGGAGCGTTGCGGTGCAGAACGACCTTCTCTTCCTCGAACTCCCCGAAGAGATCGATCTCTCGTCCGTCGAGTTCGCGGAGAACTACGCGACCGTCAGGACCGAAGCGAAGAAGGGCGACGGCACGACGCTTTATGCGGGCTCACCGATCGTCTACGGCGTGACCGTCCCGAAGATCGCGGAGCACCCCGACCTCGGTATCGAGTTCGTGGAGATGCTGATCGGCGCCACCGGACAGGAGATCCTCACCGCCGACGGTCAGCCCCCGATCGTGCCTGCGGACGGCTACGGCAGCGTCCCCGCCGATCTCCAGCCGCTCGTTTCGGTGAAGGCCTGAACCCTTCTCATTCTTTTATGCCACCTGTTATCAACGGACACGGACAACGCATATTCTGGAACATGCGAAGATGAAGACCGAAGCATTGTCGGGCGACATCCTTCAGGGTGAAGGTGAGGTGTCTCTCCCCTGGTGGAGGCAGCGCAGGAGGCAGCACATAGACTGGTGCACCGTCTGGTTCTGTATCATGGGAGCGGCACTCGTCGGGATCACGGTGCTCGCCATCGCGAACATCGCGTCCGCGGAACTCGCCGACCCGGCCCACCTCCTCGAAGTGGCGCTATCGTCCGAGGTGATCGGGTCCGTTCTCCTCACGTTCGTAGCGGGGGCGAACGCCGTCCTCCTCCTCATCCTCTTCGGGACCCCCCTCGCCTACGTCCTCGCACGGTCCCGCCCCTCCCGCTTTAAAGGGGTCGTCGAGAGCATCGTCGATATCCCGCTCATCCTGCCGCATACGGTGGCAGGCCTGCTCGTTTACCTCCTCTTCATGCGCCGGGGATGGCTCGGCGCGCCGCTCTCCGAGATCGGGCTCTCCTTCGAGGACGCCTACCCGGGCACGGTGGTCGCGATGCTTTTCGTCGCCTCGCCGTTCTTCGTCAACACCATGCGGGAGGGGTTCGAGAAGGTGCCGGTCCACCTGGAGAACGTCGCCCGCACGCTCGGTGCCGGCACGTTCACCACCTTCCGCACGGTCACCCTCCCCCTGAGCCTCCGGCACATGTACAGCGGGGCCGTCCTCGCCTGGGGAAGAGCGATCGGGGAGTTTGCCGGCGTCATCATGATCGCCTACTACCCGTTCATCATATCGACGCTGATCTACTACTCCTTCACGACAGACGGCATCCACACGAGCAGAAGTATCGCTTTTGTGGTCATTCTGGTCAGTTTCGCGGTCTTCTACCTCCTCCGGCGGATGACCCGGTACCTGGGGAGGTACGATGATCGAGTTTGACCGCGTCTCGCTCAGTCTGGGCTCGTTCTCGCTCAACGATGTCAGTCTCTCGATCAACCGCGGCGACTACTACTTTATCGTCGGGCCGTCGGGTGCGGGGAAGACGGTGCTGCTCGAGGCGATCGCCGGCCTCCACCGGCCGGAGCGGGGCCGCATACTCCTGCGGGGCGAGGAAATCACCGCTCTCTCCCCCGATAAGCGGGGGATCGGGCTTGTTTACCAGGACTACTCGCTCTTCCCCAGCATGACGGTCGCGGGCAACGTCGGCTACGGCCTCCGGGTGCGGGGGGTGCGGAAGGCGGAGGCCCAACGCGAGGTTGCCGGTCTCCTCGAACGGTTCGGGATCGATCACCTCGCGGACCGCTACCCGGGGACCCTCTCTGGCGGCGAGCAGCAGCGGGTGGCGCTCGCGAGAGCCGTCGCGGTGAAACCGGATATCCTCCTCCTCGACGAACCCCTCTCGGCCCTCGACCCCGTCACGCAGGAGAAGTTTATCGGCGACCTGCAGCGGCTCCACCGGGAGGACGATCTCACCATCGTGCAGGTGAGCCACTCCCGCCGGGAAGCGCACCTGCTCGCCACCCGGATGGCGGTGATCATCGACGGGGCTCTTGTGGATGAAGGAAGGGCCGACGTTGTGCTGAACGCCCCGGGGAGCCGGCAGGTCGCCTCGTTCATCGGGATCGAGAACATCCTGGACGGGACCGTGACGGCAAACGACGGCGGGCACGCGACGGTGGATGTCGGGGGGCGAACCTTCGAGGCGCTGACGGACGCAGCGGCGGGCGAAGAGGTCACCCTCTGTATCCGGGCCGACGACGTCGTCCTCGCCCTCGGAGACGGCCGCCGCTCAAGCGCCCGGAACACGATGACAGGGACAATCGTTCAGGTTGTCGAGAACGGCCCCATCGCCGAGGTGAGGGTGAACTCCGGCATGGAACTGACCGTGGTCCTGACGCGGCGGTCGGTGCGCGACCTCTCGCTTGTTCCGGGAATTTCCGTAACCCTCTCCGTCAAGGCGACGGCGATCCATGTCATCCGCAGGTGAGGCACCTCACCCGTTCTTTGTTTTCAGCGAGAGGATCAGGCCGATGAGGACGGCAGTGACAGCGTTCGCCGCGATGATAGCGAGATCCCCCTTCACCACACCGTAGGCGGTCCAGAGCAGGACGCCTGCGAGGAGGACGGCGAGCGTCGCAAGCGAGAGGTCGGCAGTCGACCGCGTGCGCCACGCCCGGATGACCTGCGGTGCGAACGAGAGCGTGGTGAGCGAGCCGGCGGCAAGACCGAGTGCGGTGACGGCATCCATGGATTCGTCATGTTCCCGCCCGACCATATGAACCCTGGGTCCGGGTACCTTCAGGAGCCGGACAGTTGTCTTCCCGCCCACCGCTCAAGGACGAAGGCAAGGACCATCCCGACGATGAACGCGACGGTGAGGCCGACCACGAGGGTGAGGACGGCGATGACCCCCGTGACCAGGTACGACTCCGTCTTGACGCTGTGTTTCCCGAGCTCGATCGCCACGAAGACCAGGAGCGCGCCGAAGACCCCGAGCGGGATGAGGGTCAGCACCTCCGGGGGGGCGAAGGCGACGGCGAAGAAGAGGATGAAAAGGCCGGCGACGATATTCGCCCCACCGGTCCTCGCGCCGAACCGGTACATGGCGGCGAGCCCCCCGGCGCCGTGGCACATGGGGAACCCCCCGAGCGGCGTCGAGACCAGGTTCATGGCGCCGATGGTCCGCGAGAGCCGGTCGGGGTCCACACCCTTCTTCGGGAAGAGGTCGTAGGTGAGGAGCGATGTCGCGAGGACAGCGTTTCCGAGCGTGAGCGGAATCTGCGGGAGGACGAGGTCCCAGGTGCCGGCGAGGAAGTCCGAAGGCATCGGAATGATGAGGGCGGGAAGAGGCATCAGGCGGAACGGTGGCATCCCCTGCACGGCGATACCGGCGGCAAGCCCGATGAGGATCACCAGCAGGGCGGAGACGTCCGGGACTCGGAAGCGTTGAGACGCGATGAAGAAGAGAAGGATGATCCCGATTGAGAGTGCTGCAAAGAGAGCGTCGGAGAGGATGTAGCCGAACGACGTCCTGAGGAGGAGGAGAGCAAGCCCTGCCTGGACGCCCCGGACGACGCTTTTCGGGATCCGTTCCCCGATCCAGGCCATGCCGCCGACGAGCCCGAGCAGGAGGAAGAGCGCGCCGACGATGATCCCGGACGCCACGATCTCGCCGGCACAGAGCCCTTCGGCGATGACGACGGCGCCGATCGCCTTCATCGGTTCGACGGGAACCGGGAGACGGTAGTAGAGCCCGGTGATGATGAACCAGGCGGCGAGGAAGAGGAAGAAGTGGCTGACATTCACGTCCGGGCAGACGATGGCAACGCCGAGCAGGATGGGGAAGATGGTGCCGAAGTCGCCGACGGCTCCGGCGATCTCCTCGAGAGTAATCCGGATGCCGCGCTCCTCCGTTCCGGTGCTCTCCGCCATTGTCTTTCAGTCTATGTCCCTTCCCCCCTTTGGAGGTTGTGGATCGTTCCGCCAGGCCTTTACACCCGGTTCGTTCAGAAATAAGCGATCAGGACCCTGCACGGCAGCCGGACGGTCGCTGCAATCCTCGCCTCGGGTGTCGACCGGGTCGTGCCCCATGATGTGGCGGCGGTCGGTGAAGGCGCTGTGGCTCTGTGAAAGTAAAGCCCGCCCTCATCGGGAGCAGGGCGACCCTCTTCGTCGAGCCCGACGGCGACGTACATTGCGATATCGTGATCGGGTGAGAGCAGGCGGGACCTCCCGGCATTCCGGGGCAGGTAAAGTTACCTGCCCCCAAAGTAAATAAAGTTAACTTAATCAATTTATTATCGGCACCGATCCACGACATTTAATTACATGAGTCCGGATACCATACTGAGCACTATGGTGAAACGAACCCTATTTTCCGTTGCGGCCGTCATGGTCGCCCTCCTGTTCATCTGCGGCTGTACCGGGACGACAACCGACCCGACCCCCGTGGAGACGCAGCAGCTCCGTATCGCTACGACGACGAGTCTCTACGACACCAAACTCCTCGATCACCTCACGCCGATCTTTGAGGAGCAGTACAACGCCGAGGTGCTGATCGTCTCTGCCGGGACCGGCAAGGCGATCGAGTACGGGCAGCGGGGCGACGTGGACGTCCTGA
>JAENZF010000111.1:3005-6360 GCA_016841385.1 Methanobacteriota archaeon | reverse complement strand
TCGATCTCGAACCGGAGGTAGGCGATCAACTCCCGGCACCCGCTGCACCCGGATGCGCCGAGGTCGAGCAGTCCGGCGTAGTACTGCCGGTAGAGTTCGTTCTCGATCCGGGCAAAGATGCCCGGTTCGCCGCAGGCCCGGTAGTACTCCGCAAGAACCGGGTAGAGCCGCCAGTCCTGGAGGGCCTCGAGGACCTCGCCGCAGGTCGGAAGATCGAGGAGGCGGTCGAGGAGCGCGCTGTCGACCTCGCCTGCCGGGACGAGGAGATCGCGGACCTGCTGCCGGGGTATGTCATGAACTGTGCCCCGCAGGATTGCCATGATGTTTGCGATGTCCCACCGGTTGAGGTATTCCCCGGTCAGGGTCCGCAGGTCCCCCGTGGCGATCGCCATGGCGTGCCGGAACGACTGCGCCAGGTTACGGTTTACGGCCTCTTCGATGAGCTGGGCGCCGGCGAAGTCGTGCGCGAGGTCCATGATCTCCTGCCCGTAATCTTCCCGCCGGCCGAGGTAGGCGACGACCCCCGGTATACTCAGCCGCATGATGCGCAGGTACTCTTCACGGGGGAGGAGCATTGTCCTCCGGACCCGGAACCGGGTGCAGGCATAGACGCACGAGGGGGAGATCACCCCTGACAGGGCCATGTACTATTCCATATTCATACTCTCTCATAAATGCACACCCGTGGGGGGCGGGGCGCGACGGTTCGTTAGAACCGGAGTTTGAACACCGTCAGGTGCAAGTTGGGACCGCCGCTCATGCTGGCTCCGTTGCAGTCTTTTGCCCTGCCCCCTGGATCGGTTTCCCTCACCGCAATGCCCCCCCGGGCCTGCCCGGCTGGTAAGATTCATATCCGCTACCGACAACTCATCATCGATCACCATGCCGTACTCGGTCGTGACGGGGGATGTCTTTTCGGCCCACGACGATCCCGGCCACCCCGAGTCGCAGGCACGCCTCGAGGCCGCCCTCGCCGGGGTGCCGGCCGATGCCCGCCGCATCGCCCCGGAGCAGGCGACGCCCGGAGACCTGGCACGGGTGCATACGCACCGGCATATCGAGGCCGTCCGCTCGTTCTGCAGGGAGTGTCCTCCCGGCCGGGCCTGCTACCTCGACCCCGACACTTACGTCACCCGGCAGTCGTTCGATGCGGCCCTGTACGCGGCGGGGGCCGCCTCTGTGGCAGTGGAGCGGGCACTCAACGGCGAGCACTGTTTCGCCCTGGTCCGTCCGCCGGGGCACCATGCCGTGCCGGACCGGGCCATGGGGTTCTGCCTCTTCAACAACGTTGCCGTCGCCACGGCCCGGGCGCTTGGTGAGGTCGACCGGATTGCGATCGTGGACTGGGACCTGCACCACGGGAACGGCACACAGGCGACGTTCTACACGTCGGACCGGGTGCTCTACTGCTCGGTCCACCAGGCAGGAATCTTCCCCGGGACCGGGTGGCCGGATGAGCGGGGTGCCGGCCCGGGAGTCGGGTATACCATCAATGCGCCCCTCGCGTCTGGCTCGACCGGCGCCGACTACGCCCTGGTCTTTGAGGAGGTCTTCGTCCCGGCAATCCGGCGCCTCAAGCCGGACCTCGTGGTGGTTTCGGCAGGCCAGGATGCGCTCTCCGACGACCCGCTCGGTTCGATGCTCCTCCGGCCGGACGACTTCGGGGCCCTGACGGGGATGCTCGCGGCCGCGAGTCCTGCGTCTCTCGCCCTCGTGCTCGAAGGGGGCTACGGGCGGTCGCACGCAAACGCCGTCGGAGCGATAATTGCCGCCCTCGACGGAGCACGCTTCACGCCCGGAGGCGGTGAGGCGAAGGCAAGCACCCGGCTGCTCGTGGAGGCGTATGGCGGCAGGCATGCCGTCCCTCTGTGACGGGATCAGATTCATCATCTTCCGGGTCGACCGGGTGACGGTGAACCAATATGCCTGATCGAACCCTGTTCTTCGCGGGTATCCTTCTCATCGCCCTCGTCATCGCTCCGGCCGCCTCTGCCGTCACGGTATACCCGGGTAGCGTTGTCACGCTCGCAGGGACGAGCACGGGGAGCGATACCGTCTACCTCTTCGTGACCGGCCCGAACCTCCCCACCAACGGCGGGCGGCTCGAAGACCCGGATACGCCAGTCCGGTCCGGGGACCCGGCCAGTTTCACGACGGTGACGGTCGGGGCCGACGACCGCTGGACTTACCGCTGGAGGACGGGTGAGGCCGGGCTCGACCCCGGGACCTATACTGTTTACGCCGTGGAAGCGCCCGTCGACCGGTCGAACCTCTCCGGGCACGGCTACACGACCGTTCCCGTCACCCTCGGGACACCGCCGGGAACCCCGGCGACGGAGACCGTCGCTGTGCTCACCATGATGCCCACGGAACCGGAGACCCCGGCGATGCCGACGGCCACACCCTCGCCCACGCCGACGGCAGCGGCGCCTGCCGCCGCCATCCTCACGACGGCCGGTGCGGTGCTTGTTGCGGCGTTCCTGCTCTCGCGGCGGTGACCCGTCCGGGCCACGGTCCCGGGCTCCCGGTAAATATATATGCAAAAATGAACTATTTTATACAATGATGTGCGTTATGTTGCCAGGGTCATTCGCCCGGTCCGTCGCCTCCGGGAGCATCTCCGGGGGACTCTTCCGGCCTCGAAGACCGGAGGTCTTCTCACGCTCCGCTCCTCGCACCGACCGGTGCTCACGCTCACTTACGTTCGCGCCTCGCACTTCTGACGGTGCTCGAACTCCTGTCCTACGGACAGTCGTTCCTACCGGAGCATCGCGCTCTCTCCGGCCACGCTGGCGTCCATACTGATCCCCATATACCCAAATCCGATCGCCCGTCGAATCCTATACTATGAAACTGATATCATGAAATCGAGAGATATTGCAATCGTCGGCATACTCCTTGCCATAGGGGCCATCATCAGGTACATGTCCCTCCTGATCCCCGGCCCCATCGTATCGAACCTTGTGATCGCCTTCTATAGCCTCGCCATCATCCTCATCGTGCCCACGTTCCGGGAGGCGCTCGGGATCGGCGTTGTGGCGGGCGTCGTCTGTGCCCTTCTCAGCCACTCGATCTTCCCGCCCGCAAACCTGATCAGCGAACCTATCGGGGCGGTCGTCTGTCTCGCGACCTACCTGGTGCTGAGAGACCGGTTCGTTCTCGCCCCGGCGGTGACGACGCTCGTTGCCACCCTTGCGAGCGGGTTCTCCTTCATCCTCATCGCGCTCCTCGCCGTGGCTCCGACGGTCCTCGGTACGTTCGGGACCGTCGGCGCGTTCCTCGCGGTCACCGTGCCGATCGTCCTCATGACGGCGGCGGTCAACGCCGTCGTTGCCCAGGCGCTCGAGGTGCCGGC
>JAENZF010000111.1:0-2905 GCA_016841385.1 Methanobacteriota archaeon | reverse complement strand
GACGCCGACGCCCAGCTCATCTTCACGACCGTCGAGGAGGAGGTGGCCTCCGGGCTTGAGAACCTCGGAATCTCCCGGGAGGAGATGCGGCAGAGGCTCCGCCAGGTGATGGAGGCGACCGGGATCGCCGACCTCGCTGACAGGGCCCCGCATACCCTCTCCGGGGGGCAGAAGCAGCGGGTCGCCATCGCGGCAACCCTCGCCCTGGGCACAGAGATCCTCGTCCTGGACGAACCAACCGCCGAACTGGATGCGGAGGCGACCGGTGCTGTATCCGCCCTCCTCCGGCGGCTCTCGGGCGAGGGTACGGCCGTGCTCATCGTCGAGCAGAAACTCGGCGAGCTCGCCGTCATCGCGGACCGGATGGTCCTTGTTGAAGGCGGAGCGATCGTTGCGGAAGGGTCTCCCGCGCAGATGCTGCAGGATGATCTCCTGCAACACACGGCAGGCGTCGGCAGGCGGCCCCCTGCACCGGCGGCAGCCCCGCAGGGAGGGGCGCCCCCCATCATATCCGTCCGGGGGCTCGTCCACCGCTACGACGGCGTTGCGGCCGTCGGGGGTCTCGATCTCGAGGTCGCTCCCGGTGAGATCGTGGCCGTGGTCGGGGAGAACGGGTCCGGGAAGACGACGCTCGTCAAGCACTTCAACGGGCTGCTCCGCCCCACCGAAGGCAGTGTCTTCGTCGACGGACTCGACGCCGCGACCGTCCCGATAGCGGATCTTGCGCGTCATGTGGGTCTGGTCTTCCAGAACCCGGACACCATGCTCTTTGCCGAGACCGTGGAGGACGAAGTGGCCTTCGGTCTCGGGAACATCAGCGCCGGCGACCTGGGGCAGCCGGTCGACGAGGCCCTTCGCGAGGTCGGCCTCCTCCACCGGAAGGCGGCCTACCCGCGTTCGCTCTCGCGGGGCGAGCGGCAACGCCTGGCCATCGCCTGCGTCATCGCCATGAAACCGAACGTGATCGTGCTCGATGAGCCTACGACCGGGCTCGATGCCCGGGAGTCGGGGCGCGTCATGGAGATCCTCGGGCGCCTGCGGCAGGATGGCCACACGATCGTCATGGTGACGCACGATATGCGTCTTGGAGTGGAGTATGCGGACCGCATCGTCAGGATGGAGCAGGGAAGGATCATCCATGACGCGAGAACTTATGAGGAGGAATCATGCCTGAGATTATGCAGTACGTCACCCGGGAGAGCGCCTTTCACCGCCTCCACCCGCTCACCAAACTGATCTTTGCCGCTGTCGTCGTGGCCCTTGCGGTGCTGACGAGCAATACCATGATGCTCGCGGCCCTCGCCGGGGCGGTCGTAGCCGTGGCAGTAGTGAGTGGGCTCGCCCGCGACCTCCTCCGCCAGGTTCCGCTGCTGATCTCGCTCGCGGTGAGCCTGCTCGCCCTTACCGTCCTCACCATACGGAGCGGGGATACCCTCGGCTACCTGGTCCCTCAGTCGGTCCCGGTCATCGGCGGGGCTTTCCCCGTCACGGCGGGGGCGATCGACCTTGCGCTCGCGATGTCGCTCCGGTTCGCGGCGATGCTCTTTGCGTTCCAGCTCCTGGTCATATCCACCCAGCCGCGCGACCTCGTCCACGTCATGGACCGCCTCAGGATGCCTGTGGACTACACGCTCATGTTCCTGATTGCGCTCCGGTTCATCCCGAGCCTGCAGCTCGAAGGGAAGCGGATCCACGAGGCGCAGCTTGCCCGTGCCTACAACCCGGGAAAAGGCCTCGCCGGCAAGATCCGGGGACTCTTCCCCATCATCATCCCGCTGGTCTCAAACTCCCTCGGGAAAGCCACGGTCCTCGGGCTGACCATCGACCTCCGGGGATACCGCTCCGGCACCCGGACGCCGATGCGGGACCTCGCCCCGGGCAGGGCCGACGTCGCCGGGATCTGCTGCATGGGCCTTCTAGTCGCAGGGTATTTGGCCGTGCTGGTCGTATAACCTGATATGCACACGGGCGGACCTTCGGCCACGATTCCGGAGGCGTTCGAGTTCTACCTGGGCGGGAGCGTCGGGCCGTCCCTCTACGTCAGGCTCTTAGACGGCCGGCTCCTCTACGAATGGGCGAGTGCCGGCGGCTACTCCGGGGTGGTGATGGAAGCGTCGCCCGCAGAGGAGGAATGGGCGCGGTTCCGGGAGACCGCAGACAGGCTCGGTGTTTGGAGGTGGGAGCCGGAATACGTCTCCGCCCACTCCTGTTGCGATGTCACCTACTGGCACCTGCGGATGGAGATGGACGGGCACAGCATTGTTGCGCGGGGTGCGAACGCCTATCCCGGCTCCACTGGCCCCGAGGTCTCGAAGCAGTTCCGCGAGTTCCGCGCGGCGGTGGAGCGGCTGATCGGGCGGTCCCCGAATCCTTGAGATGTTACACGGCAGAGATGGTTATCTCCTCGCCGGATACCGATGGCCGTCCCGGCTACCCCGGCTGTCGTGCCGGGTGAGCGCCCGGTATGACCCGCCGGAGGCCGTGGGACCCGGATACACGGGACCGTCCGTTTTAACCGCCGGAGAAGGGGTAGAAGAGGTTCAGCCGCACTCCGCACAGTTCCGGCTCTACCTCTTCGCCCGGATCAGGAATACGGTGAAGAAAGCGCAGATGAGCGGGACCGTACCGAAACCCGGCGATTGAACTGCCCCTGTTGCCTTCGGGGTGCATGTCCCGAAGAGGTCCGGGTGGAGGTTTCCTGCCGCCTCTTCCAGCGCATCCACGATCCGCGGGCCCCCGCGGCTGACGACATCGGAGTCAATGACGTAAACGTGGCCGTTCCTGACGGCATCGAGTCTCTGCAGGCGGGGCTCGGTCATGAAGTAGTTGTATATGGCATCGTACCCGTCCCTGTTCATGCCGGTGCCCGAACTGACCAGGATGTACTCGGGATCCGTGGTGATGA
>JAENZF010000110.1 GCA_016841385.1 Methanobacteriota archaeon | reverse complement strand
TGGGCTCGCTGAGATTCGAACTCAGGACCTCCGCCATGTCAAGGCGACGTCATAACCAGCTAGACCACGAGCCCGTGTCTGCCCGACGATCAATAAGGTTGGTGCTCCGGGTATAAAATTATTCCCACGCGCCAAAAACCGCTCCGTGCCGGCTCCGCCTCATCGGGGAGCGGCACGCGCTGCAAAAGGGGGGGTGATGAGCCGATCAGATCTCGGCGTGCTTCGCCGTGTGGATGCCGTCGATCTTCTTGATCTCGTCCATCGCATCGGCCGGCACCGCGGAATCGACCGTGAGGACCATCAGCGCCTCTTCGCCGGGCTTGTGGCGTCCCACCTGCATCCCCGCGATGTTCACGTTCACCCGGCCGAGGATCGTCGCGGCCTTGCCGATGACGCCCGGCTTGTCGGTGTGACGGGAGATGACCACGTGGCCGGTCGGGGTCAGGTCGGTCATGTATCCGCCGATGCTCACGATCCGCGCCCGGTTCGGGCCCGAAACGCTGCCGCTCACCGACTCGGTCATCTTATCGGTCTTTGCGGTGATGCTGATGATGTTCCGGAAGCCCTGCGCTTCCTCCGTCGTCGTCTCGCTCATCCGGATGCCGCGCTCCTTCGCGACGAACTCCGCGTTCACGATGTTGACCGGCACCTGCAGGATCGGGTCGAGCAGGCCCTTTAAGATTACGCGGGTGACGAACTTCGTGTTCGGCAGCGCTGCGGCCTCGCCCCCGTAGGTGATCTCGAGCGACTCGAGCCTTCCTTCGATGAGCTGGATGAGGAGGCTGCCCATCTTCTGCGCGAGGACCGCGTAGGGCTCGACCAGCGCCTGCTGCTCCGCAGGGATCATCGGCGCGTTCACCACGTACTTCGCCGGACCGCCCTCGAGCACGCTGATGCACTGGTTCGCCACCGAGACGGCGACGTTCTTCTGCGCCTCGACCGTGCTTGCCCCGAGGTGCGGCGTCACGATCACCCGGTCCAGCCCGAGGAGCGGGGAGTCCGTCGGCGGCTCCGTCTCAAAGACGTCCAGTGCCGCACCGGCGATCTTGCCGCTCGCAATCCCGTCCGCGAGCGCCTTCTCGTCGATGATCCCGCCGCGGGCGCAGTTGATCATCCGGACACCGTCCTTCATGGTGGCGATGGACTTTTCGTTGATGACATGGCGTGTCTCCTTGATCAGCGGCGTGTGGACCGTGATGACGTCCGCCCTCCGGAAGAGTTCGTCGAGCGGCACCAGTTCCACGCCAAGGTTTGCAGCCCTCTCCTTGCTGATGAAAGGGTCGTAGGCGATGCACTTCATCTGCATTGCCCTTGCACGCTTCGACACCTCGATTCCTATACGCCCGAATCCCACGATGCCGAGGATCTTGTCGTTCAATTCGACGCCCATGAACCTGGAGCGCTTCCACTCGCCCTTCTTCAAGGATGCGGTCGCCTGGGGGATATTGCGCGCGAGCGAGAGCATCATCGCCATCGTGTGCTCCGTGGCCGCCAGGGTGTTTCCTTCGGGAGCGTTCGCGACGATGATGCCCCTGCGCGTCGCCGCCTCGGTATCGATATTGTCGACGCCGGCGCCGGCACGGCCGATGAACTTGAGTTTCGTTCCCGCATCGATGACCCGCGCCGTCACCTCGGTGCCCGAGCGCACCAGCAGGGCATCGTAGTCTCCGATAGTAGCAACAAGCTGATCCTCGGTCAGCCCGGTATTGACATCCACGTCGCAGAATTCTCTCAGGATGTCAATCCCTTCCTCTGCCAGCGGGTCGCTGACCAGCACTCTATATTTCACAGTTCAACCCATATCTGATTCGACATCATATGTCTTGATGCTTTTTCCTCCGAAATCTTTTATGCAATGATGAGAAGTATATGTGTGGTGCGAGCATGAAGGAAATGCCCAACGTTCTGTGGCTCGAAGAAATAAAGAAGGAAGATATCATCTCCGTAGGTGGAAAGGGAGCCTCTCTCGGAGAGATGACCTCCATCGGCCTGCCTGTACCGAAGGCGTTTGTGGTGACTGCCCAGGCGTTCCGCAGGTTCCTTGTTGAGACCGGGATCGAAGATGCACTCTTCCGCAGACTGGAGCGCCTCGATGTCGATGACAACGGAGCGCTGGAATCGGTCTCCAGGGACGTGCAGGACCTCGTCCTGAGTGTCGAGATGTCCGATAACATAAGAGAGGAAGTCACCGATGCATACGCCCGGATGGGGGCGAACGGGACGGTCGTCGCCGTTCGGTCGAGCGCCACCGCCGAAGACCTGCCCGACGCCAGTTTCGCCGGCCAGCAGGAGACGTTTCTCAATATTCTCGGCGAAGTTGACCTCCTCGATGCGGTCCAGCGGTGCTGGGCCTCGCTGTATGGCGCGCGTGCCATCTATTACCGGGCAAAGCAGGGGTTCGACGACCGGAGCGTGAACATCGCCGTCGTCGTGCAGGAGCTCATCCGGTCGGAGAAGTCCGGCGTCATGTTCACCTCCCATCCCGTAACCGGCGAGCCCCTGACCATCGTCGAGGGCTCCTGGGGGCTCGGCGAAGCCGTCGTCTCGGGCAGCGTCTCCCCCGACAACTACGTCTTCGACCTGCGCTCCGAGCGGGTGGTCGACCGCCTGATCGCCGAGAAGGAGATCATGATCGTGCCGGAGGGCGAGCACGGGACGAAGGTCGTCGAGCTCTCCGCCGATCAGCGGATCGCCCCGGTCCTCTCCGACGCGGAAGTGGCGCGCCTCGCCATGCTCGGAAAGATTGCAGAAGATCACTACGGCGTCCCGCAGGATGTCGAGTGGGCGATCGTCGGGGACGACGTCTTCATCCTCCAGTCCCGGCCCATAACGACCATCCGGCGCCCGGAGATCCCCCGTGCGGGAGCGGAACCTGCAGAAAAGCCCCGGGGCGCGCTTGGCGTGATGCTGCTGGAGGGCCAGGGCGCTTCCCCCGGCGTCGCGAGCGGCAGGGTCGTGATCGTGCGGGACGTCAAGGACACGAGCGCCGTCAAGGACGGCGACATCCTGGTCACCAAGATGACCAACCCCGACATGGTTCCGGCGATGCGCCGGGTCAGCGCCATCGTCACCGACGAAGGCGGCATGACCTGCCACGCGGCTATCGTGAGCCGGGAACTCGGGACACCCGCGGTTGTCGGGACCAAGAAAGCGACGAAGTTGCTCAAGGACGGACAGATCATCACCGTCGACGGGGAGAAGGGCACCATCTACGAGGGAGCGGTCGAGGCGCCGGCAGCGGCAGCACCGGCAACCGCACCGGCGGCGGCAGCGCCCGCCCAGGTGATCACCGGCACGCTCGTCAAGGTGAACGTCTCCCTCCCCGAGGCCGCAAAGCGTGCCGCCGCCACCGGAGCGGACGGTGTCGGCCTCCTCCGGATCGAGCACCTCATCCTCGGCCTCGCCAGGACTCCCGGCTGGTATATCGAGCACGGTGAAGAGGAAGAGTTCATCGGCGAACTCTACGGCGGCATCAAGACGGTGCTCGACGCCTTCCCGGGTAAGCCCGTCTGGGTCCGGACCCTGGATGCCCCGACCGACGAGTTCCGGAACATGGAGGGCGGCGAAGACGAGCCGATCGAGCACAACCCGATGCTCGGCTGGCGCGGCATCCGCCGGGACCTCCGGAGCCCCGACCAGTTCCGCATGCAGGTGGAGGCCTTCAAGAGGCTCTGGGCCGCAGGCTACGACAACCTCGGCGTGATGTTCCCCATGGTCAACCACCCCGACGAGTTCGTCCAGGCCCGGGCGATGATGAAGGGCTGGGGGGTCGACGTGGAGAACGCGACCCTCGGCGTCATGATCGAGATCCCGAGCAGCGCCATCCTCATCGAGGACTTCATCCGGGCCGGGATCCGGTTCGCCTCCTTCGGGACGAACGACCTCATCCAGTACACGCTCGCCATCGACCGGAACAACGAGCATGTCGCCGACATGTACCAGCCCGAGCACCCTGCCGTGCTCCGGCTGATCGACTACGCGATCAAAGCCTGCCGGGAGCACGATGTCGAGTGCTCCATCTGCGGCCAGGCCGGCTCCGACCCCGATATGGTTGCGTGGCTTGTCGGGCACGGCATCACCAGCGTCTCCGCAAACATTGACGCGGTTCCCCGTATCCGTGAGGCCGTAGCACGGAAAGAGCAGCAGATTCTCCTTGATGCGGCGAGAAGAAATGCGTGAAGTGGGATGCCCTGAGGAAGACCTCTTCTCCTTCCTCCTGTCGAGACGGCGGGAGGACATCGGGTACCGCAATATCTTAAGTTCGATGTGCACGCCGCCCCACCCGGTCGCGGCCCGGGCGCATGCAATGTTCCTCGAGACCAATCTCGGAGACCCCGGGCTCTTCCCCGGGACGGCTTCGCTTGAGGAGTTGCTCGTCGAGAGACTCGGCACGTTGATGCACCTTCCGGAAGCCGGGGGGTATGCGACCTCCGGCGGGACGGAGTCCAACATCCAGGCGTTCCGGATCGCAAAGAAGCAGAAGCCGGCGGAGTCCCCGAACGTGGTGGTCCCCGCGTCGAGCCACTTCTCGTTCCAGAAAGCCTGCGACATCCTGGGGCTCGAGATGCGGACGGCGCCGCTCGACGCCCAATTCCGGATGGATGCGGAGGCGCTCGACGGTCTCGTGGACAAAAACACGGTCTGCATCGTCGGCATCGTCGGGACAACGGAGTACGGGGTGGTCGATCCCATCGCCCGTCTCTCCGACCTGGCCGAGGACCGGGACACCTTCCTTCATGTCGACGCCGCATTCGGCGGGATGGTGGTCCCGTTCCTCGACCGACCGGTCCCGTTCGACTTCCGGCTCCCCGGCGTCGCTTCCATCTCCGTCGACCCCCACAAGATGGGAATGAGCACCATCCCGGCGGGGTGCCTCCTCACACGGAGCCCGGAGTACTTCTCGTGCCTCAACGTCGATACCCCGTACCTGACGGTGAAGCGGGAGTGCACCCTCGCCGGCACCCGCCCAGGGGCATCTGTGGCCGCTGCCTTTGCGGTCCTCGAGTACCTGGGGATGGACGGCATGCGGGCGGTGGTTGCCGGGTGCATGGAGAACGCTCGAAGGCTGATCGAAGGGATGGAGACGCTCGGGCACCGGAGAGCGGTGACCCCGGACGTCAACGTGGCGACGTTCTCCTGCGACTGCGTGCCTGCCGGCTGGCGGGTCTCGACTACCCGGGCCGGGCATATGCGGATCGTCTGCATGCCTCACGTCACCCGCGACGTGATCGAGAACTTCCTTGAAGATATGAGTGATATGAATGCTTGAACGCCTGATACATTCACTGGAAACCTCCCCGATCATGAAGCGGGGAGAGTACAACTACTTCATCAACCCGATCACCGACGGGGTGCCGCTCCTCGAGCCCGCGCTCCTCCGCGAGATCGGGTGTGCCATGGTGCGGATTCTCGACCTCAAGGACGTCGACAAGATCGT
The DNA here is from genome assembly GCA_016841385.1 of Methanobacteriota archaeon. Lineage (GTDB taxonomy): Archaea > Halobacteriota > Methanomicrobia > Methanomicrobiales > Methanoculleaceae > Methanoculleus. The sequence continues at coordinate 977 of JAENZF010000110.1, read as the reverse complement.
CGTCTGCGAGGCGATGGGCATCCACATCGGTGTCGCGCTCTCGATGATGACCGACATCCCGCTGGTGGTCGTCAGGAAGCGCTCCTACGATCTCCCCGGGGAGGTCGCGGTGCACCAGACCACGGGCTACTCGAAGGGAGAACTCTACTTGAACGGCATCGTTGCGGGCGACCGGGTCGTGATAATCGACGACGTCTGCAGCACCGGAGGGACGCTCCGCGCCCTCATCAGCGCGATCGAGCAGGTAGGTGCCGAGATCGCTGACATCTGCGTGGTCATCGGCCGGGGCGATGCAGATATCTGCCGGCCCCTCAAGACCCTGGTCAAGATCGAGGTCTCCGAGACGCAGGTGCGTGTTGTTGATACCTGTCTCTGACCTTATCGAGAAGCTCCGCGAGCGCGGGGCGCAAAGCGTCGCCCTCCAGTTTCCTGCCGGGCTCGCGCGACAGGCGCCGCAGGTAGCCGTCGCCCTCCGCGATGCGGGGTTCGAGGTGATTGTCAGCGGCGACCCCTGCTACGGTGCCTGCGACCTCGCGCTCGATGCCCTCGCATACGTTGACGTGCTGGTCCACTTCGGCCACGCGCCGGTCGAGGAGCGCCCGGACGTACTCTACGAGCCCGTCCGCTTCGACTTCGACGTGGGCGTGCTCAATAAGGTTCTACCGCTGCTGCGTGCCCGCCGCATCGGCCTCGTCACCACGGTCCAGCACGTTCACATGATCGATGCGATGACGGCGTTCCTCCGTGAACACGGCATCGAGGCGCTCGTCGCCCCCGGCGACGGACGCACACCGATCCCCGGGCAGGTGCTCGGGTGCAACTTCACCGCGGCACGGGCGACGGGAGCGGACGAGATCCTCTTCGTCGGGACCGGGGTCTTCCACCCTGTCGGCATCCAGCTCGCCACCGGGGCACGGGTGGTGGCGCTCGACCCGTTCACGGGCGAAGGGCAGGAGGTGGACGCTTCCCGCCTGGTC
>JAENZF010000109.1:2768-6607 GCA_016841385.1 Methanobacteriota archaeon | reverse complement strand
GAAGTCGTCGCTGTTGATCGTATCGCGCTCCATCCTGATGGCGAACATGCCCGCTTCCATGCATATCGCCCGGAGGTCGGCGCCGTTCTTGCCTTCCGTGAGCCGGGAGACCTCTGAGAGGTTGACGTCCTCGCCAAGGCTCATGTGCAGGGTGTGGATCTTTAAGATGGCGAGCCTCCCCTGGTGGTCGGGGAGCGGGATCTCGATCATCCGGTCGAACCTGCCCGGGCGGAGGAGGGCGCGGTCGAGGATATCGATCCGGTTGGTCGCGGCGATGATCTTGACGTCCCCGCGGTTGTCAAAGCCGTCCATCTCTGCCAGGAGCTGCATCAGCGTCCGCTGGACTTCACGGTCCCCGGACGTCGTCGAGTCGTTCCGGTGCGCGCCTATCGCATCGATCTCGTCGATGAAGATGATGGACGGCGACTTCTGTTTCGCGAGGTCGAAGAGTTCCCGGACCAGGCGGGCCCCCTCGCCGATGTACTTCTGCACCAGCTCCGAGCCGACCACGCGGAGGAAGTGCGCGTTCGTCTGGTGGGCTACCGCCCGTGCGAGGAGCGTCTTCCCCGTGCCGGGCGGCCCGTGGAGCAGCACGCCCTTTGGGGGGGAGATGCCGACCTTCTCGAAGAGTTGCGGCTTCGTCAGGGGGAGCTCGACCGCTTCCCTGACCTCCTCTATCTGCGGTTCGAGGCCGCCGATGTTCTCGTAGGTCTCCTCAGGAGACTCGACCAGTTCCATGCCGTAGATCTGCGCGTCGTAGCTTGTGGGGAGCACATCCACGATGGCAAGGGACTGCTGGTTGAGCGTGCACCTCACACCCGGTTTGAGGAGATCGGGGTCGATAAGTTGCGATGTACGGACCAGAAATCGCGGTCCTGCACTGCTTCGCACAATCACCCGGCTGTTGTCGATCACGTCGGTAACCGTCCCGATCACGAGAGGAGGGCTTCGGAGCTGTTCGATCTCACTCTTCAGTTTTCGCAGCTCGCGCTCGTAGCGGATCTTCTGGGTCTCAACATATCGTTTCTCGGACTCCATCTGGCGAAATTGTTCGCGTAGCTCCAGGTTTCGGTTTTCGAGGTTCGTAATCCGTTCCAGGAGATACTGGTAGATGTCTTCACCGGTATCCTTCTCTGGCGCCTGCCGAGCAATATCTCCCATGGTCTCCTCGATTAATTATATAGGTTAAAATGAATATAAAATTGTTTGCGAGACTTATGCAGTGCGAACTATGCGGCGCTCCCATACAAGGACCGTCGAAAACCATCCAGATCGAGGGCGCAGAACTCTGCGTCTGCGTTCGATGCGCAAAATACGGTACAGAAGTCCAGCAACCGCGAAGAAAAGGTGCCCCGCAGAAGAAACCCGGCGTCGCCGCCCCACAGGCCCGCAGGAGACCGCGGGACGTCTTTGACCTGATGGAAGGGGAGATCGTCGACGATTATGCCGACCGGATCCGGGTCGCTCGCGAAGAGAAAGAATGGTCTGCTCTCGACCTTGCAAAGGCGATCAAGGAGCGTGAGATCCTGATCAAAAAGATCGAGAAGAGAGATCTCATCCCCGAAGACGACGTCCGGCGAAAACTCGAGAAAGCACTCAATATCAGGCTGCTCGATTCGGCCGAAGACAGCATCTCTGCCAGTGGGCCGGGAAGGGTGACCATGACCGTCGGCGACGTTATGTCGTTCAAGAAGAGCCGGAAATAAGGCAATCCCCATACTTTTTTCGCGGGAGGCCGGCCTTATTCCGGATCCACTTCGCGCACGATAATCCGGCATACTTTTATACAAGAGCGCGTAACGGTATACGCAATGCGTGGTGAATGTTTTTTCGCCGGTGAACGTTTTTACCTCGGCTAACGTAGTAACCATCACCCGCACAGAAGCAACCAGCCAGTTTTTGACCGCCGATATCCGTGACTACGGAACGGCAGTTTTCTATCGTTATTCTGCCCGGTTTACCTGCTTTACCCGGTTTACCTGGTATTAATCATTCCCGGAAGACTGTATCATCAAAATCCGGGAGGACTATGGTTATGAGAGGAAAAGAGATTCGTCTGGAACGTATCATGGATCGGAACACCGGCAAGACAATCATCGTGCCGCTTGACCACGGCGTGACGCTCGGCCCCATCCCGGGGCTGGTCGACGTCGGAAGGACCATCGACCTCGTCGCCGAGGGAGGAGCAAACGCGGTGATCGGCCACGTGGGGCTTGCGCTGCACGGGCACCGGGGGCATGGGCGGGATGTCGGCCTGATCATGCACCTCTCGGCGAGCACCAGTATCGGCCCGGACCCGAACGACAAAGTGCTCGTGAACACCGTCACGAACGCCCTGAAGATGGGCGCCGACGGCGTCTCGGTGCATATCAACGTCGGGGCCGACTCCGAAGCAAGGATGCTCGAAGACCTGGGCAGGGTCGCGGTCGCGTGCATGGACTGGGGTATGCCGCTCCTTGCGATGATGTACCCGAGGGGCAGGAAGGTTAGCGATGAGCACGACCTCGAGAGCGTCAAACTCTCTGCACGGGTGGCGGCGGAACTCGGCGCCGACATCGTCAAGACCGTCTACACCGGTGATGCCGACTCGTTCCGGGAGGTGACCCGGGGATGCCCGGTGCCCGTCGTGGTCGCGGGAGGCTCGAAGACCGACGACCGGGCGATCCTCGATCTGGTGGAGGGCGCGATGGAGGGTGGTGCAGCCGGCATATCGATCGGGAGGAACGCCTTCCAGCATTCGGCGCCCGAACGCCTGATCCGTGCCGCAGCGCTGATCATCCATGAAGGGCGGTCGGCCGGGGAAGCGATGGAGATCGTAGGGATGTGATGAAGATGATCGGAAAAGAGATCCGCCTGGAGCGGATTATGGATCGGAACACCGGCCGCGCCGTGATCATTCCCATGGATCACGGGTTCACGATGGGCCAGATCGAGGGGCTCTGCAACATGACGGAGACCGTCAACGCGGTGAGCGAAGGCGGGGCAAACGCCATTGTGCTCCACAAGGGCATGGTGAAAGGAGGGCACCGGAAGCGCGGAAGGGATATCGGCCTCATTGTGCACCTCTCCGCAAGCACCTCGCTGAACCCGGACCCGAACGACAAAGTGCTCGTCTGCACCGTGGAGGAGGCGGTCGCGCTCGGCGCCGATGCGGTCTCGATCCACATCAATCTGGGTGCCCCGAACGAGTCGCGGATGATCGAGTCGGCGGGCGAGGTGGTGCGGGACTGCAACCGCTGGGGGATACCGCTCCTGATCATGATCTACCCCCGCGGCAAGGGGATCGATCCCACGTCGCCGCAGGCGATCGGGCACTGCGTCCGGGTCGCCGAAGAGCTCGGGGCCGACCTGATCAAGACGAACTACACCGGGGATCCGGAGACGTTCCGGCGGATCACCGCTGCCTGCTCGGTGCCGGTGATGATCGCCGGCGGCGAGAAGGGAGGGGACCTCGAGACGCTCGCGACCATCCGGGACGCGATCGGGGCTGGCGCGGCGGGTGTCTGCATGGGAAGGAACGCCTTCCAGCGCGATGACCCCGCCCGGTTCATAGGCTCGATCTGCCGGGTGGTGCACGAGGGCACAAACCCGGCCGAGGCCCTGGAGTCGGAGCGATGAAGCAGTTCTGGGTCGATCTCAGGCCGTGGAGGAAGGATCTCGCGACCACCGCGATCGAGAGCGGTGCGGACGCCCTGGTGACGGACGACGCCGAACGCGTGCGGGAACTCGGCCGGGTGATGACCGTCGCAGACAATGGCGACCTGGTTCCCGGAAAGGACGTCTTCGAGGTCGAGATCGTCGATAAAGCGACCGAGGAGGAGGCGCTCCGGCTCTCCCGC
>JAENZF010000109.1:0-2668 GCA_016841385.1 Methanobacteriota archaeon | reverse complement strand
GACCGGGTCTGCGTGGACACCTGCTCGATCCTCGCCGACGGGGAGGGGATGCTCGTCGGCAACACCTCCTCGGCATTCCTGCTGGTGCACCCCGAGACCCTGGAGAACCCCTACGTAGCGCCGCGCCCGTTCCGGGTGAACGCCGGGGCGGTGCACGCCTACATCCGCCTCCCTGAGGGGAAGACCGCATACCTCGCCGACCTCGCGGTGGGCGATAAGGTGCTCGTCGCGGAGCATACCGGCCCGACCCATGACGCGGTCGTCGGCAGGGTGAAGATCGAGCGCCGCCCGCTCCTCCTCGTCGAGGCAAAGGCCGGCGACGCAAAGGTGAGCCTGGTCCTCCAGAACGCCGAGACGATCCGGCTTGTTCTGGAGGACGGCACGCCCGTATCGGTCGCCGTCCTCGCGGTGGGCGACCGGGTGCTCGGCAGCGTCGAGGAGGGCGGGCGGCACTTCGGCATCGCTGTCACCGAGACGATCCTGGAGAAATGACGGCAATGCTTGCAGGCATCATCGGCGGCACGGGACAGATGGGGCGATTCTTCGCGGGGGTCTTTGAGGCGGCCGGCTGGGAGGTGATCGTCTCCGGGACGAAAACTTCCCTCACCAACCCCGACGTCGCGGAGATGGCGGACCTCGTCATGGTCTCGGTACCGATCCGCGCCACCGTCGGGGTGATCCGTGAGGTCGCCCCGTTGCTCACGGAAGAGCAGGTCTTCTGCGACCTCACCTCCCTCAAGGTCGAACCGGTCCGGGCGATGCTCTCCTCCCGCGCGGAGGTGATCGGGTTCCACCCGATGTTCGGGCCGGGCGCCGCGTCGCTCCGGGGCCAGACGATCGTCGCAACCCCGGCCAGGTGCGGCCCGGAGACCCTTGAAGGACTCTTATCCATCTTCCGCGACCAGGGGGCGGCGATCACCCTCTCGACACCGGAAGAGCACGACCTGATGATGGCGGTGATCCAGGGGCTCACCCACTTCGGGACGCTCGCGAAGGCGGAGGCCATCCGCCGGACCGGCGCCGACGTCGGAGAGACCCTTCTCTTCACGAGCCCCGTCTACCGGATCGAGATGGGGCTCGTCGGGCGGCTTCTCGCCCAGGACGCGGGGCTCTACGGCGATATGCTGCAGATGAACCCGGCAGTCCCGGAGGTGCTTGCGGCGTTCGAGACAGCGGTCCGGACGCTCCGGGAGATCGTTGAGTCCGGGGACGACGAACGGTTCCGGGCATTCTTTACCGGGAACGCCGACCACTACGCCTCGTATCTCGGGGCCGCGACGGAAGAGACGGACGACCTCATCAACCATGTGGTGAACCGATGACCGTCCTGACGCTCGGGCCTGCCGGGACGTTCAGCCACGAACTCGCCGCAGCACTCTTTGGCGACGATATCGAACTCCTGCCGACCATCCGCGCCATCATCGAGCGTGTGGCCGCCGGTACGGCAGCCGGCCTCGTGCCGATCGAGAACTCAGAGGCCGGCGGCGTGGGGGAGACCCTCCAGGGGCTTGCGGAATTCGGCGTCTCAATCACCGGAGAAGCCTACATGCCCGTCCGGCACCACCTTGCGGCCCGGGAAGAGCCCGGACGCCTATCGGTCATCTACGCCCACCCGCAGACGCATGAGCAGTGCTCCATCCTCCTCGACAGCCTCGGGGTGGAGGTCGTGCACACGAGCAGCAACGCTGCAAGCGCGGTGGCGATGCTGAAAGACGAGCACGCCGGCGCGGTCGTCTCGGAGATGGCGGCGGCGATCTATGACCTCCCGATAGTCCTCCGGGACCTCCAGAACAGCAGCACGAACACCACCCGGTTCGTGGAGATCTCCTCCACCCCCCGCGGGATTGCGGGATGTACCAAGTGCAGCCTCCTCGTGGACCCACAGACCGACCGGGTCGGGCTCCTTGCCGACCTGCTCGGGGTCTTCGCCCGACGCCGGGTCAACCTGACCCGGATTGAGTCGCGGCCGTCCCGGCGCGGCATCGGGAGGTACATATTCTTCATCGATCTCGAGGTCTCCGAAGGCTGGAGTGAGGCAAAGGAAGAACTCAAGGAAATGACCACCGTCAGGGAGCTCGGGTGCTACGCCCGCCGGGAGGTGCCGGGCATATGATCGTCAGGGTATCGCGAACCGGCCCGGTCGACGCGACGTTTCAGGCCCCCCCTTCCAAGAGTTACACGCACCGGGCCCTGATCGCGGGAGCCCTCGCCGCAGGCAGATCGCGTATCGCAGGGCCGCTCCGGGCCGCCGATACGGAACTGACTGCCCGGGGGCTCGAGAGCCTCGGGGTGCCGGTCGAGTGGCTCCCGGGAGAGATCGCCGTCACCGGGTGCGGCGGCACCTTCCCGGCGCCGGGAGAGGTCACCATCGACTGCGGGAACTCCGGGACGACGCTGCGGCTGCTCACCTCGGCGGCGCTCCTCTCCCGGCACCCGGTGGTGCTGACGGGGAGTCCGAGGATGCTCGAGCGGCCGGTCGGCCCCCTTGCCGATGCGCTCCGGGCCCTCGGCGGCGACGTCGCGTTCATCGGCCAGTCCGGTTATCCGCCCATCCGGGTCTCCGGCAGGCTCCGGGGCGGGAGGACGCAGATCGACGGGAGCATGAGCAGCCAGTTCATATCGTCCATCCTGATGGCGGCGCCGTATGCGGACGAAGACGTGGAACTCG
>JAENZF010000108.1:4707-6631 GCA_016841385.1 Methanobacteriota archaeon | reverse complement strand
GAGGAGCGGAGTTCGAGCACCGTCAGGTGCGCAGTCCAATGGAAAGCCGTGCATGGGTTTGTGTACCCAGTTAGAGAACTGAAGCGGGAGATGACCTACGTGCAAGTGACCAGCACAACATCAGAACGGCAGGAGCACCCTACCTCGCTGCACCGAAAATCGGAATGAAGAGTGCGGAGTTACAGCCCACAAAAAAGAAGAGATGCCCTGCCGAAGAGAAAAATCCGGTTATTCCTTTCCCTTCACGGCCTGCTGGGCCTTCTTCGCCCGCTCTTTCGCCGTATACCCGGTCACCTGCAGGAGGTAGTTTCGGAACCGGCGGTTGGTGTCGATGATCGTCTCGTCGTCGACGTCTTTGTCCGCCTCGGTATCGACGAACAGTGTCTTATCTCCTGCACCGGACCAGACCTCAAGGCGCCGGAGTGCTCCGTAGGTGATGGTGTAGTGGCCCTCCGGTGATGCACGGGGTTCGGTCCCGAACTGGTCGCGGAGGCCCTGGATCATGGATTCTGCAAGTGTTTTCGTGTATCCGCGCTTGATCTGGTATTCCTGCATAATATTTTTAAGGGACACCCAGCTATGTTAAACTAATCCAGGAGTGAGTGATTGATCCCATGGACGATATAAAGGTCATATCCAGAGCGCTTGCCGGCGCCGAGAAAACGGTGTTGATCGGGTTCCCGGGCAGCGGGCTCGTCGGGAGTATTGCCCTGCAGTATCTCGTCGAGCAGATGGAGTTCGAACAGATCGGGGCGATCACCAGCAAATACTTCCCACCTGTCGCCCTCATGACAAAAGGCGTGATCAACGCTCCCGTACGCCTCTACGAGAAGGATCACCTCGCCGCGGTCATCTCCGACGTCCCCATCCACCCGATGATCTGCTACGAGGTGGCAAACGGCATCATGGACTGGCTCACCCAGTTCGATATCAGGGAGGTTGTCACGGTTGCAGGAATCATCACGAACGAACCGGAGAAGAGGGTCTTCGGGGTCGCGACCAGCAGCGGGATCCTCCAGCGCATCGAGGACGAGACGATCATCCTCCCGATGGGGAGCATCTCCGGTGTCGCGGCAAGCATCCTCACGGAGTGCAAGACACGGGGCATCCCGGGGATAGGGCTCCTCGGGGAGACTGTAAACACCCCCGACCCGCGGTCCTCCGCGGCCACGATTGAGGTCTTAAACAAGATCTACAACCTCAACCTGGACATCCAGCCACTGCTCGAACAGGCGGTGGAGATCGAGGCGGCGATGTCCCAGATCGCCGAGCAGGTACAGAAGACCGAGGCCACGCCCCGGAGAGAGCAGCTGCCGATGTACGGGTGATGGCCATGAAATATGCAGCATTAACAGGAATATCGCCGTCAGTTATTGCCGAACTCAAGAGCGGCAAGGCCCGCACCCTCGAGCTGAGCAGCGCCCACAACATCATCACGCTGACCGAGACAGCCCCGGGGGAGTGCGTCTTCATAACGTCGGTCAACGAGGAAGACCTCTCGCCCGGAGACCCGGGGATCATGGCCGACCTCCTTGTCCTCAACATCAGCATGAAACGGGTCGAGCTTGCCAACCCGTTCTTCTTCGAGGAGCGGGAGCGGATGTCGGCCCGGATCAAGGTCCAGTTCAAGGGAACGACCATCGCCCGCGACGTGGAAGGGCGGAAGTGGGGAGACCCGACCAAGGTCGAGATCATCAGGTCGGCGTGTTACCGGGCCGGCTGATACGCTTTCTTTTTCCTGTGCGATGTTCCGATAGGAACGGAGCAGGAGCACCGCAAGGTGCGACTGCGCCCGGCCCCTCAAAGGGTTAATATCCCCGGGCGACCAAAATGTATGGGAATACCACAGGGGTCTGTGGCTTAGCCAGGACATAGCGCCGGGCTTCTAACCCGGACGTCGGGGGTTCGAATCCCCCCAGGCCCG
>JAENZF010000108.1:0-4607 GCA_016841385.1 Methanobacteriota archaeon | reverse complement strand
GCCGGGCTTCTAACCCGGACGTCGGGGGTTCGAATCCCCCCAGGCCCGCTTCACCTTTTCTTGCGTTGCTGCACCCATAGTTTCAAGTACAAGGTGGTCTCCACAGGCTGCTCGTGAAGCGGGGCCCCATCTCCACCGGGACGGCGACGGTCTGTGCCATCATCATAGCTACGGTGCTGATGACTGTCGTAGCCGCAGGTCTCCTGGTGCCGGGAGAGGGGACCGGAGCCGCGGGCCCGGCCCTGACCCTCCCCACCCTCCGGGTGGAGGCTGTCACCGGGTACGGCGGGGCCCCGGCAATATGCATATCCGGCAGAGAGCGCGCGATCAACCTCACGGAGTGCCGGGTCTATCTCATCGACCCCGAAGGAACTCTCCGGGATGTGGATGCCGCGATCCTCGATAACGCAACGCTCGGCGACGGGCAGGCAGCATACATCTTCCACCTCCCCGTAGACGACCGGCCGGCGGCCTCCGGCTACTGGATCACCGACGAGCCGGAGATGGTCTTTACGGCCGCCTACCACCCCGGCATCCGCCCGTTCTCGCCCGGCGGGCAGTGGCGCGTCGTCGTCTATGACCGGGTGTCGATGAAAAACAGGATTGACCAGGTCGTCCTGATCAACGGACCGGCGTCCCCGGGCTGACCGGGCGGAGGGGGACGAGGAGGGAGGCCTCGTCGCCGGCGGCGAGGATCATCCCCCTGCTCTCGACACCGAAGATCTTTGCCGGGGCGAGGTTTGCTATCATCGCCACGTCCTTCCCCACCAGTTCGTCGGGGGTGTAGAACTGTGCGATCCCGCTGACCACCTGGCGCTTCTCGTCCCCGAGATCGACGACGAGCTTGTAGAGCTTCTTCGAGCCCTTGATCGGCTCGGCCGAGACGACTCTCGCCGTCCGGATCTCGAGGTTTGCGAACTCCTCGATGGAGACGGTGCTCTTCTTCTTCGCGGCGGCCGCATTCGCCTCATCGACCCGCACATTGAGGACCTTCTCGAGGTCTTTGACCTGGGCCTCCTCGATCTTCACAAAGAGGGGAGAGGGCTTTGCAAGCGGGCGTGCCCCCACCGGTGCCGTGGCCTCGGCGATCGGGTGGCCCGCGATATCGTCGTCGTAACCGAGCATCGTCCAGGCCCGCTGCATCGACTCAGGCATCAGGGGCTCGAAGATAAGGGCGAGCGCCTTGACGATCTGCAGACAGTCGGCGATCACCTGCTCCGCGCGAGCCCGGTCCTCCTTGATCAGTTTCCAGGGGGCGTTGTTCTGGATGTAGGCGTTTCCGAACGACGCAAGCGCCATCATCGAATCGACGGCGTTCTTGAAGTCGTAGTCCCGCATCAGAGCGTCGATTCCAGAGAGCGACCGTTCAATCTCCTCAAGGATGGCCGGCCCGACGGGGAGGTCGGGCACGCCCGAGAACTCCTTCTCGGCGAAGTACATCGTCCGGTAGATGAAGTTCCCGAGCGTCCCGACGATCTCGTTGTTCACCCGCTCGCCGTAGACCTTCCAGGAGAAGTCGAGTTCCTTGGTGTGGTTCGTGTAGGAGAGGAGGTAGTAGCGGAGGTAGTCCGCCGGGAGTCCCTGGTCCAGGTAGTCGTCGTTCGTCCAGACGACATAGCCCCGGGACTTCGAGAACTTCTTGCCCTCGATGGTGACCATGCCGCTTGCGACAACGGCATCCGGAAGGCCGTAGCCCGCCCCTTTGAGGAGCGCCGGCCAGAAGATGCAGTGGTGGTAGATGATGTCCCCGCCGATGAAGTGCGTGACCCCTGTCTCGTCGCACCAGTAGTCCTTCCAGTCGGCCCCTGCGGCCTCTGCCCACTCCTTCGTGAACGATACATAACCGATGGGTGCGTCGACCCAGACGTAGACGACGAGGTCGTCGCTCCCGGGGAACTTAACGCCCCAGTCCAGCGTCCGGGTGATGCACCAGTCATGCAGGAGTTCCTTCACCCATCCAAGAGCGTAGTTCCGGGCAGTGGCGGTGCCCCGGAGGTTGGGGAGGTAGTCGAGGAGGAAGTCCCGGAACGCCGAGAGCCTGAAGAAGTAGTGCTCCTGCTCCCGGTACTCCGCCTTCCCGCCGCAGACCTTGCAGACCGCATCCTTGATCTCGCCGGGCTCAAGGTGCTGCCCGCACCCCTGGTCGCACTCGTCGCCCCGGGCGACGGCCCCGCAGTGGGGGCAGATCCCCTCCACGTAGCGGTCCGGGAGGAACCGTTCGCAGTCCGGGCAGTAGCTCTGGCTGATGGTCTTGGCGTAGACGTGGCCGTTCTCGATCAACCGCTGCACCATCGACCGGGTGGTCTCGTGGTTCATGGGGTCGTCGGTCATGCCGAACCGGTCGAAGACGACCTTCATCCGCCGGAACGTCTCGAAGAAGTGCTGATGATAGCGCTCCGAGAGGGCGCGGGGTGTCGAGCCCTCCTGCTCGGCGCTGATCACGATCGGCGTTCCGTGGTTGTCGGAACCACATACAAAGACGACTTCCTCCCCGGACCGGCGCAGATACCGCACGTAAAAGTCCGCCGGCACATAGGTCCGCAGGTGCCCGATATGGCAGGGACCGTTCGTGTACGGGAGCCCACACGTTACCAGCAACGGCTTACCACTCATCCTTATCTACTCTGGTTGCGATGCTAATAAAGACACCAGCGCATGGCACGACGGATTACAATACCGGTCAGGTCCTTCGGCTCCGAGGTCGGGATGCCCACGGTCCCGGAGCTCGCGGAGTGGCTGAAGGTGAAGAGGGGGGAGGAGGCGGACCTCACCACCTACCGGCTCGAGCGCTCGCTTGACGCCCAGAGGGGTGTCGGGATGCCCGCCGCCGGCGGCGTCTTCTACGGCGAACGGTGGCGGGAAGCCTTCTCCGGCATGACCGACGGGGTGCTCGTCGACGAGCCGGGCATCGAGCCGGCCGCTCTGGCCGCGGATGCGCAGTTCGTCCGGGCGAGGCGGAAGGATGCCTGGTTCTCCCTTCCCGCCCCTCACATGCTCGGGTTCCGGGATGCCTACATCGGCGATGAAGAGGAGTTCTCCGAGACCATCGCGACCGCTTACGCCCGGCTGGCACGGGAGATGCGCGATCAGGGGGTGCAGGGGCACGTCCTGGTCGCGGATACGGCGGACCCGATCGAACTCGAGGTGCTCGCCGGCAAAAAGATACTCTTCTTCCCGAGAAACCCGGGGACCTTCGACCTGGAACTCCTGCTCGAGTACCAGGGCGACTTGATCCTTCCCGCGAAAGACCTCGACCGCGCAGTGGACCTGATGGAGCGGTTCCGCGTCCGGAAGTTGATCCTGCTCGCCCCGGAGGCGGAGGACCTCGCGGCCGCTGTCGCATTCACCGACCCGGATATGCTCGAGGTCGGGGGCTACTGCGAGGAAGGCTGCCCGGACTACTGGAAGCGTCTGGTCGACCGGGCGTTTATTGCGCGATAGATTCCGCCGCTTCCGCAAGAAGCCGGTAGTGGCGGTTCCGTTTTACGAGCCAGAAGAGGAGGCGGTCGAGGAGGCTGAACGTAAACGTGCCCCCCGATGCGTGGGGATGGCCGCCACCGGAAAACTCCCGGGCGATGAGGTGGCTGATCGGGGGGACGGAGCGGATGGAGATGCGGCCGTTTGAGGAGACGACCACCTCGACGTCGGTGCCGAGTTCGTCGCGGATGGCGTGAGCGGTCTCACTCGGGTAGCCGTAGAGAGGGGCGAACGCGATCCTGTAGCGATCGCCTGCGATGATGGTGGCGTGCCGGATGCTCTTTCCGATATCCCGCTCCATCTCCCGGACGATCCCGGCATACTCGCTCTCGATCCTCGCATCGACGATCGTTCCCCCAACAAGGTTGTCGCGGACGTACTCCCGGCAGCCCTTCCGCATCACCACCTGGCCGAGCATCTTCGACCGGGGGTCCTGGTGCTTCCAGAGGTCGTAGTCGCAGACGACCCGCGCAATCTCCTCCGCCACCGCATCGCCGGGGGCAAGGTCGCGTGCGACGATCCCGGTGGCGCAGGTGGCGACATCGATGTGGAGGAGGCTCGTCTTCTTCTCGACGGCGCGGATCTCCTCGTCCTTCCAGCGGTGATGATCGCGCCACTCGATCCGCCACCCGTTGGACCGCGCTTTGGCGAGCCGCTGCTCGACGCCCTGCTGGTACCCGATATCCGATATGCTGAGGAGGTCGCCCCGTCCCGGAGAGCCGGCCACGGCATCAAAGAGGGAGAGAAACTTGCCGACCGAAGACCAGATGGTGAAGACCTCCCCGTACTTCCTGCGGTGTATGGCATCGCCGCCGACGGCGTCGAGGTCGTTATGCGTGAGGTGCACGACGGTCTCTGTCCTTCCGGAGAGCGCCTGCATCAGGTTCGTACCCCGGGAATCCGGCTTCTTATCTCTCCGGCCCATTGGTTATACATCGATGTGCGATGTGATAAACAGGCGGTCTTGGGCCCGATGTCGTTTGGCTACCCGGCACGGGAGACTGCCGTCCGGTGAGCACAGAATTTATTAGGAACGACCGACAACACTGTAAGGCAGAAGCCCCTGTAGCTCAGACTGGGAGAGCGCCAGACTGAAGATCTGGTTGTCCCCGGTTCAAATCCGGGCGGGG
>JAENZF010000107.1:3568-6632 GCA_016841385.1 Methanobacteriota archaeon | reverse complement strand
AACAGAGAATGCGAGGGGAGCGATTCGAACGCTCGAACTCCTACGAGACTGGGCCCTGAACCCAGCGCCTTTGACCTGGCTTGGCAACCCTCGCACGAAATTATGGCGAACTTATCGCCGTTGACCTGACTCGGCGATCCTCGCGCCTGATACTGTAGTATCTCCAACAAAATAAAGGTAATTACTCCCCGCCCTCCCCGATGGGAGAGGAGTTCTGGGAGTTGTTGTCCATAAACCGCTTCATCTCCAGTTCACGGAGCTCATGCCGCTTGATCTTGCCGGAGATGGTCTTTGGGAGCGACTCCACGAACTCAACCACGCGAGGGTACTTGTAGGGTGCCGTCACCCGTTTGACCTGCCCCTGGATATCCTTGATCAGGGACCCTGTGGGCCGGCATCCGGGCTTCAAGACGATGAAGGCCTTGACGACCAGCCCCCGGAGCACGTCGGGCGACCCGACGACCGCTGCCTCCTGCACGGCGGGGTGCTCCATGAGGGCGCTCTCCACCTCGAACGGCCCGATACGGTACCCGGAGGACTTGATGACGTCGTCGTCGCGCCCGATGAACCAGAAGTAGCCGTCCTCGTCCATACACGCCTTGTCGCCGGTGTAGTAGAACCCGTCCGAAAAGACCTTGCGGTTCTCCTCTTCGTTGTTTAAGTAGCCGCGGAAGAGCCCGACCGGGCGCGGGTCGAGTTTTATCGCGATGCGCCCTTCCTCCCCGACGCCGACCACTTTCCCGTCGTCGTCGTGGAGCTCGATCTGCCAGCCCGGCATGGGTCTCCCCATGGAGCCGGGTTTGGTCTCCATGCCGGGAAGCGTCCCGATGCAGAGCACCGTCTCGGTCTGGCCGTAGCCTTCGTAGATCGTCCTCCCTGTTCCTTCCTGCCATGCCCGGATCACCTCGGGGTTGAGCGCTTCACCGGCGCTGCAGCAGTGGCGCATATCGGCGAGATCGAACTTGTCGAGGTCGGCGAGGATCAGCATCCGGTAGATGGTCGGAGGGCAGCAGAACGTCGTGATCCCATACTTCTCCAGTAGCGGCAGGATCTCGGTGGCATGGAATCGGCCCCGGATGTCGTAGACGAAGATGCATGCGCCGACGATCCACTGGCCGAAGAGTTTCCCCCACGCGCTCTTCCCCCAGCCGGTATCGGAGATCGTCAGGTGGAGGTCGTTTGGGTGCAGGTCGTGCCACAGGCGCCCGGTGACGAGGTGCCCGAGCGGGTAGGAGTGGTCGTGGACCACCATCTTCGGCTCGCCGGTGGTGCCGGAGGTGAAGAAGATCAGCAGCGGATCCGTGGATTTGGTCCGGTGCATGCCGGGTAGGTTCACCAGTTTGTGCGAGCAGGGCGCGGGGTAGTCGAGCTCGACAGGGTAACTGACCCACCCGTCCCTCATGCCGTCGATCATGAGCCGGACTGCAAGCGTGGGGCACTCTTCCCGGATCTCCTCGACCTTATCCGCATACTCGGCCATGGTGATGATCATCCTGATGTCGGCCGCCTGGATACGGTACTTCAGGTCTTTGGGGGTCAGCATCGTCGTTGCGGGGCAGTACACGGCGCCGAGCTTGATGAGGGCGATGGTGAAGATCCACCACTCAGGTGTCCGGGGGAGCATCAGCATGACCCCGTCGCCCTTCTTGATGCCGTATTTCAGGCAGATGTTGACCGCCTGGTTCGAGAGGCGCATGAGGTCGAAGAAGGTGTATTTCTTCTCGTTCCCCTCCTGGTCCACCCAGATCATCGCCAGTTTATTCCGGTCCTTCTTCGCCCATGCGTCGATCACGTCGAAGCCAAAGTTGTAGTATTCAGGGACGTCTATCGTAAAATTCGCGCAGAGGTCTTCGTAGGACGCTGGTTTTTGCTCGTTATCTCCCATAACGTGATCATAAAAGTTGCGCGTTCATGATTTAAAGCATTCACGAAGTTGAAAGACGCCAGACATCCGGAATGGCCATAAAGATTATCCATTAGTATTATGGTTCAAAAAATAATACTCATATCAATGGATGAGAAGGGATACGAGTCACTGAAAATTGAGAACATCGTTGCCTCCGGGGTGATTGCCGACTCGATCGACCTCGAAAATGTATCGGATAAAATAAAAAACTGTGAACTGAATACAAAGAGGTTCCCTGGAGCGGTCTACCGCATCGAGAAACCCAAGATCGCATCCCTGATATTCTCGTCGGGAAAAGTGGTGCTCACCGGTATCAGGAACAAACAGGATCTCCACGACGGCCTCGCGATCATCATGCATTCTCTCCGGGATGCCGGCGTCGATACCTATGATGAGCCGCAGGTCGCGATCACGAACATCGTCTGTTCGTATGACATGGGCAGGTACATCAACTTAAACAAGGTGGTCATCACCCTCAACCTCGAGAACATCGAGTACGAACCCGAGCAGTTCCCGGGGCTCGTATACCGTATCGAGGATCCGAAGATCGTCGCCCTTCTCTTCAGTTCCGGCAAGATTATCCTGACCGGCGGAAAGAATATCGAGGATATCAAGAGAGGACTTGATTTCCTGGAGCAGCGGCTCGAAACTATAATGTAACCCTGTTTTTTCGTTATGTCCTTTTTACCGGGGGCACGGGCCCCCTGATTTTTAGTCGGGGTCTGGTTCGCCTATCAGGACGTCCTGCCTGTATGTGTCGGCGGAGTGTCCGGGCCCGGTGGGGCTCTGCTGTATCCGCATCCGATGGCGCTCGTGCCTCAGGCGTGCCGCCGGCCTCACTCCGAGCAAGCTTGGGCGTCAGGACAAGCCCGATATACTGGACCGTGGGGATATCGCCACTGGGGGAGGGGCTGACGGGGAGTGCGAGCGAGAGTGAGCTTGAGCACCGTTAGGTGCGAGGGGGCAAGCCCCCCTCCCCTGTCCCCTCGAAGAATCTTGTTCTTCTTGAGATCCTGCACTGAGAGCAGTCGCATAACGAACCGTCGCACCCTCCGGCCCTTCGGCACTGAGGGGTGCTCAAACTCCGTTCCTAGCGGAACGTCGCCCTTCGGCACTGAGGGGTGCTCAAACTCCGTTCCTAGCGGAACGTCGCCCTTC
>JAENZF010000107.1:0-3558 GCA_016841385.1 Methanobacteriota archaeon | reverse complement strand
GCCCTTCGGCACTGAGGGGTGCTCAAACTCCGTTCCTAGCGGAACGTCGCCCTTCGAAAACGCTTCGCGTTTTCTCGAGCTCCGGCCCTTCGGCCCGTCGCTTACCAATACCGATGCGTCTTCACGTAGTTCCGCTCGGCCTTGAGGACCTCCCGGTAGAAGGCGTCCCCTTCGGCCAGGGTCGCGAGGATCCGGGACGCCGCCTCCGGGCCGACGCCCTTCGCGGCGAGGGCGGTCACCGCCTTCTTCCCGCTGGAGAGGACGATGTTTGCGTTCCGGAGGAACCGGACCTCGATTGCCCGCTCCTCCTCGGACTTGTTCTTCTTCTTCACCGCCGGGATGAGCTGCTCGTCCCAGGGTTTCAGCGCCGCGATGAGACGGGCGCTGCAGAGGGGGCACTGCGGCCGATCGGGGACCCGCTCCACGACGGTCCGGCTCTTCCACTTCCGGCAGTGCATGCAGAAGAGGACGACGTCCTCCTTATCGAGGCGCCGCATCAGCGTCCCGATCACCGCCTGGTCGACCATCGGCGGAGGGATCATGTCCCGGGAAGACGAGAGCCCCTCGCTCCCGAGCGGGCTCAGCCTTCCCGTGGCGACGGCAAGCCGGCCGTCGCGGAGGCCCGAGAGGATCTCCTGCGCCGCATCCACGTCCATGGAGTTGCTGAAGAGCTCCCGGTAAGCCTCGGCCGCGATGACGGTCTCGTCGAAGAGGTCGATGAGCCGGTGGATGCTGAACCGCTCGTAGTCGGCGTCCGCATCGATGGCGCCGAACTTCTTGGCTACCTGCACCAGTTTCCACTTAAAAAGCGCCGTTCGTTTCAGGGCGAGTTTCAGGATCCCCGGGAGGTGCGCGGGTTCGAGCGCCGCAAGGGTCTCCTGCACTTCGAGCGCCCGGACGTTCTCGGGCAGGCGCAGGAGGAACCGGTAGGCCCCGACCTCGATCCCGACGGTCGTCCCGTAGCGGGCCGAGAGGAGGACCGAGAGCGCCCGGGCCAGTGTCTCGTTTGCCTTGTGCCCGCCGCAGACGTTGCAGACCACGCCCTCGTCCGCGTTCTCGAGGGTGATGAGGCGGTCCGAGGGGACCGGGTAGTTGCCCCCGTCCATCCGGGCAAGCGACCGCTCCGCAAAGGCAATCGCACCGGGAACGCTCGAGTACCGGTCGAACGCCCGGGTCCTCCGGAGCGCCCCGACCTCCCGGGCGACGGCGAACGGCACCGGGATCTGCTCTCCCTCCCATGACGGAACCTCTCCTCGTGCCCTGGTGGCCGGCTCGACCGTGATCCGGCCGCCCTCCATCTCGAGCACCCGCCAGAGCTGGCCCTTGGTGATGAAGACCGCGCCGGTGTGCATCCAGCCGAGGACGAACGACTCGTCGAGCGTCCCGACCGTGCGGCGCGAGACGATATCGAAGATCTCCATCTTCCGCTCGTCGTGAATCATGGAGAGGTTCTCGATGAGGTAGCGCCGGGCCCGTCCCGTCCGGATGATCCGGGAGCCGTCGAGCCGGATCAGGCGGTGCTCCGCCATCTGGCTGCAGACGGCGCCGAGGAGCTGCCCGCACCCGGCAAAGACGCTCGACCGCTCGATCATCTCCCGGACGCGGGAGACCTCGACCTCCCCGTACTCGACCGCGATCGCCGCGACCTGATTTGCAAGGACGTCGGCGGCCCCGGCGGGCGGGACGATCCGCTCGCACTCGTTCGCCTTCGCGCGGCGGGCGATCACGAACGACTCCAGGAGGTCGTCAAACCCCGTCGCGAGGACGGTGCCGCGCGAGACGGCGTCGAGCTGGTGCCCGGCCCGGCCGACCCGCTGCACCAGGCGCGAGACCTGCCGGGGCGAGCCGAACTGGACGACGTGCTCGATGTGCCCGATGTCGATGCCGAGCTCCATCGATGACGTCGCAATAAGCGTCCGGACCTCGCCCTTCCTGAACCGCTCCTCGGCATCGACCCTGACGTCCCGTGAGAGCGAGCCGTGGTGGACCTCGACGTCACCGCGGGAGAAGAGCTGGTGCCCGAGGGCCTCGGCGGTCACCCGGGTGTTGACGAAGACGAGGGTGGAGCCGGGCGCGTCAAGGCAACTCCCGACGGCCCGCGTCTGGGCGGCGAAGTCTTCCCCGGCAAACCGGACGCCGATCTCGAGGTGGCTTGCGACCGGCACCTCGACGAGCGAGAACGGGCGAGCCCCGCAGAGGAACCTGCCGATATCGTCCGGGTTCCCGACGGTCGCCGAGAGGCCGATCCGCTGGAACTCCCCCGCGTAGGCGGCCAGGCGTTCGAGCGCCACCGCGAGCTGGGCTCCCCGCTTGCTGTCGGCGAGTTCGTGGATCTCGTCGATGACGACGTACCTGATATTTTTGAGGTGTTGGCGGAGGCGCTTGCCCATGAAGAGCGCCTGCAGGGACTCAGGCGTCGTGATGAGCAGGTCGGGCGGGGCGAGCGCCTGTTTCCGCCGTTCGTTCTGCGGCGTGTCCCCGTGCCGGACACCGATCGAGAGCGAAAGCTCCCGGCACCACCACTCCATCCGCGTGAGGATATCCCGGTTCAGGGACCGGAGGGGTGTTACGTAGAGCGCCTTGAACCCCGGGCCGGCGGTCTCGAGGAGCCGGTCGAAGACCGGGAACATCGCGCTCTCGGTCTTTCCCGTGCCGGTCGGCGCCACCAGGACCAGGTTCTCTCCCGCAAGAAGCCGCGGGATGGCCTGCTCCTGGGCCTCCGAGAGTCCGGTAAACCCGCGCTTCCGGACGACCTCCCGCACCCTCGGGTCGAGGAGGTCAGCAGTCGCCTGGGAGGCAGAGCGTGGCCGGGGAGCCGACGTACGTGCCATCTGCTAAAAACACCTCCGAGTTCTTCTCATCTATGCACCGGGAGAGGGGGCCAAGCCCGCTCTCCCGCAGCCGCCCGATGTCGATACCTCCCGCAAACTCGTTGAAGGCCGGGACGAAGAGGAGCCGGGTGCGGCTCCCGGACGGTGTCTCTGCTCCACACGGTCCGTCGAGCCCCGAGTAGAGGTAAGCCGGCCGGGCGCGTGCGGCGCACCCGACGGTATCCACGAGCGAGACGACCGGGTGGTGGTGGCCGAGGACGATGAGGTGGCCGGGGAGTTCCGGGGCGGGGTGGGTGTGGCCGTGGAGGTAGCCGACACCGTCGATGAGTGCACCGCCGGGGGCCAGGAGCTCTCCAGGTTCGAGGAACCGCCCGATGCCCCCGTCGTGGTTTCCGGGGGCGACGGCGATAGGCACGCGGTCCCGGAACATCGCGAGGACGCCGGGGAGCTCCCGGTACTCCTGCCTGCTCGTGACCGGGACGTTGTGCTTGACGTCCCCGAGGAGGAGGAGGAGGTCGGGCTCCGCCTCCTCGATGCAGGCGATCACCCGGTCGGCCCGGGAGGCGCTCCGGCTCGTGATGTGGACGCCGTGACGTTCGAGGCCCGACTCGATGCCCATGTGGAGGTCGGCGACGACCAGCACGCGCTGGTCCTGCTCGACCAGGAGGGCCGGGCCGTTCTCGATGAAATGTAGGCGCATATCGTGTCAGCTCAGTTTTATCATGCC
>JAENZF010000106.1 GCA_016841385.1 Methanobacteriota archaeon | reverse complement strand
CGCCTTCGGGGTGGAACCCCTGGTGCTGCTCGAGCACCATAAGGACCAGAGCATCTCCACGGGGAGCCAGATGCGGGCGTTCTGGGCGACGCTCAAGAAGATTCATCCCGAGATCGCCGGACTGACCGGGATAGCGCTCGACCCCTGGCACCTCCACGCCGCCGTGAAAGAGGACTTCCCCGGATCGCTCGGTGAGGTCCCGCTCGATGCCCTGCGGGCCTTTCACATCCACAACGACCTCAGCCCGCCGTCGGTGACCGACGAGATGCCCTGGCGGCAGGTATTCTCAGTGATCGGCAGCCTTCCGGGGACGCCCCGCATCAAACCCGTGGTCTATCAGAAGAGCAGGGTTCCAGGGGCGATCGCCTTCTGCGAAGAGATGCTCGCAGCGCCGCGGGTGGAGTACGCAGGGCCGCCGGCGTGACGAGACCGGCAGGGTTACCCTCCGGCGACAGTTCACCCGGGCACACCCATGAGCAGGGTCCTCGCGCCAACATTCATTACTCTAAACCACCAGAGGGTGGCGCATGAAACCGACGGCTGCGCCTGATTTCCCCACAGGTATTGAGTGGCTCAACATCGACCGCCCCCTCTCCGTCCGCGACCTCTCCGGCAGGATAGTGCTGCTCTCCTTTTCGACGTTCGCCTGTTCGAACTGCATGCGGCTGGTGCCGGAGATCCGGCAACTCGAGGAGAAGTATCCGGACCTGGTGCTCATCGAGGTCCATTCGCCCGGGTTCGAATCCGGGGCAGTCACCGGGAACTTCCGGGAGGCGGTCCGCCGTACCGGAGTGGATCATCCTGTCGTCATCGACCACGATCACCTGCTCTGGCCGGCCTTCGGGGTCCGGGACTGGCCGACCTTCGTCCTTATTGACCCGGCGGGGAACGTGGTCGGGAAGACCACCGGGGAGGGGCTCTACGGGCGGCTCAACCTGAATATCGAACGGATCGCAAGGGAGTTTGAGCAGCGCGGTCAACTGGAGAGAGGAAGGCTGCAGTCCGGGACCGCCCCGGAGACGGCGCGGGAAGGGGGCCTGTATCAGCCCGGCAAGATCACGGCAGACAACGCGGGGATGCGGTTATTTATAAGCGATTCCGGTCACCACCGGATCATCGTCGCCGACGGGGAGGGAAAGATCCTGGAGACGATCGGCACCGGGGCTGCCGGAAACACCGACGGGTCGTTCAATGAGGCGGCATTCTACCTGCCGGAGGGCCTCGTCTTCGATGAAGAGGCCGATATTCTCTACGTCGCAGATGCAGGGAACCATGCGATCCGGCAGGTCACCTGGCCCGGCCGGAGGGTTGAGACAATCGCCGGGACGGGGCTTCTCGCACCCTCACCCGGCGAAGGCGGACCGGGCACCGGTGTGGCGCTGAACGCGCCGTGGGATCTCGCGCTGCTGGGTGGCTACCTCTATGTCGTGATGGCCGGGTTTAACCAGGTCTGGCGAATGGACCTCGCCACCCATGAGATAGAGCCTTACGCCGGGTCAGGCCGGGAGGCCCTGGTCGACGGCCCGCTTGAAGAGGCCGCCTTCGCCGGGCCCGCCGGGATCGTCACCGACGGCGAGGTGCTCTACGTGGCCGACAGCGGGGCTTCGGCGATTCGCCGGATAAAACGGGGAATGGTCGAGGCATTCATCGGGCACTCCCCGGAAGACTTCGGCGACCTTGACACCATCGCCCGGATGGCACGCATCCACCACCCAATGGGCATAGCCTACCGGGAGGGGTCGCTCTACATCGCCGATACCTACAACCATAAGATCAAACAGTTCGACCCGGGCACCGGCTGGGTCCTCACCTGGGTCGGGAGCGGCGATCGTGGCTACCGGGACGGGCTATCGGGGGACGCAAGACTGAACGAGCCGAGCGGCCTGGTAGACTTCAGGGGGCTCTGGTACATCGCCGATACCGGCAACCATACCATCAGGGTCTACGATCCGATCCGCCATGTGGTCTCGACCCTGACGCTCTGGAAGTAGGGGTGCCCGGAACCTGATCGTCAGGCTCCCTTCCGGGCGCCGGAGACCAATACTTTATTTAGAGGCGAGGAGAGAGGAGGGTTGGAGTATACAGTCTCCAGGGGGGACCATGCGAACGAATTATGCACTCATCATGACCGCTCTGGCTATCGGGGCGGCGGTTCTCATCTGCGGTTGCACAGGCCCATCGGGGGATGGAACCCGGAACCAGACGAACGGAACACCTGCCGAAACGTCGGTTGACGAGAGCCTGGCAATCGATGATGTATTGATCCGGGACGGCAACTTCTCAACATTTATCCACGCGATGGGTGCGGCCGGGCTCGAAGGGACACTCGCCGGGCCGGGGCCCTACACGGTCTTCGCACCCACCGATGAGGCTTTTAGCCGGCTTCCGGATACCGTAATGGAAGAACTCTTCAACGACCCGAAGGGCAACCTTGCCGAGATCCTGCTCTACCACATGGCCCCGGGTAACTACGTGGCTTCCGAGATAGCCACGAACGATACCATTGCGACCGTACAGGGCAATCCGATCGTCGTCGACGCCACCGGCGACGGCGTGACGGTGAACGGTGCAGAAGTGGTCCGGGCCGATATTCCGGCGGCGAACGGCATCATCCATGCCATTGATGCGGTCATGCTCCCGCCGGAAATCACCCTGCCGGTGATGAACGAGACTGCTACGGATACGACGGAGACCGGCAATACGACGAACATGACCGGCTGAGGGGGGCCTCCAGCGGGTCTTCTCCTGCCGGTGCGCCGTGGTGTATTCGTATCCGTGCTCGGAAAGCTCATCCCCTCAAAGACGCGGGTGAGGCCTCAGAATCACCTTGAGGGACTTTTGTCCGGGTAACCGATCCTTATCCCTGGACCCGTTTCTGTTGGAGATCCCTGAAGAAACTCCCAATAACAACTGTTTTCCCACGACCCCACAAACAAATGAATCACAACCGGGAGGACTCTTGACCCTCCCGAATCCCCGAGACCGTCCATGCTCCGCTTCAACCTCAGTCCGTCGCTCATCGGCTGGTTCTTCTACCACGACTGCGAACGCTACCTCCGCTATCATGCGACCCCGGAGCAGGAGCGCGAGAAAGCCGGCATCCCGGCGGTCACGATTGCCCAGAGCCCGGTGACACGAGCCCTCCTGGATGCAGGCATCCGATGGGAGGAGGAGGTGATCCGCACGAAACTGGCGGGACGGGTGCGGCTCCCGGACGGGACTGGCCCCCTCTCCGGTCGCTCGTTCTCCATCGAGGAGAGTTTCAACCTCCTCCCCCGATTGTCCCCGGGCGAGGCGATCTACCAGTCGACCATCCCGGTCTCGGTCCACTTCCTGCGCAACTACGGCCTTGACCCCGGGGTACACCGGTTCTCTCCCTGCCGCCCCGATCTTGTCAGGCTCGGCGAGGGGAGCGACGGGGAGCCGCAACTTTGTGTCATCGATATCAAGGCGAGCGAAGACCTCAGCGTCAGCCACCGGATCCAGGCGACGCTGTATGCCCTGATCCTCGATCACGCCTTAAGCCTGCTCGGGATCGATCTCCGGGTCGACCTGGACCGGGCGGGAATCTGGCTCTACGGAGAGGACGAACCGGAATCTTTCGGCCTGCACCTCAACATACGGGTGATCGAGGACTTCTTCCGCCACCGCCTCCCGGGTATCCTTGCCGGCCCGGCGGAGGATGTGCCCTGGCATCTCACCTCACGGTGCGAGTCCTGTGAGTTTTACCCGCACTGCCGCGAGGAGGCGGAAGCCTCTGCCTCGGTCTCGCAGATCCCGGGCCTCTCGTCCGTCGGGCGGCGTTACCTCCGGGAAGCGCCGTGGAGCACCGATCTCTCCATCAACACGCTCGCCGACCTGGAGAGGTTTCTCGAGAGCCCGGAGAGCGACCGCTGCCTCGACAACTGCGGATCGCTCGCCAACCAGGGCGACCGCCTGCGGGCGACCGTCCGGGCCCTCTCCACGGGAGAGGTCGTCGCGCTCGCCGCGACCTCGCTTGCCCTCCCCGTCTACGAAGATATCGGTATCCTTCTGACGCTCCAGAAGGACCCCGTCTCCAGTCGGATATACGCGCTCGGGTTCCGGCGGTTCAAGGGCGAAGCGGTCTACGGGACGCCCTCGAACGAAACCGTCTTCGTTGCCTCGCACCCTGACGACTGCAGCCGGGTGCGGCAGGAGTTTGTCAGGGCACTCGCCGCAGAACTTGCGGCCGTCCACGAGTATAACCACGGCCGGGACTGGGCGGACCGGAAGTCGGTGCAGACCTACGTTTACGACACCTATGAAGCGGAACTCTTCACCCGGCTGCTCGAAGAGGCGATCGAGGACCCCGGGACGGCGGAGGATGCCCTGCGGCTGCGGTTCTACTACCAGGACCCCGGGGTTGCCCTGGGGTCCAGCCACCCGAGCACCTCGGTCCCGTTCCCGCTCGTCATCCTTACGCGGGAGATCCGGCGGCTGCTTGCGCTTCCCGTCCCGTTCACGCTCCGTCTGCCGGAGGTTCTTCTCGCCATCCCCTCTTCCCGTTTCGCGTATCAACAGAGCCCGAGCAGCCTCTTCTGGAACGAGCACAGCAACGCGCTCAAGAGCGACGCCATCATCATGGCGTGGCACGGGGCAAGACCGGAGGCCGCAGACTGGGTCCGGCAGGAGGTATCGCGTCGCCTGCTTGCGGCAGGGAGCGTCCTTGACGGGCTCCGCGAACGGGTAAAAGGAAGCCTCGTGCGATGGGCGGAGAACTTCCGTTTCCCACGCTCGTGGGGTGCCGCCATGCCGGAGATATCCCGCCTCCTCTTCATCGCGGAGTACGAATCGACCATGGGTGCCCGGCGGATACAGGAACTGCGGAGCAGGCCGTGGGCGGTAAGGGTCCGGGAGGGAATCAGCATACCCGTCCGGAAGAGCGAGGGGAACTTCTGGAAGGTGCTCGCACCCCTCGACCTCTCGCTCTTCGAGCAGTCGCAGGCGTTCAGTTATCTCCTCGTGCCGGACGGCGATGCGGGTGAGGAGGCCCGGCTGGCGTTTGACGACCTCCGCTACCGGAGCAGCCCGAACCCCAAGAGCGGGGTCTGCTTCGCCAGGATTCATGACAGCATCGTCGACCGGAAGGCCGGGCAGGTCAGGGGGTTCGCCCTTGAGGTGACGTACTGCCGGGATCACGCACCCTTCTCCGAGGGCGACCTCGCGGTGCTGCACCCCCGGTTCACCGATTTTATCGCGCCGCGGTACGTCGATCGCCTCCTCACCCTGGACGAGCAGCCGGAGAACGCATTCATCCGCCTCCTCCGGGACCCGCGGGGGTTCACTGCCCCGATCTACGAGCCCGAAGAGGTCATCGCCGATGCACAACGGCTCGCCCTCGGCGCCGGGTTCACTAAAAGCCAGGCCCGGGCGTTCCACCAGGTGATGACGAACCGCCTGGCTCTGGTCTGGGGGCCGCCCGGGACCGGGAAGACGCATTTTCTCGCGGCGGCCATCCTCTCGCTCGTTAAAGCCCGGAGAGCGCATGGGGAGCGGATCCGGGTGGGGGTGACGGCGTTCACCCATGCCGCCATCGAGAACCTGCTCGTCAAGGTGCAGGAATACGTCGACGAGTTCGGCCTTGCTGCGGATCTCCCGATCTACAAACTCAAGGATGTCCGGACATCCAGGGGTGAACGGAGCCTTGCGGTGCTGCCCCATGACCGGGCCGAGACCGTCGTCGGCTGCCCTTCACTCCTCCTCGGCGGGACGGTGCACAGCTTCGGCAGACTCGAGAAGTCCCTCCCGTCCCTCGACCTCTTAGTCGTCGATGAAGCGTCGCAGATGAGGCCGGCCGAGCTGGCGATGGTGCTCCCGATGCTCGGCCAGGGCGGCAGGCTCGTCCTCGCAGGCGACGACCTGCAGCTCCCCCCGGTCGTCCAGGGGGATTACCCGGTGCCGGAAGACGGGCTGCCGGGGCTTGAGGACTCCGTCTTTGCCTATCTCCGGCACCGTGACGACCCCGTTAGCCCCGTCTATACCTGCCAGCTCCAGGAGAACTGGCGGATGAACCGCACCCTCTCCCGGTTCCCGGCGGAGACGCTCTACGGCACCGGCTACGCCCCTGCGACCGATGCGATCGGGGAGCAGCGGATCGCCCTTGCCCCGGGTCCGCCGGGGGAGGAGTATATCGGGTGGATCCTCGATCCGGAATACCCGCTCGTGCTCTGTGTGCTCGAGGGTATCCGGACGACGGTGGAGAACCGGATCGAGGCGGCTCTGGTCGCCCGGCTGACCGGAGCGCTCCGGAAGAGGCTCCTTGACCCCCGGTCGGGTAAGCCGTATCCGGCGACAGAGAACGGGGATTTCCTCTTCTGGCGACACGGGCTCTTCATCGTCAGCCCGCACCACGCCCAGATCGGCGCCATCCAGGAACACCTGGCCCGTCTCAGGCCCTGGGAATCCCACCCGTTCGTGGACACCGTCGATAAGATGCAGGGGCAGGAGGCGGCGGCGGTCATCGTCAGTTACGGCGTAAGCGATGTCGAGACCGCACTTCGCGAGGCCGAGTTCATCTACAGCAGAAACCGCCTGAACGTATCGCTGACCCGGAGCCGGTCGAAATGCATGGTCTTTCTGCCCCGGCCGCTCCTGGAGCCGCCCCTCGACCTCGTGCAGAACGAGAA
>JAENZF010000105.1 GCA_016841385.1 Methanobacteriota archaeon | reverse complement strand
GAGAAATACCGGAAAAACAGCGCACCGGATGGGTGCCACTATGCGCCGACCGGGACTCGAACCCGGGTTTAGGCGTTGGCAACGCCTAGTGATAACCACTACACTATCGGCGCACGCGTGTGCTTTCGCACTGTGTGCCTTACAACATGAGGTTTCCTGGCTAATAAGCCTATCGAATCGCGACCCGGATTGGGTGGTGCCGTCCCCGCAGGCTCTCGTGTCCGGGTGGAATTCCGCGAGAAGGACTGTCCCCCGGGACCGGCGATCGCACCGCCGCCGCGCACCTACCGTCTCCCGTAGTCGAGCGCGCTCCTGATGTTCCGGTTTGCGAGTATCCAGAGCCCCGGCGTCAGGACCAGGATGAAGACGGCCATGGCGTAGGCGACGATCTCGGCGGAGAAGAGCAGGAAGTTGAAGATGCCGTGCAGCACCATCCCGAGAGCAAGCCCCCGGAGGACGATCCCCGGACGCTCTCCTGCGGGCATGAACTTGGCCCGACCGAGGGCGTAGCCCCAGACACCTGCGAAGAGCGCGTGCCCGGGGACCGAGAAGATCGCCCGGACGACGATCGTGCTGAGGGCAAGCGACGGCGACGTTACGTATGCCGCAAAGACGTAGAGGACGTTTTCGAGCGATGCAAGCCCGAGGGCGGCGGAAGCAGCGTAGACGATGCCGTCCATCGGTTCGTCGAACTCGGCGTCCCGGTAGGCGAACCGGCGCACGACCGCGAATTTGCCGTACTCCTCGACGATCGGCGCGATGACGGCGCCCATGATCAGCGGAGATAAGATAAAGAGGCCGAAGAATCCCTCGACGAAGGCCACGGGAAACGTGACGAGGACGCCGAGGAGGAAGAGCTTCACGATCAGGGCCGCTGGCTCGGGTTCGAACTTATCCCTGCGGTAGAAATACCACGCCCAGAATATCCCCGGCCCCAGCGCCAGAGCAAGGATCACCAGCGGCTCGATGTCGACCATTGCCTGATCGGGGTTCATGGTTTCATAATGGAAGAGTCTTTCTCTTCCACGGCTGCCCCGCAAGGTGAGCCATGATGCGGCTGCAAACGCCATTTCCTGGCCCCAGACCGAAAAAAAGGGTTACTCGGGGAGGAGGCGGTAATCCGGGGCGAGCCCTTCCAGCACCAGCAGCCCGTAGTATCGGAAGAACGTGACGAACGGCACCGAGAGCAGGAGCGCGACCGGTATAGCGATGATGAGGTAGGGGATGAGAAGGGCGAGTAGCAGCACGTAGTTCGCCTGGAGTGTGGCGAGGAGCACGATCCCGACGAGCACGAACGGTATCGCGATGACCACCAGTGCAATGATGACCAGGATCGCCTGCACGATCGCGGCAATGAGGCCCAGCACGAGCCTGGCGATGACGTAGACGACGGTCTGCCAGAGGTGGGCGGATATCACCCTGATAAGCCGTCGCCACCCCTCGATGACGCCGCAGTCTTCACGGATCATGATCGGGACGACGAAGTCGGTGGTCAGGAGGAAGACGATCCCGAAGAGAAGGGCTGCGATCAGGATGACCGGAATGAATGCAAGGATCATGAGCGGCGCGGCAACGCCGATACCAGACCCCCCGAAGCCGACGAGCATGAGGATAAACACCATAAGGGCGACGATCAGGATCAGCGTGAGGCCTAGTTGGAAGAGGAAGAGCCGCGCTCCTTTGCCGAGCCGCTCCCGGAAGAAGCGTCCGAGATGGATGTCCCCGGTCCGGAGCATATCGACGAAGACGAACTGCATCGCAGCACCGACCAGCATCCAGAGGAGGGCGATTGCGAGCACGACGATGATAAACGCCACGATCAGCGGTGCGATCTCGGGGAGGGATTCCGCAACGCCGGGCGGGAGGTCCCCCTCTCCGAAACTATACTGGGAGGTGTTCGGGAAGCTTGCGCCCCCTCCCACAAAGAGCGCGATCACCGCCAGGCGGAGCCAGACGCCCCACTGGATCGGCCAGAGCAGGTTTTTCGTGCGCTGCAAGGCGCCTTCCAGCCTGCTGAATGCATACATCTCTTCAGCCATATCTGTCACGAAGAAAAGGGCGTTTCTGCCATTAAAACCTTCTTTTAACGAACCGGCCTCAACATCCCGGCTCAAAGGCATATGCCTGCCCCTTCGGGGGAAACAGGTTTTTCAACACCTTAATCTAGTCCGTTCACCACACTATAGAACGAATGATCCCTCTCATGCTTGACCTGACGGGCAGGAGGGTGCTCATCTTCGGCGGAGGCGATGTCGGTGCCCGGAAGGCTGCGTATTTTGAGCATGAGGCGGAGGTGACGGTAATCAGCCGTTCTTTCTCGCCGGACCTTGAGGGTCTCGCGATCCGCCGACAGGAGGCCGACCTCTCGGCCCTCCCGGACGAGGCGCTCCGGGGCCTCCTGCAGGGCGCGTTCCTTGCGGTAGCCGCGACACCGGATCCGGGACTCAACGACCGTATCGGGAGAGTATGTGCCGGGACCGGCGTCCTCTTCAACAACGCCGCCGGCGAGCCCGGGGATGTTATCGTCCCTTCGGTCGTCCGGGGCAGCCGCTACCTGGTCGCGATCAGCACCCATGGGAAGAGCCCTGCCGTATCGCGGTACCTCCGCATGAGACTCGAGGCGGAGTACGCGGATCTCGACCGGATGATCGACCTGCAGGACGAGATACGCTCGATGCTCCGGGAGACCGAACCGGTGCAGGCAGAGCGGTCCCGCATCCTCTGGAGCATCCTCTCGGACGACGAGGTCTGGGGCGCGCTTGCCTCCGACTATGACCGGGCACGCGGACTGGCGATCGAGAGGTACCTGCATGCCTGAACCGCTCACGACCCCGCTCGCGCTCGCGGGCATGAACCACCACACTGCGGACATCGCCACGCTCGAGGCGTTCCGGTTCCCCGACGAGGCGGCGTTCCTTCGTGAGGCACGGGAGCGGTTCCGGGGCGTCCTCCTGCTGCAGACCTGCAACCGCGTCGAAGTGCTGGTGCAGGGCGACGCACGAAGCCTTGAAGCGTTCCTGCAGGAGCAGGGCAGACGCGATTTCATGGTCATCGAGGGCGAGGCCGTGCCCCGCCACCTCCTGGAGCTGGCCGCAGGCATCGACTCCCTGGTCGTCGGGGAGGACCAGATCCTCGGGCAGCTCAAAACGGCACTCGCGACCGCAGAGGAGGCAGGGGCCGCGAACAGCGTCATCGGGCTCTGCATCACCAAGGCGGTGCACGTGGGGGTCAGGATCCGGCGGCAGACTCAGATCAACCGGGGTGCGGTCTCCGTCGGTTCTGCGGCCGTGACGCTTGCAGAAAAACTCCTCGGCACCCTGCGCGACCGGCACATCCTGGTCGTCGGGAGCGGGGAGATGGGACTGCTGGTGACGCAGGCGCTCTCTGCCAAGGATCTCACGGCCATCTACGTCGCCAACAGGACCTACGAGCGCGCGGTGGTGCTTGCGGAGAAGATCGGGGGGCGGGCGGTCAACTTCAAGGATCTCTACCGCTACATCGCACTCTCCGACGTCGTCATCTCCTGCACCGCCGCGCCGCACCCGGTCATCCGCACCGAGGAGGTCAGGGAGGTGATGGAGGAGCGCCTCTGGCCGCTCGACCGGCACCCCCGCCACCTGGTCCTCATCGACATCGCCCAGCCCCGCGACGTCGAGGATGAGGTGCGGTCCATCGAGGGCGTGCACCTCTTCACCATCGACGACCTCAAAAACGTCAACGACGCCGCCATGGACTCCCGGAGGAGCGAGGCGAACCGGGCACGGGAGATCATCGACGAGGAGGTCGACCACTTCATCCGGCTCCTCCGGCGGACAGCGGCCGACGAGACGCTCGCTCTCCTCTACACCTGGGCGGAGTCGATCCGGGTGCGTGAACGCGACCGGGCGCTTGCCCGCCTGGGGAAGGAGGACGACCGCACGACAGAGATCGTCGACGACCTGACGCGGGCGCTCACGAAGAAGCTCCTCTCAGACGTGACGACATCCATCCGTGTGAGCGCGGAGTACGGCGATATAACAACAGCAGAGACCCTGATGAGGGCGATTACCCGGGGAGAACCATGTTCCCAGAACGACGAATGAGACGGATACGACGGCGGATCATCCAGCCGCTCCTCCGCGAGACTGAACTTCGGAAGACCGACCTGATAGCGCCGGTCTTCGTGGACGAATCGATCAGCGCACCGCTTCCTATCGCCTCGATGCCGGGTCAGTTCCGCCACCCGGTAGACGGCGTCGCCAACTACTGCCGGCGCCTCCATGACGCCGGTATCCGGGCGGTGATCCTCTTCGGGGTTCCGGCCGCGAAAGACAGCGAGGCGACCGAATCCTACGCGGCGGACGGCGTCGTCCAGCGGGCCGTCCGGAGCATCAAGGAGCAACTGCCGCAGATGGTCGTCATGACCGATGTCTGCGCCTGCGAATACACCGACCACGGCCACTGCGGCATTATTGGAGAAACTGCCGACGGCCCGGACCTCCAGAACGACCCCTCGCTTGCGCTGATGGCGCGGATCGCCGTCTCCCACGCGGAGAGCGGCGCCGATATCGTCGCGCCGTCGTGCATGCTCGACGGGATGGTGCAGGCGATCCGGCAGGCCCTGGACGCCGCCGGATACCAGGACGTCCTGATCGTCTCCTACTCCTCGAAGTTCGCGAGCGCTCTCTACGGGCCGTTCCGTGACGCCGCGGACTCGGGGTTCGCCTTCGGCGACCGGACGACCTACCAGATCAACCCGGGCAACGCCCGGGAAGCGGTGATGGAGTCGGAACTGGATGCTGCCGAAGGAGCGGATATCCTGATGGTCAAGCCGGCCGGACTTTACCTCGACATTCTCGCTTCCGTAACGCAGTTCGGGCTGCCGGTCGCGGCCTACCAGGTCAGCGGGGAGTATGCGATGATCAAGGCGGCCGCAGAACGCGGGTGGCTGGACGAGCGGGCTGTCGCCCTCGAGAGCCTCACCGCCATCAAGCGAGCCGGGGCCGACCTGATCATCACCTACTTTGCAGAAGACGCGGCGAGGTGGCTCGATGAAGAGCAGTGACCTCTTTGCCCGCGCAAAGACCCTGATGCCGGGCGGCGTCAGCAGCCCCGTCCGGGCCATCAGGCCCTACCCGTTCTACGTGGAGCGAGCGTCGGGCTCGCACCTCTCGACCGTCGACGGGGCCGACCTGATTGACTGCTGCCTCGGTTACGGCCCCCTCATCCTCGGCCATGCCCACCCGGACATCCGGGGGGCTATCGAGCGCCAGCTCGAGAAGGGGTGGCTCTACGGCACGCCGACGCCGCTCGAGATCGACCTTGCGGGGATGATCACCGGCGACCACCCCGGAGTCGATATGGTCCGGTTCGTCTCGTCGGGCTCTGAGGCGACGATGGCCGCGATCCGGCTCGCCCGCGGCTACACGGGGAAGCAGGACATCATCAAGGTCGAAGGAGGGTTCCACGGCGCCCATGACGCGGTCCTGGTGAAGGCCGGGTCGGGGGCGACGACCCTCGGGGTTCCCGACTCCGCAGGCGTCCTCGCGGACCTCGTGGCGCACACCCGGCAGGTCCCTTACAACGACCCCGAGGCGCTGGAGACGCTTCTTGCCGGGAACGACGACGTCGCCGCGTTCATCCTCGAACCGATCATGGGGAACATCGGCCCGGTACTCCCCGACGACGGCTACCTCGCCGACGTCCGGGAGATCACCGCCGCCTACGACGTCCTCCTCATCCTCGATGAGGTGATCACCGGCTACCGGGTCGGGATCGGCGGCGCGGAAGTGCTCTACGGGGTCAAGCCCGACCTTGCAACGTTCGGCAAGATCATCGGCGGCGGCCTCCCCATCGGGGCCTTCGGCGGGCGGCGCGATATCATGGAGCTGGTCGCCCCCGCCGGCCCGGTCTACCAGGCAGGCACGTTCAGCGGCAACCCGGCAAGCCTCGCGGCTGGATATGCGACCCTTCGGCACCTCCACGAGCACCCGGAGGTCTACCGGCGGCTCGACGACGCTACCCGGGCGATCGGCGAGGTCGCCGCGGATGCGCGCAAAGGATCGTTCGTCAGGATAGGCTCGCTCTTCAAGCACTTCTTCAGGGACTCAGCCCCGCGCAACTACCAGGAGGTCAAGGAGTGCGACACGAAAGCGTTCGGACGATTCTGGAAGGCGATGCTCGGCGCCGGGATCTTCCTCCCGCCGTCGCAGTTCGAGACGAACTTCCTCTCCGCCGCGCACACAGAGCAGGATATCGAACAGATAGCGGACGCATACGGATCATGTCTCTTCGCATAGGCACACGGGGAAGCGCTCTCGCGCTTGCGCAGACAAACAAGGTGGTCGGCATGCTCGCCGACCGGGGTATCGAGGCGGAGGTCGTCACGATCACGACCGAGGGCGACACCGCGACAGGGGTCCCGCTCCACGCCATCGGCGGGCAGGGGGTCTTCGTGCGGGCGCTCGACGATGCGATCCTCCTGGGCGAGATCGATGCGGCGGTGCACAGCATGAAGGATATCCCGGCGGCGCGGCCGGCGGGGCTCACCTGCTGCGCGGTGCTCGAGCGGGACTCTCCCGCCGACTTTCTTGCGCACGAGGGCCCCCTCGCCGCGGTGCACGTCGTCGGGTCGTCGAGCACCCGGCGCCGCGCCCAGCTCCTCCGCGACGACCGTAC